>NZ_JBJDPY010000003.1:290052-462619 GCF_044903205.1 Streptomyces sp. NPDC029674
GGTGTCCTCTATGGAGGCGCGCGGTGTCGGTATGCGCGGCGCGGTGCCGTCGGGCCCGGTGCGGTCGGGTTCGGTGCGGTCGGGCTCGTCGTGGGGCTCGGGGCGGTCGGCGCCGGTCACAGCGCCGCTCCGGGGCCGGACGAGCGGGTGGGGGCGTCGTTGGCCGTGGAGAGCAGTTGCAGGCCCAGGCGGAGCCTGCGGCGGGCCTCGTCCTCGGTGACGCCGAGGTCGGCCGCCGTCTGGCGGTAGTCGCGGCGCTGGAAGTAGGCGAGCTCCAGGGCGGCCCGGAGCGGGGTGGGCATGGCCGTGACGATGTAGTCCGCGCGGGCCGCGGCGGAGGCCCGGCGGACCTTGCGCTCCAGGTCCTCCCTGGTGCCCTCGCCGCCGCGCGCGAGGGCGGCGGACTCGGTCTGGCGGAGCCGGCGGACGGCCTGCTGGTGGGTGAGGGTGGCGATCCAGGAGCGCAGGGGGCCCTGCCGCGGGTCGTACGCGTCGGGGTTCTCCCAGACGTGGCCGAAGACCTCGCGGGTGACGCGGTCGGCGGCGGCCACGTCGCCGAGGACGCGGTGCGCGAGGCCGTGCACGAGCGAGGCGAAGCGGTCGTAGAGCTCTCCCAGCGCGGCGGCTTCTCCGTGCGCGAGCCGCTGTTGCATCCGGCGGTCCCAGCGCCGCGGCGCGTCCTTCGGCATGCGGCCCCCTCGTGCGCTTGCCCTGTGCTGCCTACTCGAACGGTACTTCGAGTTCCCTGCTCCTGGTGCTGTCGCTCCCTCGAATGTAGTCGGCGCCGCTGACGAACCACTCTTGATTGCGGCAAAGCCCGCTCCCCGGTGGAGGCCGGATGATATTGACGGTGGCCTGCTGGTGTTTCATGGAGGGACGGATGGGGCAGCCGAAGCTGAACGAAACGTAAGGACTGCTTCCGGATCACTCCGCGACGGCGGGGCAGGTGAGGGCGAGCGAGAGGCGTGGCGCGTGACGCTCAAGGTGACAGTGGCCGAGCAGGCGGGCTGGGCCGTGCTGTGCGTCTCCGGTGAGATGGACCTGATGACCTCGCCGATGGTCCGCCAGCGCGTGCACGACGCCGTGGCCGACGGCCGCCGCCGTATCGTGCTCGACCTCTCCGAAGTGCTGTTCTGCGACTCCAGCGGCGTCGGTGTGCTGATCGCCACCCGGCGGCTGATCCGTTCCTTCCAGGGCCGGCTGCGGCTGATACTGCCCGCCCAGGGCGCCGAGGACGGCTCGCACGTCAACCGGGTCCTCGCGGCGCTCGGCGTGCGCAGGCTCTTCGAGGTCTTCCCGGACGTGCCGGCGGCGCTGGACGACGGGGCTACACCGCTCTCCGCCTAGCACGCGGGGCCTGTGGGCCTGTTCTACACGTGCCGCTTCGCGATCGCCACGAAGGAGTTGATGGCGTCGCGCGAGACGCGGCGCCGCTCGGCGAGCTCGTCGCGGTCGTCGGCCCTGTGCACCTCGGCGACGTGGTCGAGGGTCTCCCACGCGAGCCGTACGAGGTCGTCGTCGCTGGTGAGCAACTGCACGCGGAACAGCGCCTCCTGGGCCTCGGACCGCATCTCGTACGAGCGGAAGCGGGACTCCTCGCTCTCTTCGTGCCGGTTCTCCGCCCTGCTGAACCAGCGGTCGACCAGTATCCGCCGGTAGTTGACCAGCGCGCCCGCGTACGCGCAGTACGCGTCGATCCGTTCCTGCCGCAGCTTCTCGCCCCGCGTGAACCGCTCCGTCCGTTCGATCGCCCTCCGCTGGAAGGAGTGGGTGATCCCCGCACCCAGCAGGGTTCCGAGGACCGCTATGACACTCGCCGCTACCGCTTCCACGCAGGACAGTGCAGCACATCACTCCCGTGGCACGCTCTTGTCCCGGAATTCCGGCGGTCTTGACACAAGCGACGCTTTCCCGCCCCCCGGTGGCCTGCGAGGACGTACGCTCGCTGCCGGGGACACACCCCCTGAGCACGCACCCAACCGCGGAAGTGAGGCGGCCCGAAGATCATGGACAGTGCCGAGTACGAGCGTAGGATCGCGGCCCGGTTCGCCACCTTCGACCAGGACGGCAACGGCTACATCTCCCGTGAGGACTTCAGCACGGCGGCGGCGGCCCTGTGCACGGAGTTCGACGCGACGGCGCGGTCCGAGAAGGGGCAGGCCCTCTACATCGGGGCCGAGGCTTTCTGGCAGGGCATGGCCGGGATCGCGGACCGCGACGGCGACCAGCGCATCACCCGCGACGAGTTCGTGGGCGGCGCGGTGAAGCGGCTGCGGGACAACCCGGACCGGTTCGCCGAGATCGCCCGGCCGTTCCTGCACGCGGCGATCGACGTCGCCGACGGTGACGCGGATGCCGCGGTGACCCCCGTGGAGGCCAAGCGCGCGCTCAAGGCGCTGGGCGTGCCCGAGGAGATCGCCGAGGGCGTCGCGGCCGCCCTGGACGTGGACCACGACGGCCGGGTCTCGGAGCAGGAGATCGTGACGGCCTTCGCCCAGTACTTCACCGTCCCCGAGTGATCGCGGCGCCTCGGTAGGGTCACGCCCGGGAGCCGGAGAAGCGCTCCCGCAGCTTGTACTTGAGGACCTTGCGCAGCGTGTCGTTGCGGGGAAGCGCCTCGACCAGCTCCAGCTGCTCCGGCAGTTTGTAGGTGGCGAGGCCTTCCCCGCGCAGGTACGCGGTGACCGCCTCCAGCGACAACACACCCGTGCCTTCCCGCTGTTCGACCACCGCGCAGACCCGTTCGCCGCGCTCCGGGTCGGGCAGTCCGACGACCGCGGCCTCGCCCACGGCCGGGTGCTGGTGGAGCAGGTCCTCGATCTCCTTGGCGGAGATGTTCTCCCCCTTGCGGATGATGATGTCCTTCGCACGCCCGGTGAGGACCAGATGCCCGGTCTTCTTGAGGCGGCCGAGGTCCCCGGTGATGAGGAACCCGTCGGCGTCGAAGGCGTCCGCGCTCTGCGCCGGATCCACGTAGCCCTGGCAGACGGCCTCGCCGCGCAGCCGCACCTCGCCGTCCGTGTCGGGCGGCAGCACGGTGCCGTCCGCGTCGGTGATGCGGATCTCCATGCCCTCCGGAGGTAGCCCCTCGGTCGTCGCGAGGTTCTCCGCGGTGTCGTCCGGGGCGCCCATGGTGATCATCGGCACCTCGGTCATGCCGTACCCGTGCGTGAGTTGGCAGCCCATCTCGCGTACGACGGCGTAATAGATCTCCGGCGGCTTCGGTGCCCCGCCGCCCGCGAGGAGGCGCAGGGTCGGGATGACCTTCCGTCCCTCCGGCATCCGGCGCTGTTCGGTGAGGAACATGGAGTAGAACGCCGTCGACCCGCCCGCCACGGTCACGCCGTGCCGCCGGTAGCCGTCGAGCGCGGCGGGCAGCGCGAAGTGCTCGAACATCACCGCGGGGAAACCGTAGAGCAGCAGCATCACGGTGTAGTCGGGGCCCGCGATGTGCGCGAAGGGGAACGCCATCGAGCCGACGTCCGACGCCGTCAGCCGCAGCGCGTGGGCCAGGCACGAGCCGCCCGCGATGAGGGAACGGTCCGTGTGCAGCACGCCCTTGGGGTCGGACGTGGTGCCCGACGTCCAGTAGATCCAGCGCACCGACGTGCCGTCGGAGGGCGGCGGGGGCAGCACGGCGGGGTCGGCCTCGGGCAGCGACTCGTACGCCTCGAACACCTCGATGTCGTGGCCCGTGCGGAGCCTGCGCGCCATCTCCGTGTGGTCGAAGCCGCGCCAGACGCCCGGCACGGCGAAGAACTCGGCCTTCGACTCCCGCAGGGCGAAGCCGACTTCGCGGTCGCGGTGGAAGGGGATGACGGGCGACTGGACGGCGCCGAGCCGGGCGAGCGCGAAGGACAGCACGGCCGTCTCGATGCGGGTGGGCAGCTGCCAGGCGACGACCGTGCCGGGCCGCACGCCCCTCTCGTACAGCCCGGCGGCGACGCGCTCGGCGCGGTCCCGCAGCTCACCGAAGGTGAGCGTGCGGTCGTCCGCGGGATCGTCGGCGGCCTGGATGAGGACGGGCCTGTCGGGGGTGAGGGCGGCGCGGCGCGCGACCAGCTCCCAGAGGGTGCGGGACGCGCCCAGTTCGTAGGCGGCCTTGTTCTCCTCGTACGCGGTCTCGTTCTCCGAGGTCCTCATGCGATCCCCTCCCGGCCGACGGGTCCGACTCGCTGAACTGACGGTCAGTCAGATGCTGCCGAGAGCGTAGGCCCCGGCGCCTTGTCGGTCCAGGGGCGCGGGGCTAGCCTGCCGTCTGACGGAGCGTCAGCTCGCGTATCGGACACGTAGGAGCCGCATGGACCTCACGTACACCGACGAGGAGGAAGCCTTCCGGGCCGGGCTGCGCGAGTGGCTCACGGCGGTGCTGCCGAAGCTCCCCGCCAAGCCCTCCCCCCACGACTGGCCGGGCCGCCGCGCCTACGACACCGCATGGCAGCGCATGCTGTACGACGCGGGCTACGGAGAGGTCCACTGGGACGCCTCCCCGACGCAGCGGCTCATCTTCCTGGAGGAGACGGAGAAGGCGGGCGCCCCCTACGTGGGGGCCAACTTCGTGGGCCTCCTGCACGCCGGTCCGACCATCGCCTCCGAAGGCACGCCCGCACAGCGCGAGCGGTGGCTGCCGCCCGTCCTGCGCGGCGACGAGGTGTGGTGCCAGGGGTTCAGCGAACCCGACGCCGGGTCCGACCTCGCGTCGCTGCGCACGCGCGCGTGGCGCGACGGCGACCACTACGTAGTGAGCGGGTCCAAGATCTGGACCTCCCACGCCGAGGTCGCCGACTGGTGCGAGCTCCTGGTGCGCACGGCACCGGTCAGCGAGACCGTGCCCAAGCACCGGGGCATCACCTGGCTCGCGATGCCGATGGACGCGCCCGGCATCACCGTGCGCCCGCTGCGCACCCTCGCCGGGTCCACCGAGTTCGCGGAGATGTTCCTCGACGAGGTGCGGATACCGGTGGCCAACCGCGTCGGCGACGAGAACGACGGCTGGCGCGTGACGATGGTGACCCTCTCCTACGAGCGCGGCACCGCCTTCGTGGGGGAGGTGGTGGCCTGCCGGCGCGTCCTCGGCGAGCTGGCCCGCGAGGCCCGCGCGAACGGCCGCTGGGACGACCCGGCGCTGCGCCGCAGGCTCGGACGCCTGAGCGCGGAGTTCGCCGGGCTGTGGCGGCTCACGCAGTGGAACGTGAGCGAGGCGCAGCGCACGGGCGGGGTGCCGGGCGTGGGCGGCTCGGTCTTCAAGCTGCGCTACTCGCACGCACGCCAGGAGCTGTACGACGCCGCCGCCGAGGTCCTCGGCGCGGGCGCCCTCGACCTCGGGCACGAGTGGACCCTCGACCGCCTCTCCTCGCTCTCGTACACGATCGCCGCGGGGACCTCTCAGATCCAGCAGAACATCGTGGCCGAGCGGATCCTCGGCCTGCCGAAGGGGCGGTGAGCGTCCGCGTGGACTTCCAACTGAGCGACGAACAGCGCGCGTTGCGGGACGGCATGCGGCAGCTGCTCCAGGGACGGTTCTCCCTGCGTGACGCCATGGCTCACGGCCTGACGGCCCGTGTCGACCGAGTGCTCTGGCGCGACCTTGGGCGGGCCGGGTTCTTCGCGCTGGCCCTGCCCGAGGCGGAGGGCGGGGTCGGACTGGGGCTCCCGGAGGCCGTGTTGATCTTCGAGGAGGCGGGGCGGGCCCTGCTGCCGGGGCCCGCGGTGGCGTCGTTCCTCGCGGCCGGGGTCGTGCCGGGCGCCGCGACGGGGGAGGCCGTGGTGACCGCGGTCGACGGCTCGCTGGTGCCGTGGCTTGACGAGGCGGACGTGGTGCGGGGCGACGTGACGGACGCGGTGCCGCTGCGCTCCGTCGACCCGCTGACGCCGCTGCACCGGGTGCCGCCCGCCGGAAGCCTCACCCGGGGAGCCCTCCTCTACGCCGCCGAACAGCTCGGCAGCGCCACCCGCAGCTGCGAGACGGCCGTCCAACACGCCCGGCGCCGTGAGCAGTTCGGCCGGCCCATCGGCGCCTTCCAGGCGGTGAAACACCTGTGCGCACAGATGCTCGTACGGTCCGAACTGGCCCGCGCCGCCGTGTACGCGGCGGCCGTCACCGGGGACACGCTGGACGCGTCGGCCGCCAAGCTGCTCGCCGACGACGCGGCCGTGCGCAACGCGCGCGACTGCCTCCAGGTGCACGGCGGCATGGGGTTCACCTGGGAGGCAGAGGTGCATCTGCACCTCAAGCGGGCCTGGGTGCGGGCCGAGCTGGGGCGGTCGGCGCGGGACGCCGAGGAGGAGCTGGCCGAGGCGCTCTGAGGGGCCGCCCCAAAAAATTGGTCTGCCCGATATAAGGGGTTTTCGGAGGTTGTTGTGTGCGGCTGGGCCCGCTCGCGCGGAGACTACTGAGCGTCGATATCGGGTTGTGTCCTACGCGTGACTCGTCACGGCATGGAGTCGGTGTCCGGCTCGGGTACCTTGTGTGAGATGCGAGTGGTTCAGAGGCCGAGCCATGCCGGTGCTGCCCATGTGGCGGCGCCGCACCCGGCAATGCGCGCCGCTCGCAGGACAGGGCGGGGCGATGCCACCGCCTGTTCGACCCCCCGCGGCGCGCGTCGCACAGTATGCAGCACGCGTACTCCTTCGCGCTGGAATATGCCCGAAGCGCTTGTTGGGGTGACTGAACGTCAATCATGCTGTCTCCCAAGGGGATCACGTTCGGTGACCCTGTGGAGTCGCGAGGCGATGTGTCCGCCGGTTCGGATGGTGTGAGCGGTGCAGGTGCTTCAAGTTCAGCTGGAGGTCGGGGCCGACCCCGCAGAAGTGGGACGGGCCAGGCGTTGGGCCCGTTCACGACTGGCGGGCTCCGGGATAGAAGCCGATGAGCCAGTGGCCGAGACCCTGATCCTGTTGATCTCGGAGCTCGTCACCAACGCCGTCGTGCACACGGGCTGCCCGGCCGTGCTGCGCATGCTGCTTCCGGGCGGCCCGGCCGACGAGACAGGCCCGGACGTGCCGGGGACGGTCCGGGTCGAGGTGGCGGACATGAGCGCCCGGCCACCGGCGCAGCGGCACGCGGACGGTGACGACACCAACGGCCGCGGCCTGGAGCTCGTCGACGGCCTCGCCGACCGCTGGGGCTGGCAGCCGGAGGGCTCGGGCAAGAGCATCTGGTGCGAGGTGGACCGGTGCGAGCCCGGTGTCGCGGCGGTCGCGTTCGAGGGGACGACCCACGACGGGGCGGCCTACGACGCGAGGGCCTACGACACGACGACCTGTGACGTCCAGGCCCACGACGCGGCACCCTGCGTGGCGCGGGCCTACGACGCGACGCCGCACGGCGTCACGGCGTGTGACGGGGCCGGGGCCGTCTACGGCGCGAAGGCCTACGGCGGGACGGTCTACAACAGGACGGCCTACGGCGACGCCGACATCGCCTACGAGGCGGTCTGAGCCGGGCCCTGAGCCCGTATGCGCCGTCCTGTGCCACGGTGCGCGCGCCTGTGCGCGGGTGTGACAAAAGGGGCATACCTCACTAATCCCCGAGCGGGTGTTGACGTGCGGTGTCCGATTGATCACGCTTGTGTGCAGCGATTCGCTGCGAGGGGACGTCGAGGGTGCCCAGTGACGGGGGTCCTCGACGAAGTGTGGGTCGCGCTTTCGGCGTCAGTCCCTTCGTGGCCGCAGAGGACGGGACCGAGTGCCGGAGCCGGACGGTGGCGTGCGCGGCGGCGCGCTCGGGGCGGAAGCCGACGCGCCGCCGTCCGGGGCGGGTGCGGTGTTCGCGGTGCGGTTCTTGGTGACGCGTGGTGCGTTCAGAGCACGGCGACCGGCGCCACCGGAGTGCCCGTCCCGCCGACGAACGGCTCGGGCATCGCCGAGAGCAGGAACGTGTAGCGGGAAACTTGTGCACAGGCTGTGGACAAGTTCTCCAGATTCCAGTTCTGACCCTGGAGCATCCCCATCTCGACCAGGTGGAGCGCGTGCACGGGCAGCCACAGGTTCTCGGTCTCCGGCGGGAAGATCTCGAAGGTGAGGGTGTCGTTGGCGACCGCCGCCACGTCCCGCGCGTGGAACCACTCGGGCGTACGCACCGAAAGCCCCGGTGAGGGATAGCCGTACGCGTGCTTGTCGCCCGCCAGGTAGACCTGGATCTGTCCCGTGCGTACGAGCACGATGTCGCCCGCCCGGACCGTGACGCCCCCGAACTCCGCCGCCTCGTCCAGGTCTTCGGGTGTGACGGCGTGATCGCCGGGCAGCCGGTCGAGCCCCTTGGCGCGCGCGACGTCGAGCAGGACGCCGCGCGAGACGATGTGCGGGACCTTGTCGATGCCGCTGAACCGGGCGCGGGTGTGGGCGGTGATGCTCGTCGCGGGACGGCCGTTGTAGATCTTTCCCGAGTGCGACACGTGGGTGAGGGCGTCCCAGTGCGTGGCCGTCTGCAGGCCCATCGTCACCGCGTCGTCGCTGGTGGCGACCGTGCCGGGGCCGAACAGCTCCTGGTTGATCTGCACCATGGTGTGCAGCGGGTTCACGCGGCCGGGGATCAGGCCCGTCTGTACGCCGTCCTCCTTGAGCGGCAGCGCGAGCGCGACGCGGCGCCCGGAGCGGATCTCGCCGGCGGCCGCGCGGACGACGTCGTCGGTGACGAGGTTGAGCGTGCCGACCTCGTCGTCGGCGCCCCAACGCCCCCAGTTGTTCACGCGCTTGGCGATGTCGTGGAACTCCGGGGGCAGTGACATGGGCCCTCCCTGGGTCTTGTCTTCCGCCGTCTGACGGGCCATAAAATCTAACGGGTCGTCAGAAACCTCGGGAAGGGGCCGGCGTGGGGAACTTCTTGGCAGGCAAGGTGGTGGCCGTGACCGGCGCCGGACGCGGCATCGGCAGGGCCGTCGCGCTCGCCGCGGCGGCCGAGGGGGCGAAGGTCGTCGTCAACGACTACGGCGTCTCCGTGGCGGGCGGCGAGCCGACCAGCGAGGTGGCCGACGCCGTGGTCAAGGAGATCCAGGCGCTGGGCGGGGACGCCGTCGCCGTCGCCGACGACATCTCGACCATGGCGGGCGGCCAGCGGATCGTCGACGTCGCCCTCGCCGAGTACGGGCGCGTCGACGGAGTGGTGTGCGTCGCCGGCATCCTGCGCGAACGGATGCTGTTCAACATGTCCGAGGAGGAGTGGGACCCGGTCGTCGCCACCCACCTGAAAGGCACCTTCACCGTCTTCCGCGCCGCGTCGGCCGTGATGCGGAAGCAGGGCTCGGGCACCCTGATCGGCTTCACCAGCGGCAACCACCAGGGGTCCGTCGCGCAGGCCAACTACAGCGCCGCGAAGGGCGGGATCATCTCGCTGGTGCGCAGCGCCGCGCTGGGGCTCCACAAGTACGGGGTGACGGCCAACGCGGTCGCACCCGTCGCGCGTACGCGGATGTCCGCGAACGTACCGATGGAGCTGAAGGAGATCGGCGAGCCGGAGGACGTCGCCGCGCTGGTCGTGTATCTGCTGAGCGACCGGGCGCGCGAGGAGGAGATCACCGGGCAGGTCTACACGATCGCCGGGCCCAAGATCGCCGTATGGGCGCAGCCGCGCGAGCTGCGCGCCGGGTACGCCGACGGGGCGTGGACCCCGGAGAAGATCGCGGACTTCCTGCCGGGGACGGTGGGCACGGACCCGATGCCGTTGCTGGCGCAGTTGGAGGCGATGGCGAAGGCGGCGGCTAAGGCGGCGGCTGGTCGGGAACGGCCGGACGCGTAGGCGGGCGGGGCTGTGGATTTCGGGTTCGGTCCCGAGGACGAGGAATTCCGTGCGGAGGCGCGGACCTGGCTCGCGGAGCATCTGACCGGTGGGTTCGCCGATGTGGCGGGGAGTGGCGGGCCCGGCAGTGAGCACGAGGACGGGGCGGTGCGGCGTGCCTGGGAGCGGGAGTTGGGGAAGGGGGGATGGATCGGGCTCGGGTGGGGGCCGACCTCGTACGGAAATCGGGAAGCCACGCTGACCCAGCAGGTCGTCTGGGCCGAGGAGTACGCGCGCGTGCGGGCGCCCGGCCGCTACGGACACATCGGCGAGAACCTCCTCGCGCCGACGCTCCTCGCGTACGGCAGCCGGGAGCAGCAGGACGAGTTCCTGCCGCCCATCGCACGCGGCGAGACCCTGTGGTGCCAGGGGTACAGCGAGCCGGGCGCCGGGTCCGACCTCGCCGGACTGCGGACGGGCGCGGTGCGGGACGGCGACGGCACGTACCGGATCACGGGCCAGAAGGTGTGGACGTCACTCGCCCACGAGGCCGACTGGTGCTTCGTCCTCGCGCGTACGGAGGAGGGCTCCCGGGGACCGGGGCTGGGGCGGGGGCACCACGGGCTGTCGTTCCTGCTGGTGCCGATGGACCAGCCGGGACGGATCGAGGTCCGCCCCATCCGCCAGCTGACCGGCACGAGCGAGTTCAACGAAGTCTTCTTCGACGGCGCACGCGTGCGTGCCGCCCATGTGGTGGGCGGCGAGGGCAACGGCTGGCGGGTCGCCATGGGGCTGCTCGGCTTCGAGCGCGGCGTCTCCACGCTCGTGCAGCAGATCGGCTTCGCGGAGGAACTCGCGGGCGTGGTCCGCGACGCCGTCTCCTCCGGGGCGGTACGGGACCCGGTGCTGCGGGACCGGCTTGTGCGGCAGTGGGCGGGGTTACGGGTGATGCGGTGGAACGCGTTGCGGACGTTGGGGGGTGCTGGTGGGGGCGCGGGGGCGGCCAGCGTGGCCAAGTTGCTGTGGGGTGGGTGGCATCAGCGGCTCGGGGAGCTGGCGATGGAGGTGCGGGGGGCTGCGGCCGCCGTCGGACCGGAGGCCTGGTCCCCGACCACTCCGTACGAACTCGACTCCACGCAGCGCCTCTTCCTCTTCACCCGGGCCGACACCATCTACGGCGGCTCGGACGAGATCCAGCGGAACATCATCGCCGAGCGGGTGCTCGGTCTGCCGAGAGAGGCCAAGGGGTCTCGGTGAGGGGTGCGCGATGAGGGGCGTTGTCTTCGACGGGAAGCAGGCCGAGGTCGTCGACGACCTGGAGATACGGGCGCCGGGGCCGGGGGAGGTGCTGGTCACGGTGGGGGCGGCCGGACTGTGCCACAGCGACCTCTCGGTGATCGACGGAACCATCCCCTTCCCGGTGCCGGTGGTGCTCGGGCACGAGGGGGCCGGGGTCGTCGAGGCGGTGGGGGCAGGGGTCACGCATGTGGCGCCCGGGGACCATGTGGCGCTCTCCACCATCGCCAACTGCGGTACGTGCGGCGAGTGTCACCGGGGCCGGCCCACGATGTGCCGACGGGCCATCGGCATGCCGGACCAGCCGTTCTCCCGGGGCGGCACCCCCGTGTACCAGTTCGCGGCGAACTCCGCCTTCGCGGAACGCACCGTCGTCAAGGCGGTACAGGCCGTCAAGATCCCGGACGACATCCCGCTGACCTCGGCGGCGCTGATCGGGTGCGCGGTGGTGACGGGCGTGGGGGCGGTCCTCAACCGGGCGCGGGTCGGGCGGGGCGACACGGTGGTGGTGATCGGCGCGGGCGGGATCGGGCTCAACGTGCTGCAGGGCGCGCGGATCGCCGGGGCGGCGACGATCGTCGCGGTCGACGCGAATCCGGAGAAGGAGGCGGTGGCGCGGCGCTTCGGCGCGACGCACTTCCTCTCCTCTACGGAGGGGGTGCGCGACATACTGCCGCCCGGGGCCGACCACGCCTTCGAGTGCGTGGGCCGCGTGGAGCTCGTCCGCGAGGCGGTCGACCTCCTGGACCGGCACGGTCAGGCCGTCCTGCTCGGCATGCCGACCGCCACGGCCGAGGCGTCCTTCGTCGTCTCCTCGATGTTCCTCGACAAGTCGATCCTCGGCTGCCGGTACGGGAGTTCGCGCCCCCAGCGCGATTTCGCTCTGTACGCGGATCTGTACCGGACCGGCCACCTGCTCCTGGACGAGTTGGTGACGGCGACGTATGCCCTGGAGGACTTCGATAAGGCGGTTGCGGATGCGGGGGCGGGGAGGGTGGCTCGGGGGGTGCTTACGTTCTGAGGGGTCTGGCGGGGCGCGCCTATTGCCCGTCTGTGGGGCGGGGGCGCGGGGGTATGTGCGTACTCGCTATCCCTGCGTCACGCCTCAAGTCCAAAGACGCCAGAGTTCGCTCGGTGCTCCGTTCGCACATACCCCCACACCCCCTCGCGAGCGCGTGCGCCTGCGACCCGGTGGGGGCTCCCGTCCTTGCCCCTACCTGGCAGCTGCGTCGCGGGGCGCACGGGCGGGTGGGTGGGATGCATCCGCCGCGAAGCGGCGGGTCTGTTCTGGCCTGAGGGAGTTGGGCATTCAGAGGCGGGGGACGGAAAATGGGGCGCCCCGACGGAGCGGGGTGGTTAGCGTCGGGGGATGGGGTATCGGGAGGTTGTTTCGGGGGGCGTCGCGCGGTGGGGGATCGTGGCGGTGGGCGCCAGGATGCCCGTGGCGGCCGCGCCGCTCGCCCTCGTGTTTCTGGTGAGGGAGCGCCCGGGCGGCTACACCCTGGGCGCGGCCCTCGCCGCCGCGTACGTCGTGGGCGAGATCGTCGGCGCCCCGCTGCTCGGGATGCGGATGAGGCCGGAGAGGGCGCGCCCACAGCTCGCTGTGGGACTCGCCGTGGGGGCGCTCGCCTTCGCGGGCCTTGGCGCCCTGCCGGGCACGCACCCCGTCGTACTGGGGGGACTCGCCTTCCTGGCGGGTGCCGGACCCGCCGCCGCGCCGGGCGGCCTGCGCGCGCTGCTGACGAGTCTCGTGCCGGAGAAGGCCGTCGCCCAGGCGCTGGCGCTCGAGTCGATGCTGACCTTCGGGATCTGGGCGGTCGCGCCCGCCGCCGTGACGGGCCTTGCGCTGGGCGTGGACCCGGCCCTGCCGTTGCTGGGGGCCGGGCTGCTGATGGCCGCCTCGGTGGCGGGCCTGTGGATGCTGCCCGCGGGGTGGGAGTCGGACGCGGGAGACCGGGGCGGCGAGTCGATGGCGCGGATCCTCGTGCGGGCCTGGCCGGTCTTCGTGACGGGCGCGGCGAGTCTGTCGATGCTGGCGCTCGCGGAGCTGCTGCTGCCCGCGCTGCTCGAGCAGCGCGGGATCGCCGTCGGCTGGGCGGGCCCGCTGCTGGTGGTGCTCGCGGTGGGGTCGGCCGGCGGGTCGTTCGTGTACGGGCTGCGGCGGTGGCCGGGGCGGTTGCGGACGCAGAGCGCGGTGCTGATGTCGGGGCTCTGCGGGTGCCTGGCTCTGGTGGCCGTGGTGCCGGGTGTGTGGTGGATGTTCGGTGTTCTGGGGGCCGCCGGGGTGTTGCAGGCGGGCGCCATGCTCACCCGGAACCTGTCGCTGCGCGAGCTGCTGCCGCCCAGCGCCCTGGCCGCGGGCTATTCGGTGATGTACGCGGCCGTGGGCGCCGGTTACGCGGCGAGCGGCTCGCTGGCCGGCGGGCTGCTGAGCGTCGTCTCGCCGTCGACGGCGATCCTGGCGGGCGTGGCGCTCGGCGTCGTACTGACGTTGGTCGGTGTGCTGGGGGAGGCCAAGCCCGTGGCGGGGCGCGGGAGTTCAGCCCGTGATGACGTGGCGGAACGTGCGGCGGTATGCGGTGGGGGTGACTCCGAGCGCGGCCTGTAGGTGCTGCCGCATCGACTGGGCCGTGCCGAATCCGGCGTCCCGCGCCACCTGGTCGACGGAGAGTTCGGTGGATTCCAGGAGGTGGCGGGCCCGCTCCACGCGTTGCTGGGTGAGCCACTGGCCGGGGCTGATGCCGACCTCCTCACGGAACCGCCGGGTGAACGTGCGGACCGACATCGACTCCTGCTCGGCCATGTCGCGTAGTTGCAGCGGCTGGTCGAGACGGCCGAGCGCCCAGGCCCGCGCCGTCCGCGTCGTCGCCAACTGCGGGTCGGGGAGCGGCCGGTGGATGTACTGGGCCTGGCCGCCGTCGCGGTGGGGCGGTACGACGGTGCGGCGGGCCACCTCGTTGGCGACCGCGGTGCCGTGGTCCCGGCGTACGACATGGAGGCACAGGTCGATGCCCGAGGCCACGCCCGCCGACGTCAGGATGTCGCCGTCGTCGATGAACAGCACGTCCGCGTCGACGTCGACCTTGGGGAAGAGCTGCTGGAAGTGGTCGGCCGACGACCAGTGTGTGGTCGCGGGGCGGCCGTCGAGGAGGCCTGCGGCGGCCAGGATGTAGCCGCCCGTGCAGATGGAGACCAGCCGTGTGCCGGGCCGGATGTGGGCGAGGGCGGCGGCGAGTTCTTCGGTGAGGCGGCCCTCTTCGTAGACGGGGCCCAGTTCGTACGACGCCGGGATCACGACGGTGTCGGCGGTGGCCAGCGCCTCCGGGCCGTGTTCGACGAGGATCGCGAAGTCGGCGTCCGTGCGGATCGGGCCGGGCGGGCGGACCGAGCAGGTCACGACGTCGTACAGGCGCCGCATCTCCGGGGTGCGCGCGCCCTTGAAGATCCGCTGCGGGATGCCCAGTTCGAAGGGGATCACGCCGTCCAGGGCGAGAACGACGACGCGGTGCCGGTCCTGGGGAGCGTCGGTGGCGGTGGCGGTCTCCGGTGCGTGGGCCATGGCCCGATCCTAGCGAACGCTGTCCCTCGGGCCACTCGTTCGGGACGGACCACTCTCGGATCCTGAATGACGTGACCCAGACAACCGAGACGCCCGCGCGGAGCACCCCGCCGAGCAGCACGCCCCGGCGTCGTACCCCTCGTATCCACCGCGCGTGGTTCGTCGCCGCCGTCACCTTCGTGACGATCATCGGCGCCGCCGCCTTCCGCTCGCTGCCCGGTCTCCTCTTCGATCCGCTGAACGACGAATTCGGCTGGTCGCGAGGCACGGTCGGGCTCGCGGTCTCACTCAACCTCGCGCTCTACGGACTCACCGCGCCGTTCGCCGCCGCGCTCATGGACCGCTACGGCATCCGCAAGGTCGTCGCGGTCGCGCTGGTCGTAATCGCGTGCGGGTCGGGTCTGACCGTGTGGATGGACTCCGCCTGGCAGCTGCTGCTCTGCTGGGGCCTGCTCGTCGGGCTCGGCTCGGGCTCGATGGCGCTCGCCTTCGCCGCCACCGTCACCAACCGGTGGTTCACCGAACGGCGCGGTCTGGTCACCGGTATCCTCACCGCCGCCTCCGCGTCCGGCCAGTTGATCTTCCTGCCGCTCCTCTCCTGGATCGTCGAGACGCACGAGTGGCGGCCCGCCACCGTCACGGTCTCGCTCGCGGCCCTGGTGGTCGTCCCCTTCGTATGGCTGCTGCTCAGGGACCACCCGGCCGACGTCGGCCTGAAGCCCTACGGCTCGGACGAGTTCGTGCCCAAGCCCGCGCCCGTCCCCGGAGCGGCGCGGCGCGCGGTCACCGTCCTCTTCAAGGCCGCCCGCACGGGCCCCTTCTGGCTGCTCGCGGGCACCTTCGCGATCTGCGGCGCCTCGACGAACGGCCTCATCCAGACCCACTTCGTGCCCGCCGCGCACGACCACCACATGCCCGTCACGGCCGCCGCATCGCTGCTCGCGGTCATCGGCGTCTTCGACATCATCGGGACCGTCGCGTCGGGCTGGTTCACGGACCGCTTCGACGCGCGGCGGCTGCTCGCCGTCTACTACGCGCTGCGCGGCGGCTCGCTGCTCTTCCTGCCGATCCTGCTCGCGCCCACCGTCCACCCGCCGATGATCTTCTTCATCGTCTTCTACGGCCTGGACTGGGTCGCCACCGTCCCGCCGACCCTCGCCCTCTGCCGCGAGCAGTACGGCGACGACAGCGCGATCGTCTTCGGCTGGGTCCTCGCCTCACACCAGGTGGGCGCCGCCCTGGTCGCGTTCCTCGGGGGCGTGGCGCGGGACGCCTTCGGCTCGTACGACGTGGTCTGGTACGCCTCGGGGGCGCTGTGCGCGGCGGCGGCGCTGATGGCGCTGGTGATCCGGCGCCGCGACTCGGAGCAGTCGGTTCCGGCTATCAGCGGGTGAAGCGGCCGAACGCCCCCCGGTGGAACAGCAGCGGGTCGGCGTCGTCCTCGGTCGCGCCGAGCGCGTCCACCCTGCCCACCACGATGAGGTGGTCGCCACCGGTGTGCACGGCCTGGATCGTGCAGTCGACCCAGGCCGGCGCCCCGGCGAGGCGCGGGGAGCCGGAGACCGGCGCCGCGTCGTACGCCACCCCGGCGAACTTGTCGGCGCCGCTCACCGCGAAGGCGCGGCACAGGTCGCCCTGGTCGGCGCCGAGGATGTTGACGCAGAAGACGCCCGCGCGCGCGATGCGCGGCCACGTCGTCGACGTACGCGCCACCATGAAGGAGACCAGGGGCGGGTCGAGGGAGAGGGAGGCGAAGGACTGGCAGGCGAAGCCGGCGGGGCCCGCGCCTTCCCCGGCGTCTCCCGCGGGCGGGGCCGTGATCACGGTGACGCCCGTCGCGAAGTTCCCCAGCACGCGCCGGAATTCGCCCCGGTCGAGCGGCGCCCGCTCGTCGTCGCCGACCGCTCGCAGCTGAGGGCGGGGCAGTGCCTGCGGTGGTGTGTCCACGGAAGCCGTAGTGGTGCGGGCCCCGACCGACCTGAGGTATCGAACAGCGGTGGCCGCCATCCCTGCGTGTCCCATCACACCGACCATTGAAGCTGACGGGGCGTCAGATGTGAAGAGGTCAGCGGCCCTGGTACGCCGGGGTGCGGCGGGTGACGAAGCTCGTGACGCCCTCGTTCGCGTCCGCCGTGGTCATGTTGATCTCCTGGGCCGCCGCCTCCGCCGCGAACGCCGTCGCGCGGTCCGACTCCAGTGACGCGTTGACCAGTTGCTTGGTCATGGCGAGCGCGCGGGTCGGCCCGGCCGCGAGCCGCTCCGCCCACTCCCGTGCGGTCTTCGCCAGCTCGTCGGCCGGTACGACGCGGTTGACGAGCCCCATCCGTTCGGCGTCGGCGGCGGACACGGAGTCCCCGAAGAACATCAGCTCCTTGGCTCGCTGCGGCCCGATGAGGCGGGGCAGCAGGTAGGCGCCGCCGCCGTCCGGTACCAGGCCGCGGCGCACGAACACCTCGATGAACCTGGCCGGTTCGGCCGCGATGACCAGGTCGCAGGCGAACGCCAGGTGGGCGCCGATGCCCGCCGCCGTGCCGTTCACCGCGGCGATCACCGGCTTCTCGCAGTCGAGGACCGCCGCGATCAGCCGCTGGGCGCCCTGCCGGATGGTGCGGGCGACGTCACCGGGCACGCGTTCGCCCGGGTCGACGGATGCGCCGCGCAGGTCGGCGCCCGCGCAGAACCCCTTGCCGGTCGCGGTGATCACGACGGCCCGTACGGCGGGGTCGCCGGACGCCTCGCCGAGCAGCGTGATGACGCGTTCGCGCTGGTCGGGGGTGAGGGCGTTCATGGCTTCGGGCCGGTTCAGCGTGATCCACGAGACGGCTTTGTCAGTGGTGTGCCGTATCAATGAGTCGAGGGGTTCGTGGGGGGCGTCGTGGGGATCGGCGTCCGGTCGGTCGCGGGGTTCGGGGGAGGCTGTCATGGGGGAGTGGCTCCGTTTCGTACGGGGGCGGGCGCGGGGGCGGATGCGGGGATGGGTGCGGGCGTGGGTGCGGGCGTGGGTACGCCGTAGGTCACCGGCAGACGGCGAGCGCGTCGAGGGCGACAGCCCCTTGCCCGCGCGGCAGCACCATCAGGGGGTTGATGTCGAGCTCCGCGAGGTCGTCGCCGAGTTCCAGCGCCATCCGCTCGACGCGCAGCACGACTTCGACGAGCGCGTCGACGTCGGCGGGCGCCGCCCCCCTGACCCCGTCGAGGAGCGCGCGCCCGCGCAGCTCGGACAGCATCGCCTTCGCCTGGTACTCGCCGAAGGGCGGCACCCGCACGGCCGCGTCCCGCAGCACCTCGACGAGCACGCCGCCGAGCCCGACCGTCACGGTCGGCCCGAAGAGCGCGTCGTGCGTGACGCCGACGACCATCTCGACGCCCGGCTCGACCATCTGGCAGACCAGGATGCCGTCCAGCGCGACGCCTTCGTAGCGGGCGATGTCCGTGAGCTCCCGGTAGGCGTCCCGCACCTGGCTCGCCGAGGTCAGGCCGATCTTCACCAGGCCCAGCTCGGTCTTGTGCGCGAGCTGCGGCCCCGACGCCTTCATGACGACGGGATAGCCGACGAGTCCGGCCGCCCGGACGGCCGCCGCCGCGCTGGTCACCAGCTGCTCCCGCGGCACCCGGATGCCGTACGCGCGCAGCAGCTGCTTCGCCGCGTGCTCGCTGAGCTGCTGGCCGGGCCGCATCAGGGCCTGTGCCTTGCGGAAGGAGGGCGAAGGGGTGCGGGGCGCCTCGTCGAAGGGGGAGCGGTAGCCGGTCGTGAAGCGGTGGTGGTCCAGATGCGCGCGCACCGCCGTGATGCAGTTGGCGAAGGTGCGGAAGGTGGCAACGCGCGAGGAGCCGAGGAGCGTCGTGCGATAGGCGTCCTCGGTGCCGACGGGCGAGCCCCACACCACGCACACCAGTTTGTCCGTCTGCTCCGCCGCGTCCACCAGGTCCTGCGCGAGCTTGTCGCTCATCGGCGGGAAGGGGCCCGTGATCGGGCAGATCAACACCCCCACCTGAGGGTCGTCGAGGATCGCGTCGATGATTCTGCGGCCGCGCCAGTCGCCGACGGGGTGGCCGCCGTTGTCGATGGGGTTGGCGACGTTCAGGTACTCGGGTATCCACTGGTGGAGCTCCGCCTGCTTGGCCTCGGAGAGCGTGGGCAGGGAGAGTCCGGCCTCCGTCGCCAGGTCCGAGAAGTGCGCGCCCGTGCCGCCCGAGATCGAATAGACGGCGACGCCGTCGGCCGCGGGCGGGCGGGCCCGCGCCAACAGTGCCGCGGTGTCCTGGAGTTCGTCGAGCCCGTCGACGCGGACCACGCCGAACTGCCGCATCGCCGCGTCCACCACCGCGTCGGCGCCGGTCAGCTTGCCGGTGTGTGAGGCGGCCGTGCGGGCGCCGGTCTCGGTGCGGCCGACTTTCACGGCGACGACGGGCACGCCGCGCCGGGCTGCCCGGTCGGCGGCGAGCAGGAAGGCGCGGCCGTCCTTGAGGCCCTCGACGTAGCAGGCGATGGCGCCGACCTCGGGCCGTTCGGCGAAGTAGGAGATGAAGTCGGAGGTCTCCAGGTCGGCTTCGTTGCCGGTGGGCGCCCAGTGGGAGAGGCGTACGCCGAGCTCCTGCATGGCGAAGACGGGCCGGCCCTGGTGGCCGGACTGGGTGATGAGCGCGATGGCGGGTCCTTCGAGGTCTGCACGGAAGTGCTCGAAGGCGTTGAGGTTGGTGTTGGGTCCGAGCAGTCTCAGGCCCGAGCGCTGGACGGCGGCGGCGAGGCGGGCCTGGGCGGCAGCCCCCTCCTCGCCGGTCTCGGCGAACCCGGAGGCGAAGGCGACGGCGAACCGCACCTTCTCCTCGGCCAGCTGCTCGATGACGGGCAGCGGGTCGCCGACGAGGAGCACGGCCAGGTCGACCTGTTCGGGCAGGTCCGCGACGGAAGGGAAGCAGGGGATGCCGAAGACGGACTGACGCGTGGGGTGCACGGGGTGCAGGCGCGCGCCGACCCGCTCCGCCCAGGCGATGAGCTGGCGGGTGATGCCGGTGTTGGGCCGGCCCTCGGCGTCCGAGGCGCCGACGACGGCGACGGAGTTCGGGCGGAAGAAGCGGTCCAGGTCCGGTACGCCGGAGTACAGCGGGCGACCGCTGACGTCCAGGTCGTCCGCCGTGACGGCTCTGCCGTGGACGGCGCCGGGTGGGAGTTCGCCGCAGGCCACGACGTGGGCGCGGCGGGGGTCGGTGGTGAAGGTGCCGTGAGTCGATCCAAGCATCGGTCCGCCCGCTCCCTGTGTGACAGCACGTGTCTGGCGCCTTGCCCGGCGCCTTTTATCTGACGCCCAGTCAGGTTACTGAACTGACGGCGTGTCAGGAACGGGGTTGCGTGCAAAGCCTCGGGCGGCTGCGGGTGCGGTACTTGTCTGCTCAGCTGTACGCGTCTACGGAAGCGCAGAATCCGCACGGTGCCAAGGTCGCGAATCGGCCTCGGGCCCCGTTGGTGGTGGGGGCGTTCTTTGGGTGCGGGCTGGTTTGTGGCTGGGCGCGCAGTTCCCCGCGCCCCTGAAGGCGCCCTTCGGGCGGCCTTCCCGGTTGTTCTTTGGGTGCGGGCTGGTTCGTGGCTGGGCGCGCAGTTCCCCGCGCCCCTGGGAGGCGCCCTTCGGGCGGCCTCCCCCTACCGCTGGCAGCCTCCCCCTGCCGCTGGCGGCCTGCCCCCTACCGTTGGCGGGCTATCGCCTTGGCGATCCTTTCCGCGTCTCGGGACAGTTCGCGGAGCATGCCGCTGATGGGGTTCGTGAAGCCGGTGAAGTACAGGTCGGGGGCCTGGCGGGCGGTGCGGGGGCCGTGGGGGGTCGGGTGGCCGCGTGTGTCCAGTACGTCGAGGGGGCCGACCAGGTCATCGAGGGCTCGGCGGTAGCCCGTGGCGGCGATTACGACGTCCGGGGCGATACGGGTGCCGTCGGTGAGGGTGACCTTGTCGGGCTCGAAGGATTCCACGGCGGCGACCGGTTCGACGCGGCCCTTGCGGACGGCGTCGATCAGGCCGACGTCCTGCACCGGGATCGAGCCCTGTTTCACTCGCGAGTACAGGCCGGTGTCGGGGCGTGGGAGCCCGTGTGCGGAGAGGTCGGGGACGCCGGCTCGGGTGACGGGGCGGGCCAGGCGGTCGACCAGGGCGACCGGCAGCCTCCGGCACAGGATCGCCGTGCGCTGGGCGGGCCACCCCGCCGTGGTGCGGCGCACGATGTGCGGGGCGGTGCGGACGGCGAGGCGGACCCGGGAGGCGCCGCCCTCGGCCAGGTCGACGGCGATCTCGGCGCCGGTGTTGCCGACGCCGACGACCAGGACGTCCTTGTCGGCGTAGGGGCGGGCGTTGCGGTAGTCGGCGGCGTGCAGGAGTTCGCCGGTGTAGGAGGCGCGGCCGGGCCAGTCCGGCAGGTGGGGGGTGTGGTTGTAGCCGGTGGCGACCACCACCGAGCTGCCGGTGAGTTCGCGTCCGCCGGTGGCGTGCAGCAGCCAGCCCGTGTCGTCGGCGGTGCGCTCCAGGCGGGTCACCTCGACGCCCGTGACGATGTCGAGGCGGTGGTGCTCGGCGTACTTCTCCAGGTAGCGGACGACGTTGTCGCGCGAGACCCAGCGGCCGAACGACCGGGGTATTGGGAGTCCGGGCAGGGCGGAGAGGCGGCGCGTGGTGTGGAGGTGGAGGCGGTCGTAGTGGGCGCGCCAGGAGGCGCCGACGCGTTCGGACTTCTCCAGGACGACCGCGCGGACGTCGCGTGCGCGCAGGGCCGCCGCGACGGCGAGGCCGCCGGGTCCGCCACCGATGACGTACACCGGGCGGTCCTGGCGGAGCGTGAGCGGAGGGGTGGAGTCGGCCATGACTGGAGAGTAACCGCGTGATTACTTGATGGGTGACGGTCAAGTCCGAAACCCATTGCGAATCGATCACGGGGTGGTGGGGGGAGGGTGGGGGAGGGTGAAGGGCGGCAGGGAGTGGGTAACTGACGTACCGTCAGGTGAGTGAGCCGTCGGCTCGCACTCCGTCGACCGCGATCGGATACCTCTGATGAGCATGCGTACGGACCAGCGCGCCGCGCCGCGCTTCGATCTGCCCGAAGTCGATGCCTTCACCCGGCCCTACTGGGACGCGGCGGCCGAGGGACGGCTGCTGATCCGCCGGTGCGGGGCGTGCGGGGCGGCGCACCACTATCCCCGTGAGTTCTGCCCGCGCTGCTGGAGCGAGGACGTCACCTGGGAGCGGGCGAGCGGCCGGGCCACGCTCTACACGTGGTCGGTCGTGCACCGCAACGATCTGCCGCCGTTCGGCAGCCGCGTCCCCTATGTCGCCGCCGTCGTCGATTTGGCCGAAGGCCCCCGCATGATGACCGAGATCGTGGACTGCGAGGAGGGTGCGCTGCGGATCGGGATGCCGTTGGAGGTGACATTCCGTGACGCGGGGGAAGCGGGGGAAGCGGGGGAAGGGGTCTCGTTCGCGGTGTTTCGCGCCGCTGCGTCCCGCGTCCCGTCGTCCCGTCCGGCCGCCCCGGAATAGGGAGGCGGGCGACCGGCGCTCTGCGGGACCATCGTCCATGACTACAGAATCAGCACCGGAGGAACCGGGTGGTTCGTGGCAGTTGACCGACGACGTCGACCGCTTCATCGACCGTGGTGGACAGTTCCTGCGGGGCGATCCCGTCCTGCACACCGTCCTGCTCAGCGTCACCGACACCATGCGGGTGCACGGGCCCCGGGCGTACGGGGATGAGGCGCCCCTCTTCGGTACGTACGAGGGGGACGACGGCGTCGTCCGGGGGACCTTCATGTGGACGCCTCCGCATCGCCTGTACCTCGGGCCCCTCACCACCGAGGCCACCGACGCCCTCGCCCGGCGGCTCGCCGACGTCAGTCCGCGGCCGCACGGAGCCGGCGCCGACCGGGCCACCGTGGAGGCCTTCGCGCAGGCCTGGGGGAAGTGCACCGGGGCCCGCGCCACCCTCGTCATGCGGCAGCGCCTGTACCGGCTCGGCGACCTCACCCCGCCCGAGCCCGCGCCGCCGGGCCGCGCCCGCGTCGCCACCGAAGCGGACCGGGAACTGCTGGCCCGCTGGTACGAGGAGTTCGCCGCCGCGGCCGGCGAACGCATCGCGATGGACCCCTACGACTGGGCGGACGCCCGCCTCGCGTACGGAGGCGCCACCCTCTGGGAGACCCCCGACGGCACCCCCGTCGCCCTGGCCGGGGCCACCCGCCCCGTCGCGGGCCAGATCCGGGTCGCGCCGGTCTACACCCCCGCCCCCCTCCGCCGCCGCGGCTACGCGGGCGCCGCCACCGCCGCCGTCTCCCGCGCCGCCCTCGACGCGGGCGCGGCCGAGGTCCTGCTCTTCACGGACCTGGCCAACCCGACCAGCAACGGCCTCTACCAGCGCATCGGCTACCGCCCTGTCGCGGACTTCGCCCAGTACGACTTCACCGGCTGAGGTGGCCCCTGGCCGCCCGGGCCGCGCCCCGCACCGCCGCCGTCACGGCCACAACAGGTCCCTCGCCCATGCCGAGTCCGCCGCCTTCCGGTAGCGGAGCCGCAGGTGGCGGCGGTGCGCGTCACCCTGGAAGAACTCGGCTTCCACCGGGTCCAGTACGTAGAGCGTCCACGTCGGGGCGTCCGCGTCCGGCTCCGCCCGCGCGCGCTCCCACGCGGCCGTGGACGACCGTTCCAGCTCGCCGTACGACGGCAGGACCTCGCTCTGGCGGCCGACCAGCGCGGCGGCCAGCGCGCCGGTCGAACGGGCGTGGAGGTCGGCGAGGCTCTCGGCGTGCGGCGCCGTGGTGACCCGGCCCCTGACCCGGATCTGCCGCCCTTGCGCCGCCCAGTAGAAGTGCAGGGCGGCCTCGGGCCGTGCCGCGAGCTGGCGGCCCTTCGTGCTGCTCGCGTGCGTGGCGAAGTGCCAGCCGTGCTCGTCCGCGTCGTGCAGCATCACGGTCCGCACGTCGGGACCGCCGTCCTCCGCGACTGTCGCGAGCTGCATGGTGTGCGGCTCCGGCTGCCCGGCGGCCACCGCATCCGCGAACCACGCGTGGAAGAGGGGGAGTGGCGCGGCCGGGGCCTGCGCCGGGTCGAAGGCGGGGAGCTCGGTGTCCCACACCTTCTGGGACCGGAGCAGCGCACGGAAGGTCTCCTGGGAGACGGGGGGAGGAACGGGTGAGGTCATGCGCCGATTGTGGCGCGGGACGGCCGTCCCTCTCACTCCGCCCACTCCGGTGCCTCCGCGAACTGTGCCATCAGTACGCCGTGCAGCAGCTCCCCGTCCACGAACACCCCCAGCCGTGGCGGGCCGCACCGCCAGCTCAGCGGATAGGTGTTCCCGTACGGCGCCGGAACGCCGACGTACTGGTCCCGCGCGGCCGGCCCCAGACACGTCGCCCCCGGCGGCCACTCGAAGTCCTTGCTCGTCCCGGGCGCGAGCAGGAAGTAGTTCCAGCGGCCCCCCGACACCTCGCGGATGACCGGGCCCGGGTCACCCCCCGTGAGCGTGCCGAGGTGGTGCAGGACGGCCTCGCCGCGTACGCCTCTGACCCTGATGGCATCGAAGTGCACGCCCGTCAGTCGAAGTTGGAGGCCGGAGGCCGGTACCCAATCAGGGGTGAGTTCTCTCGTCATGACTACGAGGTTCGGGGTGACTGCGTAGCGTGACCAGAGGCGCAGGAGACACATCGGCAGGTCGTGGAGAGGGTGGTGGCGTTGTGGTGATGGGTGAGAAGACTGAGAAGACTGAGAAGACTGAGAAGACGACGACCGAGCGGGCGGGCACGGCTGGCCCGTCACCGGCGCGGAGGCTTGTGGGAGGCCTGCTCAGGAACTTCCGCGAGCGGTCGGGGATGTCGCGCAAGGACGTCGCCGGGCGGCTGCTCGTCTCGGAGTCCCTGGCGGGCGCGTACGAGCGGGCCGAGCGTATCCCCACGTCCAACTACTTGGTGGACGCGGACGCGGTGCTGGATGCGCGGGGCGCGCTGAAGGCGTGCATTCCGCTGATGGAGGAGGAGAAGTATCCGCCTACCTTTGTGGGGTGGGTGCGGCTCCAGAAAACGGCGGCCAGCATTAGCGGGTACGAGACCATGGTGTTCCCGGGGCTGTTGCAGACCGAGGACTACATCCGTGCGCTGTATGAGGAGCGGGTGCCGCAGCTGGCCGATGACGTCATCGAGAAGAACGTGGTGGCACGGTTGGAGCGGCAGGCGGTGCTGAGCCGTACTCCACCGCCAATGATCGGGTACGTCATCGAGGAGTCGGTGCTCAAGCGCCCCATCGGTGGTCGGGAGGTGCTGCGAAAGCAGTTGCTGCACGTGTTGGAGTGCGTGCGTAGTCGACACCATCTAAAGGTGCAGGTGCTGCCAACGGAGACCCGCGAGCACGCAGGGATGTCAGGTCCGGTCCAACTTCTGAGCACGTCAGAGGGCCGCAACTTCGCCTACGAAGCGGGGCAGATCAGCGGTAGGTTGATCTCAAAGCCGCAGGAGGTCAACCAGCTCATCGACCGCTTCGGCGCGCTGCGGGCCCAGGCGCTTACGCCCCGGGAATCGGCAGACCTGATCGAGAGGATGGCGGGGCAACTATGAACGCCGAGTTGGCGTGGTTCAAGAGCAGCTACAGCAACAACGAGGGCGGCGATTGCATCGAAGTCGCCTACACCTGGCGCAAGTCGAGCTACAGCGACAACGAGGGCGGCGAGTGCGTAGAAGTAGCCACCTGCCCCCACGCGATCCACATCCGCGACTCCAAGACCGCCCACGAGGGCGGGCCCACCTTCACGGTCACGCCCACCGCGTGGACCACGTTCCTCAAGTCAGCGGCGCCCGAGTACGACCGTTCCTGACGAGCAGAACCAGCCGCCGGTCCCTGACGCCACCGCCAGCTCGGGCAGGCTGCCGTCGGGGCGGCGGACCTGGCCGTCGCCCGCCTGCCCCCTGAGCTGACGTACCGCCTCGACCAGCAGGAACAGGCCACGCATGCCGGGGTGCTGGGCGGAGAGGCCGCCGCCGTCCGTATTGGTCGGCAGTTCGCCGTCCCGGAGCAGGCGGCCCTTCTCCACGAAGGAGCCTCCCTCGCCCTTGGCGCAGAAGCCGAGGTCTTCCAGGGTCACGAGCGTCATGTACGTGAAGGCGTCGTAGATCTCGGCCACATCGATGTCGCCCGGCGTGACCTCCGCCCGTTCGAAGGCGAGGCGGCCGCTCACCGCCGCCGGGGAGACCGTGAAGTCGTCCCACTCCGACATGGTCGTGTGCGAGACGTGTTCACCTGCGCCGAGGACCCACACCGGCTCGGACGCGCAGTCCGCCACGTACTCCTCCCCGACGAGCAGCACCGCGCAGCCGCCGTCGGAGCGGATGCAGCAGTGCAGCTTGGTGAAGGGGTCCGCGATCATCGGGCCGCCGAGGACGTCGTCGACCGTGATCGGGTCGCGGAACATCGCGTCCGGGTTGGTCGCCGCGTTGGCCCGCGCCTGGACGGCGACCGAGGCGAGCTGTTCCAGGGTCGTGCCGTACTCGTGCATGTGGCGGCGGGCGGCCATCGCGTACTTGGCGATCAGGGAATGGCCGTACGGGACCTCGAACTGGAGCGGGCCCCGCGCGCCGAAGGAGAGGTTGGACGTACGCCGTTTCGCCCTGATGTCCGCCCGCGCAGTCGAGCCGTAGACGAGAAGGACGGCGTTCGCCCGCCCGGCGGCTATCGCGTCCGCCGCGTGTGCGGCCATGACTTCCCAGGTGGCGCCGCCGACCGAGGTGGAGTCCACCCAGCGGGGACGGAGGCCCAGGTACTCGGCGACCTCGACCGGCGCCAGTGTGCCGAGGCCCGCCGACGCGATGCCGTCGATGACGTCGCGGCCGAGCCCGGAGTCGGCGAGCGTGCGGCGGGCGGCCTGGGCGTGCAGGGCGTAGGGCGTGGCCTCGTCGACCCGCCCGCAGTCCGAGAGGGCGACACCGACGACGGCGACCTTGCGGGGAGTGGGGCGGACGGAGGTATGCATAAATCTGACGGTACATCAGCTCGGCTCCGCAGTAAGCAGGTTGGCGGCCCGCCTGCCGCCGCTCTGTGCATATCATCCTCACCGTCCTAACATGACGGCCCGTCAGATCGGGGACTCCGGGCCGCCGTGCCCGGGGCCCGGGGAGGAGCCTGCCGATGGACGCCGCCTTCAGTGCGGAACAGGGCGAGATCCGCCGCACTCTGCGCGAAGTGATCACCAAGCGGTGCGGGCCCGACGAGGTCAAGGCGGCGGTGCGTACCCAGGGCGGGCACGACACCGCCCTGTGGACCGCCCTCGCCGACCAGCTCGGGCTGCCCGGCCTTGCTCTCCCCGAGGCGTACGGAGGGGTCGGGTGCACGTCGGCCGAGCTCGCCCTCGGCTGCGAGGAGCTGGGCCGCGCCCTCGCCCCCACGCCCCTCTTCGCCACCAGCGTCCTCGCCGCCCCCCTGATCCTCGCGCTCGGCACCGACGAGCAGCGCGCCGCATCCCTTCCCCGCATCGCGGCCGGAGAGCTGACCGCCGCCCTCGCCGTCCCCGGCACCGGGCTCGCCACGGCGCTCGGTCTCGTCGGTGACAACGGCGGCGACTGGGCGGGCGGCGGGCGCGCGGGTGGCGTGCAGGCGCGGCTCACCGGTGGGGTGTGGCGGCTGTACGGGCAGGCCGAGCAGGTCATCGACGGGCACAGCGCGGGGCTGCTCGTGGTCGCCGCGCACGCGGGAGGCTTCGCCAGGTCCCGTACGCTCCTCTTCCTCGTGCGCGAGGGGGCGGCCGGCATGGTGCGGACGCGGCAGACCGCGCTGGACGAGACCCGCACTCAGGCGCGCGTCGAACTGCGCGACGTGGAGGGTGAGTTGCTGGGCGTCGACGAGGCGGATGTACCGGCCGCGCTCTGCGGCGTCGGGGACGTCGCGGCCACCGTCGTCGCCGCCGAGGCGGTCGGAGCGGCGGAACGATCCCTGGAACGTACCGTCGAATACGTGCAGCAGCGTGAGCAGTTCGGGCGCGTGATCGGGTCGTTCCAGGCGGTGAAGCACCGCCTCGCCGACGTGTACGTACAGGTGCAGGCGGCGCGGTCCGCCGCGTACTACGCGGCGTGGGCCGCGGGTGCGGAGGCCGCGGGGTTCGGCGGGCAGGGCGCCGAACGGGCCGGCGGGCTCGCGCTCGCGCAGGCCCTCGACGCGCTGCGGACCGCCGCGTCCGAGGCGGTGCAGTTGCACGGCGGCATCGGGTTCACCTGGGAGCACGAGGCGCATCTGTACTTCAAGCGGGCGGCCGGGGACGAGCTGCTCTTCGGTCCGGTGCACCGGCTGCGGGCGCGGGCGGCGGACCGGGCGGGTCTTTTCGAGCCCGCCGAAGTCGGGGAGGCGGTCTGATGCCGGTGGGCCTGCGGCTGGTGCAGAAGGTGTCGGCCACCCGGACCTTCGCGAAGATCGCGCCGCACTTCGTCCCCGCCATGGACCGGGCGGTGCACCGCCTCACCCGAGGCAAGGTGCTGCTCAGTGCGCGGATGCTGCCCGGCGTCATCCTGACCGCGCGCGGCGCGAAGACGGGTCTCCCGAGGCGTACGCCGCTGGCCTGCATGCCGGAGGAGGACGGGAAAGGCGGCGCGAGCTGGGTGCTTGTCGGCTCCAACTTCGGCCGCCCCGGCCACCCCGCCTGGACCGCCAACCTCCTCACCCACCCCGACGCCGAGGTGAACTGGCACGGCAAGGACATCCCGGTGCGTGCACAACTGCTCACGGGCGAGGCCCGCACATCGGCCTGGGCGGCCGCCCTACGCTTCTGGCCCCCGTACGCCGCCTACCAGTCCCGGATAGACCGCGAGATCCGCCTCTTCCGCCTGACCCCCCGTTGACGGCCCCGTAAGGGGGTCAAGGGGCGCGGGGAACTGCGCGAGCAACCACAGCGGACCCGCAGCAGAAGGACCGCCCCCGAAAGCACAGCGGCGGATCACCAAGGGGTGATCCGCCACGGCTGACAGGAAGGAAACGCTACTTCGTCGGCTTTTTGCCGGTTACGCCCAGATGTACCAACATCGCCAGGTTCGGCTTCAGTTCGGTTCCCTTGACGCCCCACGTCTGGAAGCCCCGCTGGTGGGAGGCGACCGCCGCGAGCATCGCGACCAGGGAGCCCGCCATGGCCGCCGGGCTGATGTCCTTGTCGACCTTGCCCTTGGCCTGGAGCTCCTTGACGGTGTCCGTAAGGGAGTTGTTGACCGAGTTGAGGATCTTCATCCTGATTTTGTAGAAGCGCTTGTCGCCTTCCGCGGCGCCCAGATCGACGACGCGGAGGATCGCGTCGTTCTTGCGCCAGAAGTCGAGGAAGCCTTCGACCAGGTCCTGGGAGGTCTGCCAGCCGGCCTTGCCGACCCACGAGCGTCCGTCGAGGAGCTGGGTCAACTCGGCGCCCTCCGCGGCCATTTGCTCCGCGATCTCCAGGACGGCCCCCTCGACGTCGGGGAAGTACTGGTAGAAGGTCGCTGGTGAAGTCCCCGCCTTCCGGGCGACGTCGATGACTTTGACGTCCCGGTAGGGCGAGGAGCTGAGCATCTCGCTGAGGCAGTCGAGCAGCTTCTGTCGCGTCGCCTGACCGCGCCGGCCGGCCACGCGGCCGTCGACGGTACGTACCTGTCCTGTCATGCCGTCAGCTTACCGAGGGGTGATCGGAGCGCGATTCGGCCGAGTGCAAATGGGGTTGGGGCGCGTGAGAGCGGCGCGGGGCGCACCTCGACGTCCGCCTACAGGAATCGGCCAAGTGTTCGGGTCTCCGTGCTGCGGGGGCCGGGGCGGGCGGCTAGCTTGACAGTCATGGACTACGCGGACCGGGACACAGGGGGCAGCCACCGGTACACCGGGGGCGACTACGCCGAGGGCGTGCCCTGCTGGGTCGACGCGATGCTGCCCGACGTCGAGGGCGGCAAGCGGTTCTACGGTGAGCTCTTCGGGTGGACTTTCGACCATGCGTACGCGTACGCGTACAGCGACGGCCTGCCCGTCGCCGCGCTCGCGCCCAAGGCCGACGGCCGCATGCCCACCGTATGGACGGTGTATCTGGCCACCCCCGACGCGGCCGCTCTGGCCGAACGCGTCAGGGACGCGGGCGGCTCCGTGATCACCGAGGCCAGGCAGGTCGGGCCCGCCGGGACGACGGCGCTCGCCGCCGACCCCGAGGGCGCCGTCTTCGGACTCTGGCAGGCCGGCACGCACCGCGGCTTCGGCAAGCAACAGCGGCCCGGGTCGTACTGCTGGGCCGAGGTGTACTCACGGGACAAGGACCTGGTCGACCCGTTCTACGAGCGCGTCTTCGGCTACGGCGGCTTCGACCTCGACCTCGACGGCGAGGACTTCCGCACCTGGTCGCCCGCGGGCGCCGAGCCGGGACCCGACACGGCGATCGGCGGCCGCAGCCTGATCCCCCCGGCCCCGGATGCCGGGGACGCGGGCGCCCGTATGCGCATCCCCGTGGAGATGCCCGCCCACTTCCTCGTCTACTTCAACGTCGACGGCACCGACGCGACCGCCGCCGCGGTGACCCGCCTCGGCGGACGCGTACAGGTGCCGCCCCACGACACCCCGTACGGGCGGATCGCGGTGTTCACCGACAACCAAGGAGCCACCTTCGCGGTCCTCCAGGACTGAAGGCCGGACAATTTGTCCGTAGACACCCCGATCCCGCCCCGGGTTCGCCACCGCCGCCCCGGACAGGAAGAATCAGGGTGCGTGCCGCCGTAGCGGCTCGGTGGTGAGACGCTGCACGGGGCTGTCTTCTTCGGCGGCCGCGTACGGGGAGGTGGCAGGGCAAGTGGTGGATCAGCTGACGCAGCACGATCCGAGGCGGATCGGCCCGTTCGAGGTCCTCGGCAGGCTGGGCGCCGGTGGCATGGGTCTGGTCTATCTCGCGCGCTCCGCGTCGGGGCGGCGCGTGGCGATCAAGACGGTGCGGACCGAGCTCGCCGAGGACCAGCTGTTCCGTGTCCGCTTCACGCGCGAGGTCGAGGCGGCCCGCGCCGTGTCCGGTTTCTATACGGCGGCCGTGGTGGACGCCGATCCGCGGGCCGCCGTGCCCTGGCTCGCCACCGCGTACGTCCCCGCGCCCTCCCTCGAAGAAATAGTGAACGAACACGGGCCGCTGCCCACCCAGGCCGTGCGCTGGCTGGCGGCGGGCGTGGCCGAGGCCCTGGAGTCCATCCACGGCGCGGGCCTCGTCCACCGTGACCTCAAGCCGTCCAACGTCCTCGTCGTCGAGGACGGGCCGCGCGTCATCGACTTCGGCATCGCGTCCGGCGTCTCCAACACGCGGCTCACCATGACGAACGTCGCCGTCGGCACGCCCGCCTACATGTCGCCCGAGCAGGCCAAGGACTCCCGCAGCGTGACCGGCGCGAGCGACGTCTTCTCGCTCGGCTCGACCCTCGTCTTCGCCGCGACCGGGCACGCGCCGTTCCACGGCGCCAACCCGGTCGAAACCGTCTTCATGCTGCTCAGGGAGGGCCCCGACCTCGAGGGCCTGCCCGCCGAGCTGCGGCCCCTCATCGAGTCCTGCATGCAGATGGAGGCGACGCTGCGGCCCAGCCCCGCCGACCTCCAGGCGCAGCTCGCCCCGCACCTCTTCGCCTCCGAGAGCGCCGACAACGACGACAGCGGCACCGCGTCCGCGTGGCTGCCCGAGCGCGCCGTCGCCCTCATCGAGGCCCGGCGCGGCGGCCGCCCGCCGGCCCGCGTGCCCGTCTCCGCCGGACGCAGCGGCGGCCGTGGCGCCGCCGCCCACGCCCCCGCCATGTCCGCGGCCCCCGTCACCGCGCCGCCGCCCCCGCAGCAGCCGCCGCCCGCGCCGCCTTCCCGGCCGCCCTTCGGCGGCGGCCCCGACTCCGGGCCCGTGCGGCTCGCCGGGGCGAAGGTGCCGATCGGGCCGGGACCGAGGGTCGCCGACGCACGCCCGGCCGTCGCGCCGCCCGGCGCGTCCGGGCTCGCCGCCTCCTGGTCCCGCTCCGCGGGCCACCGGCCGCCCGGCAACGGCGCCGACCCGGCGCCCGCGGTACCGGCCCCCGCACCGGCCCCGGACGCCGCCACGTCGTGGCGCCCGTGGCGCTTCCGCATGTCCAACGACGTCTGGGGCACGCCCGCCGTCGCCGGGGACCTCGTCTACGTCACCTCCTTCGAGGTCCACGCGCTGGACGTCGGCACGGGCCGCCGCAGCTTCAAGACGCGGGACGTCGCCTGGTCCATGGCGGTCGCCGACGGCCGCATCCACGCGTCCGACGGCCCCACGCTCTACGCCCTCGACGGCGCCGACGGCTCCGACCTGTGGCGGCTGCCGACCGACGCCTGGGTGTACTCCCTCCAGGCCGACCGGGGCACCGTCGTCACCGGCACGCGCGGCGGCGGCGTCCAGGCGTGGGAGGCGGCCAACGGCGAGAAGCTCTGGGAGATCACCGGGGCGCAGACCGACTTCGAGACGCCCGAGGCAGGGCCGCTCGTCGCCGACGGCACGGTGTACGTCTGGAAGGGCGCGCGGCTGCGGGCCCTGGAGGCGCGGACCGGCGACGAACGCTGGTCGTACCCCGTCGGCGACGCGGCCTCCTGCGGCGGCGTGCCCGTGCGGCTCACGCAGGCGCAGGACGGTTACGTGTACGTGGCCGCCGGCACGCGTGTCCTCGCCATCGACGTCGCCAGCGGTCACGTCCGCTGGCACTTCGAGGCACCCGCCGCCTTCCTCTGCCCGCCCGCCTTCGCGCCCGGACCCGCCGTCACCGGCGGCGGCGTGTACCTCGCCGACTACCTCGGCACGGTGTACGCCCTCGACGCGACCGACGGCCGCGACCGGTGGCGCATCGCCACGGAGTCCCGCTCCTCCATCGAACCGGTCCTCGTCGCCGACGGCCACGTCCACGTGGGCAGCGGCAAGGGCCTCTACACGCTGGACGCGGTGACCGGCACACCGAAGTGGCGCTTCCAGGCGGGCGGCGAGGTCGTCGGCGCACCCGTCGTCGCCGACCGCCGCATCCACTTCGGCTCCACGGACCACCTGCTCTACACCCTCAAGGCCGACGACGGCCGCCTCCGCTGGAAGCTGGCCACCGGCGGCGAGATCACGGGCGCCCCCGTGGTGCGGGACGGCGTCGTCTACGCGTGCAGCAAGGACCGCTGTGTGTATGCCCTGGACGCGGAGCGGGGGACGGGGACGTCGCCGAGGGCATAGCGGGCGCTCAGCGCGGGGGTGTGGTCGGCGGGTCCGGGTCCTGCCAAGGGGGCGGGGCGGTGGGCGGGTCCGACGGGTACGGGGCCGGCGGGTAGTAGGGGTCGCCGTAGGGAGGGGGCTCCGGGTACGGGTCCGGAGCCGGGACCGGCTCCAGGTCACGCTCACGTCCGCGCCTGCGACGCCGCCCCGCCATGAGCGCCGCGCCCAGCAGCAGCGCCACCCCGCCACCGAGGCCGAGCAGCACGCCCTGGCCGAGGCCCGAACCGTCACCCGCGACCGCCAGACTGCCCCGCGCCTGCCCCTGCCGGACCATCCACAGCACGGTGAAGCCCAGCACGAGCACGCCCGCGAGAGCGACGAGGAGCCGTGACCTGAGCACGAGCCCGATCAGCGTCAGCAGGGCGGCGAAGGCGAACGGCAGGAAGACCGAGCCGAACAGCTCCGCCTTCGCGTCGGTGACCCCGCCCCCGGAGAAGAGCTCGTCGATGCGGAAGTGGCGCCCGTGACGGCCGTCGTACCAGGCTCGGAAGGGGCTCCATACGGCGGCCGTCGCTCCGGCGAGAGCGAAGATCGACCCGAGGACGTTGCGGACCATGGGGCCTCCTCCTGTGCGTGCGACTCGCTGTGCGCATCCGTACGCGTCTCTCAAGATCGACGCTACGCCGGGTGCGTGGGCATCGCCATGCGGCGAGACTTGGCCCATGTCCATGGATGCGCAACGACACCGCCGCGACCGCCTCCGTGCCTGGTGGGCGCACCGGCAAGGGCTCGACGGGGCGCTCATGGGCGCCCCGCCCGCGGAGGTGCTCGCCCGGACCGGCTGGGCGAGGTCCGTCGGCGGCTCGGGGCCGTATCTGGGGTTGCGGGCCCGGTGCGGGGCCTCACGGGAGGACATGGATGCCGCTGTCGCGCGGGTCGACATCCATGAGCTGCCGTCCGCGCGCGGCTGCGCCTATGTATTGCCCGCCGCCGACTACGCCCTCGGCCTCACCGTCGGCGCCCACGCCCCGGAGGCGGAGGCCCGGCAGGCCGCCAAGCACCTGGGGGTCACCCCGGCGGAGCTGGACGGCCTGTGCGAGGCCGTGCGGGGCGCACTCGGCGACGTACCGCTCGACCCCGCGAAGATCAAGGCCGCGACGGGCGACGCCGTCCGCGGCCTCGGCCCCGAGGGGAAGAAGCGCGGCCTCAGCACCACCCTGCCGCTCGCCCTCGGACTGCTGCAGGCGCGCGGGCGGATCCGCCGCGTGCCGGTGAGCGGGCGCCTCGACCAGCAGCGGTACGGATACGTCGCCTGGGACCTCGACCTCGGCGGCCGCACCCCGGAGACCGCCCGCGCCGAGCTCGCCCGCCGCTACTTCGACTGGGCGGCGCCCGCCTCCCTCGCGCACTTCCGCTGGTTCTCCGGCTGCACGGTGGCGGCCGCGAAGGCTGCGGTGGCCGGGCTCGGGCTCGTGGACGTGGGGGAGGGATTGCTGATGCCGCCGGGGCTCGTCGACGCCTTCGAGGCGTACGCCGTGCCCGACGAACCCTCGTACGCCCTCCTCGCCGGCACCGACGGCATCCACCTGCTGCACCGCGACCTCGGCAGGATCATCGAACCGGCCGACGCGGAGCGGGAGTTCGGCGGCAAGCGGCTCGGCGGCCTGGCCGACGCGCCCGCGCACATCATCGTGGACCGGGGGCGGCTCGTCGGGCTCTGGGAGTACGACGTGGACGCGGCCGAGGTGGTGTGGCGCGTCTTCGACGCGGCGCTGCGGGACGATGCTGCGCTGCGGGCCGCCGTCACCGCCACGGAGTCGTTCGTGCGCGACGAGCTCGGTGACGCCCGCGCGTTCAGCCTGGACTCGCCGAAGGCCCGGGTGCCCCGGGTGGCCGAGCTGAGGGGCTGAGGAGCCACCCCCTTACCTGGTCCGGAAGTCGTTCCCGCGGCGTTGTACGAACAGCTTCGCCTGGCGGTCCGGGGGCAGGTTTCCCAAGGCGATCAGGTGAGGCGCGTGGGCCAGGGCCTGGGTGCGGGAGGCCTCCTTCGCCGACCAGATCGCCCGGACCGTGCCCTGCACCGCCTCCGTCGGGTACGACGCGATGGTCTCCGCGGCACGGACCGCCGCCGCCAACGCGCCGCCCGGCGACGTCAGTTCGGAGACCAGGCCCGTCTCGTACGCCCGACGTGCCGAGATCCGTTCCGCCGTGCCCATCAGCGCCATCCTCGCCACCTCGCCGAACGGCATGCGCTGCGCGAGGTGGATCGTCTCGTACGCGCTGACCATGCCGTACGTGGTGTGCGGGTCGAAGAACGTGGCGTGCTCGTCGGCCACCACGAACTCCGCCTCGCCGAGGAGGTAGAAGGCGCCGCCGCACGCCATGCCGTTGACCGCGGCGATCACCGGTTTCCAGAGGTCGTTCGCCTTCGGGCCGATCGCGATCAGCGGGTCGTCGATCGTGTAGGGGGAGGGCGGCTGGGGGACGTCCGCGTCGCGGTCGATGCCCGTGCAGAAGGCCTTCTCGCCGGCGCCGGTCACGACGACCGCGCGTACGGTGTCGTCGTACCTGAACCGCCGCCAGGTCGCGGCCAGTTCGGCCGCCGTCGGTACGTCGATCGCGTTGTGGCGCCCGGGGCGGTCCAGGGTCAGGACCGCCACGCCCGTGTCCTCGTCGACCGCCGTGCGCAGGGCGGCGGCGGCCGGGGTCACGGGCGCTCCAGGAGCCAGCGCGGGACCACGGTTCCGCCGACGTCCGCGAAGACGACCTGCACCTTCGCGCCGATGCGGAGCCGTTCCGGGGCGACGGAGTCCAGGGGGGCGTCCGGCGCCGCGACGAGGTTGCCGACGAGGCGGATGCGGGGGGCGTCGGCCAGCTCGACGATGATCGCGTTGTACGGGGCCTGTTCGGCGTAGGCGGGGAGGAGGGGCGGATGCGGGAAGACGTACGACCAGATGCGGGCGTGGCCGCTCATGAGCCGCCACTCGCTTTCGAAGGACTGGCAGTGGGGGCAGCAGGGGCGGGGCGGGAATCTTGGTTCGCGGCAGGCGGTGCAGGTCTGTATGCGGAGTTCGCCTCGGGCGGCGTAGGCCCAGAAGGGGGCGCCGTCGTCGTCCATGGTTGGCGTCAGGAGGGGTTCGGTCGTCGCGTCTGCCATGTGATCGTCCTCTGCCGGGTGCGGGTTTGTTGTGGCTGGTCGCGCAGTTCCCCGCGCCCCTGGAAGGCCCCTGCGGGGCCCCCAGGGCGCTTGTCAGGTCCTCAGGAGCAGCGCCGACGTGGGGACTCCCTCGCCTGCCGTCACCAGGCACGTCTTCGCGTCCGGGACCTGGGCCGTGGACGTGCCCCGTAGTTGCTTCACGCCCTCGTTGATGAGGTTGAAGCCGTGGACGTAGGCCTCGCTCAGGCCGCCGCCGCCCGTGTTGATGGGGAGGCGGCCGCCGCTCTCCAGGGCGCCGCCCTCCGTGAAGGCGCCGCCCTCGCCTCGGCCGCAGAAGCCGTAGCCCTCCAGGGAGAGGGGGATGAGCGGGGTGAACGCGTCGTAGATCTGGGCGACGTCGACGTCCTGGGGGCCGAAGTCCGCCTGTTTCCAGAGGTGGCGGGCCGCTGTCCAGGCCGGGCCGGAGAGCGGGTCGTCGTTCCAGTAGTTGACCATGCCGTGGTGCTGGGCGGGCAGGCCCTGGGCGACGGAGTGGACGTAGACGGGGCGTCGGCGGCAGTCGCGGGCCCGTTCGGCGGAGACGATGACGCACGCCAGCGCGCCGTCCGTCTCCAGGCAGTTGTCGAAGAGGCAGAGCGGCTCGCTGATCCAGCGCGAGGTCATATACATGTCGCGGGTCAGCGGGCGTTCGTACATCATCGCGGCCGGGTTCTGGTTGGCGCGGTTGCGGCAGGCGAGGGCGACGTTGAAGAGGTGGTCGCGGGTCGCGCCGTACTCGTGCATGTAGCGGCGTGCGAGCATCGCGATCTCGTCGGCGGGGCGGAGGAGGCCGAAGGGGCGCGTCCACTGGGCCGGGGTGGGGAGTTGGACGGTGGTGTTCTTCCAGGGGCGGGGGCCGCTGCCGCGTTTGCGGGAGCGCCAGGCGACGCCGACGCTCGCCTGGCCCGTGGCGATGGCCGCGGCGAGGTGGGCGACGGTGGCGCAGGAACCGCCGCCGCCGTAGCCGACCTTGCTGAAGAAGGTGACGTCGCCCGCGCCGATGGCCTTGGCGACCTCGACCTCGTCGGTCTCCTCCATCGTGTACGAGGCGAAGGCGTCGACCTCGGACGGGGCGATGCCGGCGTCGTCGAGCGCGGCGATGACGGCGCGGCACGCCAACGTCTTTTCGGACTCCTGGAGTTGTTTGGCGAAGGGGGTCTGGCCGATCCCGACTATCGCAGTAGCGTCCTTGAGTGAAGCCATGGGCAACGGCACCTCCGCCGGGTCGCGAGCGTGTCACCACTGCTGACAGCGCGTCAGGCTACAGCTAATCTGACGGTTAGTCAGCTACTGGGTTCTCTGCGGGAGGGGCTTGCGATGCGCGGCGACCTGGAGTGGGGCAGCATCCCGGGACTGGTACGGGCGGCCGCCGAGCGGTACGGCCCGCGGGAGGCGGTCGTCGAGGGCCGCACCCGCGTCACGTACGCGGAACTCGGCGCACGCGTGGAGCACGCCGCGGCGGCCTGCATGGCCAACGGCGTCGAACCCGGCGACCGCGTCGCCGTCTGGGCGCCCAACACTCTCGACTGGATCGTCTCCGCGCTCGGCGCCGTCTCGGCAGGCGCGGTCCTCGTCCCCCTCAACACCCGCTTCAAGGGCGCCGAGGCGGCGGACGTCCTGGCGCGCAGCCGGGCCAGACTCCTCTTCGTCACCGGCACGTTCCTCGGTACGTCGTACGTCGCCTCGCTGCGCCGCGCCGCCGCCGACGGCCCCGGGCACGGCCCGCTGCCGGGCCTGCCGCACCTGGAAGAGGTGGTCGTCCTCTCCGACGACGCCCCGGAGGACTTCCGCACCTGGAAGGACTTCCTGGCGAGCGGTGGCCGGGTGACCGGTGAAGCGGTCCGCACCCGGGCCGCGTCCGTCGACGGCTCCGCGCCCTCGGACATCATCTTCACCTCGGGCACGACGGGCCGCCCCAAGGGTGCCGTCATCACCCACGCCCAGACCCTGCGCTGCTACGACGTGTGGAGCGAGCTGGCCGGGCTGCGCGAGGGCGACCGCTATCTGATCGTGAACCCGTTCTTCCACACCTTCGGCTACAAGGCCGGGATCATCGCCTGCCTGATGCGGGGCGCGACCATGATCCCGCAGCCGGTCTTCAACGTGGACACGGTCCTCGCCAACGTCGCCGCCGAACGCATCTCCGTCCTGCCGGGACCGCCCACCCTGCACCAGTCGATCCTCGACCACCCATCGCGCGACCAGCACGACCTGTCCGCGCTGCGGCTCGTCGTGACGGGTGCCGCGGTGGTGCCGCTGCGGCTCGTGGAGCGGCTGCGCGCAGAGCTTCGCATCGCCACCGTCCTTACCGCGTACGGACTTTCGGAGGCGAGCGGCATCGTCACGATGTGCCGCCGCGGCGACCCGGCCGACGTCATCGCGGCGACGTCGGGCCGCGCCATCCCCGACACGGAGGTACGGGTGGTGAGTCCCGCCGGGGAACCGCTGGGGCCGGGCCACCCGGGCGAGGTCCTCGTCCGCGGCCACCACGTCATGCGGGGCTATTTCGAGGACCCGGCCGGCACGGCACAGTGCCTGACGCCGGACGGCTGGCTGCACACGGGCGACGTCGGCGTCCTCGACAAGGAGGGCAACCTCCGTATCACGGACCGGATCAAGGACATGTTCATCGTCGGCGGCTTCAACGCCTACCCAGCCGAGATAGAGCAACTCCTCGGCGTCCACCCGGAGGTGGCCGACGTCGCCGTGATCGGAGTCCCGGACCCGCGGCTCGGCGAGGTCGGCAAGGCGTACGTGGTGCGGCGGCCCGGGGCCGTCGTGACGGCGGACGACCTGATCGCGTGGGCGCGCCGGGAGATGGCTAACTACAAGGTGCCGAGGACCGTCGAGTTCATGGCGGAACTGCCGCGGAACGCGAGCGGGAAGGTGGTGAAGGGGGAGCTGCGGGGGCGGCGCACGCGCTAGCCGGCGGGCCACCCGTCAGTGGCCGGCTATACGCCTGCGGCCGGCTATACGCCTGCGGCCGTCAGTGCCGCGCGCTCGGCGGCGCTGCACTCCACGCAGAACTCGTTGCCCTCCAGGTCGGTGAGGGCGACGAAGCCGCGGCCGCTGGGCTTCCGGTGGTCCTCGTACAGCTTCGCGCCGAGCGCGAGGAGCCGCTCGACCTCCTCGTCGCGGGTGCGGTCCTGCGGCTGGAGGTCGACGTGCACCCGGTTCTTGAGGGTCTTGGTCTCCGGGACGGTCACGAACAGCAGCGTGATGCCGTCCGCCTCGACCAGGGCCTCCGGATCACCGGGAAAGTCGTCGTCGGCGAGCTTGCCGCCGAGCACCTCGGCCCAGAAGGTGCCCTGCCGGTAGGCGTCGTGGGCGTCGAACGTGAGGTGGCGCACGCGAGAAGTCATGGGCGGCACTATTCGCGGTGCGGGGCGGGGTTGTCCACGGAAATACAGTCGGGCTCTAGTGGCCGGACGGCGGCTCGAAGCAGCCGGTCTCCATGAAGCGCCCGTTCGCCGTGGCCTCGTAGTTGGTCTTCTGCACGAAGGCGGTGATGCAGGCGCTGTCGCCCACGTAGAGCCCGACGACCGCACCCTCCGGGGTGACCTGGTCCCCGTCCTCGTAGCGTGAGTTCATCGCCTGCACGTCGAGCTCGCCGCCGACCAGCTCGCCCTTCTCGGTCGTCTTCCGGACCTCGTACCCGAGCTCACCGGTGAGGGCGGCGCGCACGCTGTCCGGGTCCCACTTCTGTGCCTTCCACAGCCGCTTCAGGACGGGCTTGATGCGGGCCGCCTCGGCCCGTGCCGCCTCCGCGTCCGCCGCGGACATCTCACCGGGGCGGCGGTAGGCGTTGTTCTCGCCGTTGTGGGGCGCGCCGTCGATGACTCCGGGCTCCACGTAGGGGGAGGCGCCGGAGGAGGGCGTGGGTGTGGTCTCGGGAGAGGCGGACGGGGTGCCGGTGATGGGGGCGGCAGTATCCGTGCCGGGTCGCTCGTCACCGCAGGCGGTGAGGACGAGACCGCCCCCAAGGAGGAGCGCACAGGCACTGAGGCGTCTTCGGTGGGTTCGATACGTCGAGGGGACCATGCCCACGACTCTGCCACGAACGGGTGAGCGACTCTGCCAGGATTGCCCGATGCACACCGCACGACCCGACTCGGCCGCCCGCCCCCGCATCCTCTTCGTCACGGACCTCGCCTACGAGGCGAAGGGCCGCCGCTACTGCGACGAGGACGTCTACCTCACCGCCCGCCTCCGCGAGGACTTCGACGTGGCCCTGTGCCACCCGCTGGACGCGGCGCCCCTGATGGAGACGGGCGCCTTCGACACCGTCGTGGTCCGCAACAGCGGCCCGGTCCTCCACTACGAGGCGCAGTGGAACGACTTCAAGGAACGCGCGGCGAGGTGCGGAGCCCGCGTCTACAACCAGCTCACCGGCAAGGCCGACATGGCCGGCAAGCAGTACCTGCTCGACCTGACGGCGGCGGGCTACCCCGTGATCCCCACGGTCGACGACCCCCGGGACGTCGGCCGCCTCCCGGAGACCGCCACGTACGTGGTCAAGCCGAAGGCGGGCGCGGACTCCATAGGCCTGGAATTCCTGTCCCGCGAGGAGCTGGCGGGGCTGCGGCCCGAGTCCGGCATCCTGATCCAGCCGTGCGTCGACTTCACGTACGAGGTCTCGTTCTACTTCGTCGACCACACCTTCCAGTACGCGCTGCACGCGCCCGACCCCGCCAGGCGCTGGCACCTGGAGCGGTACGAACCGACCGCGGCCGACCTGGCCTTCGCCCGCGCCTTCGTCGACTGGAACACCGTCGACCACGGCATCCAGCGCGTCGACGCGTGCAGGACCCGTGCCGGGGAGCTCCTCCTCGTCGAACTGGAGGACCTCAACCCGTACCTCTCGCTGGACCTCCTCGACGAGGAAGCGCGCGACACGTTCGTGTCGGCCCTGAAGGGGGCCCTGAAGAGGTCCCTCACCTCAGCCGTTTGACGCAGACCGGCTGGTGCCGCGTCCCGTCTTCCGCCCCGTCGCGTACAGGCCTAGCCTCACAAAGGAGGAGAGCCTGCGGCAGCATGGCAGCGCGGTCGCCGCTCTTCCCGGTCCCCGGACCCCGGACGCGTCGTTCTGCCCTTTCCCCACAGCAAGGGGGTGACGTCGAGAGGGGCCGCGCATCGGCCCACGGACGGCCGGAGCTGTGCCACCGATCCCGTCGGCTCCGGTTCGTGCCCTCCCGGCCAGTTCCGAACGGGGCGTTCTCCCGCACTCCCCGACGCCGTGAGGGCAGGCGCGCGCCGACATCGGAGGGGAGCCACGGCGTCGGCGCGCGCGGGCGGCCACCGCCGGTCCGGCGCCCCACGCCGCGGCGGTGGCCCCCGGTCAGTCCTGCGGCGCGGTCGGCGTGTGGCCGTCGCGGGGCGGGGCCGGCACGTGGCTGTCGCCCTGCGGGGTGACCGGGGTGTGGCCGTCGGTGGCGAGGGCGGGGCTCGCGGCGCCACCGGCGACGGCGGCCGCGACAGCCAGTGTGACGAAGACCTTCTTGGTGCGGGTCATTCCAACTCCCTTGAAAAGCGCAACTGTTGCTGCTTGGGGACGCTACTGGTGAATGGCACGGCTGTTCGGGTTGCTTGCCTGGTTCCCGCCAGCGATTGGCCTGAACCGAGTCCGGACATGCGTCGGCCGCGGCGGCTCCCCCACCGCGCCGCCGCGGCCGACCCCCGTCGGGAATGAAGTTCTCAGGCGTCCTTGGCCGGCGGGGCAGGCGTGTGGCTGTCGCCCTGCGTGGTGGCCGTGCCGTCCTTCGGCGGGGCGGGCGTGTGGCTGTCGCCCTGCGTGGTGGCCCCGCCGTCCTTCGGCGGAGCCGGCGTGTGGCTGTCGCCCATCGTCGTGATGCCCTGGTTCGTCTTGGCGTCGCTCATGTCGGAACTCCTAAGGGATGTGACGGTTCGCTGGGGCAGAACACCCGCTCAGCAACTCCCCCGAGGGTCGCTGAACGGGTGTTCCAGGGCCGCTCACCCTATCTGTGGGGCCCGAGGCGACCCGTCTGCCCCCCGACGCGACGGATCGATAAGTAGAGAGTGGCAGCCCGCCATAAACGTTCGATGAACGCGCCGAGGGGGAGCGTCAGGCGGCGGCCAGCGGGCCGAGGAGTCCGCGTACTTCGTCGACCTCGGCGGCGCCGGCCCTCTCGTGGATGACCAGGGCTTCTCGCCAGCAGGCCCTCGCCCGGTCGACCTGGCCCAGGCTGTCGAGGCACCTTCCCAGCAGGACGAGGACGTTGGCCCGCATCCAGTCGCCGCCCATGCACCCCGTCGTCAGCGCCTGCTCCGCGTGCTGGGCCGCCAGGGCCGCACGGTGGGAGGAGAGGTGTACCTGCGCGAGGCGGAAGTGCGTGGTCCCCTCCCACAGGCGCTGCCGGTTCTCCGCGAAGACGTGCAGCGCCTCGGTGAGCTGGTCGAGGGCCTCGCCGTGGCGACCGGCATGGCCGAGGACGACCCCGAGCGCGTACCGGGCATTGGCCAGCCGGAACGTGAGACCGAGGTCGTCGTAGATGGCGATGCCCTGCCGGGCGAGCTCGATGGCCTTCGCCGTGCGGCCCAGGTCGACGAGGGCGCGGGAGAGGTTGCAGAGGGCGCTCGCCTCACCCGGCCGGTTGCCGTCGGCGCGGAAGGCCTCGATCGCCCGGAGCAGGTAGGCCTCGCTGGCCTCCAGCTGGTTGGTGCAGTTGCCGATGATCCCCAGTTCGTTCGGCGCGTTGCTGCTGGTCCACGGGTCGTTCGCGGTGCCCTCGAGCGCCAGCGCCCGCTCCGCCTCCAGCTTGCCCTCGTCGAACCGCCCCGCGTTGCTGTGCACTTGGGCCAGCGTCACCCGCGCGCGGCCCTCGGCACGGGCATCGCCCACCTCCGCCGCCGCGTCCCGTGCCGCGCACGTCGCCGCCTCGTACCGCAGCGAACTCGCCCCCGACTCCGCCAGATCCTTGGAGGCAAGGAGCAGGTCCACCGCCCGCCGCAGCGTCCCCGCGCCCAGGGACTGCTGGACGCAGGCCAGGATGCAGGCCGCCTCCGAGTGGAGCCAGTCCAGGGCCTTCGTGTCGTCCGTGAAGTCCTGGCCCGCGTGCTGCGTCGGCGCCAGGTGGTCCACCGTGCGGTCGCCGGGGCGTTCGATCGCGTAGACCCGCGCCGCCGACGCCAGATAGAAGTCCAGCAACCGCGACATCGCCGCGTCCCGCTCGCTGGGGGGCTGCTCGTCGCGTTCGGCGCATGCACGCGCGTAGAGGCGTACGAGGTCGTGGTAGCGGTAGCGGCCGGGGGCGGCGGATTCCACCAGGGACGTGTCGACCAGGGATTCCAGGAGGTCCTCCGTCTCCTCCAGGGGGAGGTCGAGGACCGCCGCGGCGGCCGCGAGGGAGAGGTCGGGGCCGTCGGCGAGGCCGAGGAGGCGGAAGGCGCGGGCCTGGGCCGGCTCCAGCTGGCCGTAGCCCAGCTCGAAGGTCGCCTTGACCGCGAGGTCGCCCGCCTGGAGCTCGTCGAGGCGCCGCCGCTCGTCCGCCAGCTTCGCCGCGAGCGTGGAGACCGTCCAGGTGCGGCGGGCCGCGAGGCGGGACGCCGCGATCCGGATGGCGAGCGGCAGGAAACCGCAGGCCGCCACCACGTCGAGGGCGGCCTCGCGCTCGGACGTCACCCGCTCCTCGCCGACGATGCGGGTGAAGAGGAGAAGGGCCTCCTCGGGGGACATCACGTCCAGGTCGATCAGGTGCGCGCCCGCCAGGTCGACCATGCGGACGCGGCTGGTCACCAGGGCCGCGCAGCCTTCCATGCCGGGGAGCAGCGGGCGGACCTGGGCCGCGTCGCGCGCGTTGTCCAGGAGGACGAGGATCCTGCGGCCGGCCAGGACCGAGCGGTACAGGGCCGCCCGCTCCTCCAGGGAGTCCGGGATCGCCGAGTCGGCCGTGCCGAGGGCGCGCAGGAAGGCGCCGAGGACCGTCTCCGGTTCGGCGGCCCGCGCGCCCGCGCCCTGGAGGTCCACGTACAGCTGGCCGTCGGGGAAGTGGGTGCGCGCGACGTGCGCGACGTGGACGGCGAGGGTCGTCTTGCCGACGCCGCCGATGCCCGCGAGCGCCGAGACCGCCATCACGCGGCCCTCGGAGGTGGAGAGGATGTCACTCAGTTCGTCAACGAAGGACGCGCGCCCCGTGAAGTCGGGGACGGTCGCCGGGAGCTGTGCCGGGCGTACCGCCGTCGTCGCCGGTTCCTGGTCGGGGGCGGCGGGCTCGGCGAGGGCGGGGTCGGCCTGGAGGATGCGCTGCTGGAGCTCCTTGAGGCCCGGTCGCGGGTCCACGCCGAGTTCGTCGGCGAGCAGGCGGCGCGTGTCCGCGTAGACGGCGAGGGCCTCCGCCTGGCGACCGCTGCGGTAGAGCGCCAGCATCAGCAGCTCGCGCAGCCGCTCCCGCAGCGGGTGCGCCGCCGTCAGGGCCGTCAGCTCCGACACCGCCTCCGCGTGGCAGCCCTGTTCGAGGTCCATGTCCAGGCGGGTCTCGACGAGCTGCAGGCGCCACTCGTCGAGGCGGGTGCGCTGGGTGTCCGCGTAGGGACCGGGAACGTTGGCCAAAGGCTCGCCGTCCCAGAGCCCCAGTGCCTTGTTCACCAGCGTGCGCGCCTGGCAGAGGTCGCCGACGCTGCGGGCCTTCTCGGCCGCCGCCCAGAGGTCCTCCGCCACGGCCAGGTCGAGGGCGCCGTCCCCGACCTGGACGGCATAGCCGCCGGACTCGCTGACGAGGACGCCGGCAGGCAGCACCTTGCGGAGCCGGGACGCGTACGTACGTACCGCTGCCAGCGCCTGCGACGGCGGCTCCTCGCCCCAGAGCGCGTCGATCAGCTCCGACGCGGTGGCCGTGCGGCCGTCCCGCAGGAGGAGGGCCGCGAGCAGCGCCCTCTGCTGGGGGGATCCGGTGTTGAGCTGTTCCGAGCCGTGCCACGCGCGCACCGGTCCGAGCACGCTGAAGCGCGGCGTCCGAACCTCGGGGGGGTGCCCCTCGGTCCGCTCCCCGGGGGTGTCCCCCGAGGCCGGACGCCGCTGCTCCGGTACGCGCGGTACATCGACCATCGCTCCCCCTGCCGCCCTGCCGTTCCCAATCCTGCCGGTCGCGGGTCTGCCCGCCCGCGGTGGTGCGTATGCCTGTGGCTCTGTTGCTGTGTGGCTCTGCTGCTCTGTGGTGCTGTGGTTCCGTGCCCGGTTCTTGCTCCCCGCCAGTTTGCCTTGTCCATGGCGGATGCGTCAGCCGTGGGAGACGGCTCTCACAGGGTCCTCGCACGACATTCCGCATCACAGCCAGCTGACGGGTCGTCAGATCGGCGCTACCGTGAGCCTCATGGAGACCACGGAGAGCCCGCAGACCTTCTCGCAGCCCGGCCCGCAGACCGTCCCGCAGCCCTTCCCGAAGATCATCTCGGTGGACGACCACACGGTCGAACCCCCCAGCGTCTGGCGGGACCGGCTCCCGTCCAAGTACCAGGACCGCGGCCCCAGGATCGTCCGCGCCCCGCTGCGGGAAATGTCCTTCCTGGGCGGGAAATTCGCCCCCGTCATGGGCGAGCAGGGCGAGGACGGGCCCATCGGGGACTGGTGGATCTACGAGGACCTGCACCGCCCCCTCACCCGCCTCGACACCGCGGTCGGCTACGCCAGGGACGAGATCAAACTCGAGGTCATCACGTACGAGCAGATGCGGCCCGGGTCCTTCTCCGTCCCCGACCGGCTCGCCGACATGGACGTCAACCACGTCCAGTCCGCCCTCTGCTTCCCCACCTTCCCGCGCTTCTGCGGGCAGACGTTCACCGAGGCGAAGGACCGGGAGCTCGCCCTGCTCAGCGTCCAGGCGTACAACGACTGGATGGTGGAGGAGTGGTGCGGGCCCGAGGCCCACGGCCGCCTCATACCGCTCACCCTCATTCCGCTCTGGGACGCGGAGCTCGCCGCCGCGGAGGTACGGCGGAACGCCGCGCGGGGCGTACGGGCCGTCGCCTTCTCCGAGATCCCGCCCCACCTCGGACTGCCGTCCATCCACACCGACGAGTGGGACCCCTTCCTGCGCGCCTGCGACGAGACCGGCACGGTCGTCGCCATGCACATCGGCTCGTCCAGCAAGATGCCGTCCACGTCGGCGGACGCGCCGCCCGCCGTCGGCTCCACGATCACCTTCGCCAACTGCTGCTTCTCGATGGTCGATTGGCTGATGAGCGGCAAGTTCGAACGCTTCCCCCGCCTGAAGGTCATGTACGCCGAGGGGCAGATCGGCTGGATCCCCTACATCCTCGAGCGCGCGGACGTCGTGTGGGAGGAGAACCGGGGGTGGGGCGGGGTCGCGGACAAGGTCACGCGACCGCCGTCCGAACTCTTCACCGAGCACGTATACGGCTGCTTCTTCGATGACGCGTTCGGGTTGCGCAATCTCGACTCCATCGGGGTGGGGAACGTGCTGTACGAGACGGACTATCCGCACTCCGACTCGACCTGGCCCAAGTCGCGGGAGGTCGGGGAGGCGCAGATGGGGCACCTCGACCCCGGCGTCGTCGACCGCATCGTCCGCGGCAACGCGGTCGAGCTTCTCGGCCTTACGGGGGCTGGCCTCTGGCCTGGGGCGGGTGCCGGTGCGCCCGGCGACGTCCCGCGGGGGTAGGAGCGGGGTGTGCCCCGCGACGTCCTGTGGGGGTAGGAGCACCGAGCCCGCCGCTTCGCGGCGGATGTATCCCACCCACCCGCCCGTGCACCCCGCGACGCCCCGCGGGAGTAGGAGCGAGTCGCCCCACCGGGGCGCAGCCGCACACGCTCCCGAGGGGGTGTGGGGGTATGTGCGAACGGAGCACCGAGCGCACTCTGGCGTCTTTGGACTTGAGGCGTGGCGCAGGGATGGCGAGTACGCACATACCCCCGCGCCCCCGCCCCACAGACGGGCAATAGGCGCCACCCGCACCCGCCAAGCGCGCCCCGCCAGAACCCTTGTCTGACGCAGCGTCAGCTACGACTATGGCCCAGCGCCTTGCATGACGGGGCGTCAGGTCAAGACGGAGAGCGTGGAGGCGCCCGTGGTCGTCTACGGAATGCAGTTGCCGGTCCAGTCGCAGAGCCCGCTGTACGCCGAGCCATGGGAGGCCGAAGCCGGCCCCGAGGACCTCGTGGAGATCGCCCGCACCGCCGACCGCACCGGCTTCGCCTACCTCGCCACCTGCGACCACGTCGCGATCCCCCGCCGCCTCGCCGACGCGATGGGCACCGTCTGGTACGACCCCGTCGCGACCCTCGCCCACCTCGCCGCCGTCACCGAGAACGTCCGCCTCATGAGTCACGTCGCCATCGTCGGGCTCCGGCACCCGCTCCTCTCCGCCAAGCAGTACGCCACCCTGGACCGGCTCAGCGCCGGGCGTCTGATCCTCGGGGTCGGCGCGGGACACGTACAGGAGGAATTCGAGGCGCTCGGCGTCGAGTTCGCGCGGCGGGGCCAGATCCTCGACGAGACCGTGGACGCGCTCAGGGCGGCCCTCGGCCCGGACGAGTACCCCGCACACCACGGCCGGCGCTTCGGCTTCCAGGATCTCGCGCAGCGGCCACGCCCCGCCCAGGCCCGCGTCCCCATCTGGGTCGGCGGCTCATCGCCCGCCGCCGTGCGCAGGGCGGCCACCCGCGGCGACGGCTGGCTGCCGCAGGGCGACCTGCGCGACGCGCTGCCCGCGCAGATAGCCCGGCTCAAGCAACTGCGCGAGGAGGCGGGGGTCCGGGAGCCGGTCACCGTGGGCGCCATCACCGAGGTGCTGTACGTGGGGGAGCCCGCCCACCCCGTGGGCCGCCGCACGCTCTCCGGGAAGCCCGAGGCCCTCGCCGAGTCCCTGCGCGAGTACGCCGCGATGGGCGTCGACCAGATCCAGGTGCGCTTCCGCACCCGGAGCCGTACCGAACTCACCGACCAGATGGCGGCCTTCGCCGCCGACGTGGCCCCGAACCTCAACGACTGACGACGAGAGTGACGAGAGCAGGGAGCAGGACATGGGCAAGCTGGACGGCCGCGTCGTCATCGTGACCGGCGCCGCGCGCGGACAGGGCGAGCAGGAGGCGCGCCTCTTCGTGGAGGAGGGCGCCCGCGTACTCATCGCCGACGTGCTCGACGAGCAGGGCGAGGCGCTCGCCAAGGAGCTGGGTGAGGACTCCGCGGTCTACGTCCACCTGGACGTAGGAGCAGAGGCGGACTGGCAGGCCGCCACGGCCATCGCGAAGGACACCTTCGGGAAGATCGACGGGCTCGTGAACAACGCCGGCATCCTCCGGTTCAACGAAATCGTCAGCACGCCCCTCGAAGAGTTCCAGCAGATCATCCAGGTCAACCAGATCGGCTGCTTCCTCGGCATCCGTACCGTCGCTCCCGAGATCGGCTCGGCGGGCGGCGGCACGATCGTGAACACCGCCTCGTACACGGCGCTCACGGGCATGGCGTACGTGGGCGCGTACGCCGCGACCAAGCACGCCATCCTCGGGCTCACCCGGGTCGCGGCCCTGGAGCTGGCCGCCAAGGGCATCCGCGTCAACGCCGTGTGCCCGGGGGCCGTCGACACCCCCATGACCAATCCCGCGCAGCTGGACCCCACCGCCGACCCCACGGAGGCGCGGGAGGCGGTCGCCGGGCTCTACAAGAAGCTCGTGCCGCTCGGCCGGGTCGGCCGGCCCGAGGAGGTGGCCGCCCTCGCGCTCTTCCTGACCGGGGAGGACTCGGCGTACATCACAGGCCAGCCGTTCGTCATCGACGGGGGGTGGCTGGCCGGGGTGAGCGTCATCTGACGCTACGTCAGCGAGCCGGGCCCGCGCCCCTTGACGGCCTCCCGGGGCGGTGGAACAGTCGACGCATCGCAATCTGACGGTTCGTCAGAAACCGTCGGACCTCACGAGGACGGTGAACCTCCTTGGAATTCGGTCTCTTTGTACAGGGATACGTGCCCGCCCAGCGGGCCAAGGTCGACCCCGAAGCGGAGCACAAGGCGCTCATCGAGGAGACCGAGTACGTCATCCAGGCGGACAAGTCCGGCTTCAAATACGCCTGGGCGTCCGAGCACCACTTCCTGGAGGAGTACTCACACCTCTCCGCCAACGACGTCTTCCTCGGATACCTCGCCCACGCCACCGACCGCATCCACCTCGGCTCGGGCATCTTCAACCCGCTCGCGCCCGTGAACCACCCGGTGAAGGTCGCCGAGAAGGTCGCCATGCTCGACCACCTCTCCGAAGGGCGCTTCGAGTTCGGGACGGGGCGCGGTGCCGGTTCGCACGAGATCCTCGGCTTCATGCCGGGCATCACGGACATGAACCACACCAAGGAGATATGGGAAGAGACCATCGCCGAATTCCCCAAGATGTGGCTCCAGGACGAGTACGTAGGCTTCCAGGGCAAACACTGGTCGCTGCCGCCGCGCAAGATCCTCCCCAAGCCGTACGGGAAGTCGCACCCGGCCATGTGGTACGCCGCCGGGTCCCCCTCCTCGTACGCCATGGCGGGCAAGAAGGGGCTCGGCGTCCTCGGCTTCAGCGTGCAGAAGGTCTCCGACATGGAGTGGGTCGTCGAGTCGTACAAGACGGCCGTGAAGGAGGCGGAGGCGATCGGCGGCTTCGTCAACGACAACGTCATGGTGACGTCCACGGCGATCTGTGCGGAGACGCACGCCAAGGCCGTCGAGATCGCCGTCTGCGGCGGGCTCAACTACCTGCAGTCGCTGCTCTTCCGCTACCACGACACGTTCCCGCGGCCCGAGGGCATTCCCGAGTGGCCCGAGCTGCTCCCCGAGTACACCGAGGAGCTCATCGAGCTCCTCATCGCCGAGGAGCTGATGATCTGCGGCGATCCGGACGAGGTGCTCACCCAGTGCAAGCGGTGGGAGCAGGCCGGGGCGGACCAGCTCAGCTTCGGGCTGCCGATCGGAGTGTCGCCCGAGGACACGAAGAACACGATCCGGCTGATCGGTGAGCACGTGATTCCGAAGATCGACACGGATCCCGTCCACCGCACTACGCGGTTCCGGCAGGCTGCCGGGGCGTAGTCCTCCGACCGCCCCGGCTTCCCCTCCCGGACGGAGGCCGGGGCCCTTGCGGGGGCGGGGGCGGGGTGGTGGTTGCCGACACGGGGCCCCGCCCCGGACCCCGTCCATCGCCCTGCGGGCTCGTCCTCAAACGCCGGACGGGCTGAATTCCTTACGCCTTCCGAAAGGGGACCTCCCGTCATGCTCGACCACCTCATCCAGGGCGCGACCGTCGTCGACGGGACCGGCGCCCCCGCGCGCGTCGCCGATGTCGGGATACGGGACGGGCGGATCGCCGTCGTCACCGAGCCCGGCAGCGTCGGCGAGGAGGCCAGGACCAGTGAGGACGCGCGGGGGCGGGTCCTCGCGCCCGGGTTCGTCGATCCGCATACGCATTACGACGCCCAGCTGTTCTGGGACCCGTACGCGACGCCGTCGCTCAACCACGGCGTGACGACGGTCGCGGGCGGCAACTGCGGGTTCACGCTCGCGCCCCTGCATCCGGACCGGCCCGGCGACGCCGACTACACGCGGCGGATGATGTCGAAGGTCGAGGGGATGTCGCTGGTGGCGCTCGAGGAGGGCACGCCCTGGTCGTGGAGTTCGTTCGGGGAGTATCTGGACGCCCTCGACGGGCGCATCGCCGTCAACGCGGGGTTCATGGTGGGGCACTGCGCGCTGCGCCGGTACGTGATGGGGCCGGATGCCGTCGGAGGGCAGCCCACCCGCGACCAGCTGGAGGAGATGCTGAGCCTCCTCCACGCGGCCATGGACGCGGGGGCCTGGGGGCTCTCCACCACCCAGTCGTCCACCCACTCGGACGGCGACGGGCAGCCCGTCGCCTCGCGGCACGCGAAGGCCGACGAGCTCCTCGCGCTGTCCCGGGCCGTCGGCGAGCACGAGGGCACGCAGATAGAAGCCATCGTCGCGGGGTGTCTCGACCAGTTCAGCGACGACGAGGTCGACCTGCTCGTGGAGATGAGCGCGGCGGCGGGCAGGCCGCTCAACTGGAACGTGCTCACCATCGACGCCGCCGTCCCCGAACGCGTGCCCCGCCAGCTCGTGCCGAGTGAGCGCGCCCGCAAGGCCGGCGGCCGCGTCGTCGCGCTCACCATGCCGATCCTCACGCCCATGAACATGTCGCTCGGCACGTTCTGCGCCCTCAACCTCATCCCGGGCTGGGGCGACATCCTCGGCCTGCCCGTGCCCGAACGGATCGCGAAGCTGCGCGACCCGGACGTGCGCGCCGAGATGCTGCGGCGTGCGGGCAGCAAGGAGGCGGGCGTCTTCCGGCGGCTCTCCCGCTTCGACCGGTACGTCATCGGAGACACGTACTCGGCGGCGAACGAAGGCCTCACCGGCCGCGTCGTCGGCGACATCGCGGCGGAGCGCGGACAGGAGCCGTTCGAGTGCCTGGTCGGGATCTGCGCGGCCGACGACCTCCGCACCGTCCTGTGGCCCATGCCCACCGACAACGACCCCGACTCGTGGGCCCTGCGCGCCGAGACCTGGCAGCACGAGGACGTCATGCTGGGCGGCTCCGACGCGGGCGCGCATCTGGACCGCATGTGCGGCGCCCCGTACACGACCCGGTTCATCGGTGACTGCCTGCGCGGCCGGAAGCTGGCGAGCCTCGAACAGGCTGTGAAGATGCTCACCGACGACCCGGCCCAGCTCTTCGGGCTTCGCGAGCGTGGCCGGATCGCCGAGGGCTACCACGCCGACCTCGTCCTCTTCGACCCCGAGCTCATCGACGCGGGCAAGGCCACCCTCGTCCACGACCTGCCCGGCGACAGCCCACGCCTGGACTCGAAGGCGATCGGCGTCAACGCGGTCTGGGTCAACGGGGTCGAGACGATCCGCGAGGACGTGGTGACCGGCGCCGTGCCGGGCAAGGTGCTGCGCTCGGGGCGCGACACGCGGACGGTGAGCACCAAGTGAGTGAACCCGGGCGGGCGCGGCGGCTGTTCATCGGCGGGGAGTGGGTCGAGCCCGACCGCGGTCATCACGAGGTGGTGAACCCGGCGACCGAGCAGGTCGTCGGTCTCGCGCCCGAGGCGAGCACCGAGCAGGTCCTGGCGGCCACGGCGGCGGCTCGCGAGGCCTTCGCGAGCTGGTCGCGCACGACGCCCGAGGAGCGCGCGGCGGTACTGTCCCGCACCGCCGCGATCCTGCGCCGCGACTCCACCGCGTACGCGGAACTCGCGCGGGCCGAGAGCGGCGCCACAGCCGCGACCGCGCGCGGCATGCAGGTGGCGGTGGCGGTCTCGCGCTTCGAGCGGTACGCGAAGGGGGCGCTGGAGCCGGTCGAGTCGGCGCTCCCGCCGCAGATCAACGAGGCAGGGCCCATGGGGAGGGCCGGTGTCATGGGGGCGCTCGCCGTCCGCCGCCCCGTCGGCGTCGTCACCTGCATCACCTCCTACAACAACCCGTGGGCCAACCCCGCGGGCAAGGTGGCGCCCGCCCTCGCGATGGGCAACACGGTCGTCGTGAAACCGGCGCCGCAGGACCCGCTGTCGGTGTACGGGATGGCGGCGGCCCTGGAGGAGGCGGGCGTCCCGCCCGGCGTCGTGAACGTCGTCTCCGGCACGGACGTGGCCGTCGGCGAGACGGCCGTCGCCTCCCCGGACGTCGACATGGTCAGCTTCACCGGCTCGACCGCCGTCGGACAGCGCATCGGCGAGGTGTGCGGCCGCGACCTGAAACGGCAGCTGATGGAGCTCGGCGGGAAGGGCGCGGCGATCGTCCTCGACGACGCGGACCTCGACGCGGCGGTGGCCGGGATCGGCACGACGTTCTCCTTCTACAGCGGCCAGATCTGCACGGCCCCGACGCGCGTCATCGTCCAACGGGCCGTGTACGAGGAGCTGCTGGACAAGCTCACCGCCTACGCCGGGTACCTGACGGTCGGCGACCCCGCAGCGCCCGGCACCGTCGTCGGCCCGGTGATCTCCGCCGCACACCGCGACCGCATCGAGGCGTACGTCGAGGACGCCCGCAAGGAGGGAGCACGCGTCGTCACGGGCGGCGCACGCCCACCGCTCACGACCGGCTTCTACGTCGCCCCCACCCTCCTCGCCGACTGCACACCCGACATGCGGGTGGTCCGCGAGGAGATCTTCGGCCCGGTGGTCTCCGCCGTCCCCTTCGACGCCACCACCCCCGACGAGGCCGAGGAGACCGCCATAGCCCTCGCCAACGACAGCGACTACGGCCTCATCGACTACGTCTGGTCCGGCGACATCGCCCGCGCCTTCCGCGTCGCCCACCGCCTGCGCGCGGGCGGCGTCGGCGTCAACACGATCGGCCGCAACATGGAGGCCCCGTTCGGCGGCTTCAAGAAGAGCGGCGTGGGCCGCGACGTGGGCTCGTACGCCCTGCACGCGTACAGCGAACTGCAGTCGGTGGTCTGGCCGGGGTGAGGGATCACCCCAGCCGGGCCGGGGTGGCCGGGTCGCCCTAGTCGCCCAGGAAGATCGGATTCGTGAACGCGCACAGGGGGCCCGGGAGGCCCGGTGTCACCGGGGCGTGGCGGACTTCCGCTCGTACGTAGGCGGCGTAGGACGCCGTCGTGCGCCATTCCAGCGTGCCGGTGCCGGAGGCGGGAAGGGTGGGGCCCGTGTGCAGGACGCCCTGGTCGGTGACGAAGCGGGGGGTGCAGCCGGGGGCGCCCTTGATGTCCAGGCGGACCGTGACGGGGGCGTCGCGGGCGACGTCGAGGCGGCCGCCGATTCCCGCGTGCCTGCCCTTGCCGCCCGCGGCCGTGAAGGTGAGCTCGACGGACTTGGACTCGGCGATGTAGGAGCGGCCGCGGCGGATGCCGTCCTGGATGGCCTCGCGGGTCAGGTCGTCGGCGAGGACGACGGTCTGCGGGCCGCCGATGCGGTCGGGGTCGCGGTGCGCGTCGCTGTTGCCCATGGCGGGGATCCAGGGCCTGCCGCCGCGCACGGACGCGACGAGCATGCTGTCCCAGTCGGCGAGGGAGACCTCGTCGTCGGGCGTGTACGCGCCGTTCCACACCTCGACCGCGTCCGCCTCGCCGAAGCCGAACTTCCAGTTGCAACCGACGCAGGTGGCGTGGGGGTGGGCGGGGACGACGAGGCCGCCCGCGTCGCGGATCCGGCGGGCGTACCTGCCGAAGCGGTTGTCGCGGGCACGGTAGCGCCAGTCGACGAACGTGCCGGGGTCCGTGCCGAGGGCGACCAGGTGGCCGTTGCGCGTCGTCACCTCCTCGCCGAGCATGATCAGGAGGTCGTCGCCCGCGTGCTCGGCCCAGTGCGCGTGCGCCGAGTGCGTGTTGTGCTCGGAGCTGTTGATGAAGTCGAGGCCCGCCGCGCGCGCCAGGGCGGCGATCTCGGCGAGGGTGCGCCTGCCGTCCGAGTACACGGAGTGCAGGTGGCAGTCGCCGCGGTACCAGGCGCGGCCGCGGCCCTTCGCGCGCTCCGGCGGGTAGACGGGCTTCGGGGTGCGGCCCGGCGCGCCGTAGGTGAGGGTGATCGTCACCTCGTACGGGAGGCCCTCGGGCGCGACCGTGTACGGGCCGAGCGCGATGTTCCAGGTGCCCGCGCGGATCCGGCCCGGGATGTAGCCGGGCGTCGCGTCGTCGGCGCGGATGAAGAACTCCGTGCGGGCGCCGCCCGACCAGCCGCGGAAGCCCTTGCCGCCGAGCTCCGTGCCGCGCTCGTCGAAGACGCCGATGTCGAGGGCGTTGCCCTGGGTGCCGGGTGGCACGGTCGGCTTCTGGTAGGTGTACGAGGCGTGGAACTCGCGTACTCCGTCCGGGACTTCGACCGGCAGGTACACGAAGTCGGGGGAGCCGGGCGGGAGCGTCCCGCGGACCGTTCTCGTCTCCTTGCTCCCCGGCGCCCTGTCCCCCGCGGGAGCGCGCCGCTCGGCGCCGCTTGCGAAGCTCACGCTGCCCAACGTAATCGCGGCGGCGGCTCCCGTCACGAACAGTCCGCGCCGGTTCGGCCCGCGCGTCTCCGGCTGGTGTACGTCCTCACACATGCTGCGGCTCCCCAGGGTGTCGGTGGTGACGTGGGTGGTGCGTGCAACCCTGGTATTGAGCCGTGAACTGCGCGGCAAGGGAAGGCGAGTGACGGTTTTCCACCCGGTGGACCTTGCCCCGTGCGGGCGTGGCTCTATGTGGGCCTGGCCCTATGGCGCCGTCAGTTCCACCACTACGTCGTACACCGCGGCGTTCGGCGTGACCGGGCGGGTGGTCTGCTCGCGGGCGGCCTGCGTGCGGGACGTGAAGGCCGGGTCCGAGGTGGCCGCCTCCCATGCCTCGCGGGTCTCCCAGTGGGAGACGTTGACGAGCTGGAAGCGGGACTCCGTCGAACGGGCCCGGTGCATGCGGGAGTCGATGAAGCCGGGCTTGTCCCGCATGAGGCGGGCCCGCTCCTCCCACTTCGCCACGAACGCGTCCACGTCGTCGGCCTCGATCTCGAAGACGTTGATGAACGTGACGGGCGCTTCGGGTGTGCCTGTGCTGCCTGTGCTCTCTTCGGTGACCATGCGGGCAGCCTAGCCAGCGGCCCGCGGCGTCTCCGTCGCCCCTGCCGCGACCAAGACCGCCTCCGTCTCCGGGTGCGGGCCCGATGCGCCCTGGCGGGCCCAGCGCAGGGGCGAGCCACCCGTGCCGTCGTCCTCGCGGAGGTTCGGGTCGGCGCCGTGCGCGAGGAGTTCGCGGACCGTGTCGACGTGGCCCCAGGCGGCGGCCCCGCAGAGCGGCGTGCCGTCGGTGAGGCCGCGGCTCTCGGTGTCGGGCCGGGCGCCCGCCCGCAGCAGGACCCGCACGGTGTCGGCGGCGCCGTGCACCGAGGCGGCGTACAGGGGCGTCGTGCCGTCCGCGTCGGGGAGTTCGGGGTCGGCGCCGCGGTTCAGCAAGGTGCGGACCTCGCGCGTCACGCCGAGCGACGCGGCGTACACGAGCTCCCTGGTCAGCTTCTTCTGGCGGCGTCTCTTCACGCGGGCCAGGTTAATGAGCGCACGGGCATGGACCAACCGACTTTCCGGAGGTAGGAAGAGGGCCCCCGCCCCGGCACTCCCGCCGACCCGACCTCTCGGAGGGCTCCGTGCGCATCTCCGCGACGCTCCACATGACCGACAGGACGATCACCCCGACACGTCTGGCCCAGGAACTGGAGCGGCGCGGCTTCGCCGGGCTCTACCTCCCCGAGCACACCCACATCCCGGTCCCGCGCGAAACGCCCTACCCCGGCGGTGAACTGCCGCCCGAGTGCGCCCGCATGCTCAGCCCCCTCGTCGCCCTCGCGCAGGCCGCCGCCGTCACCGACCGCATCGTGCTCGGCACGAACATCGCGCTGGTCGCCCAGCACGACCCCATCGACCTCGCCAAGCAGATCGCGACCCTCGACCACCTCTCCGGCGGCCGCGTCACCCTCGGCATCGGCTACGGCTGGAACCGTGAGGAGGCCGAGGACCACGGCGTCCCGTGGCCGCGGCGCCGGAAGGTCGTGCGGGACCGGATGGCGGTCATGCGGGCGCTGTGGGCGGACCATCCGAAGGCGTACGAGAGCGAGTTCGGCGGCGTACGGGCGAGCGAGGTCCATCCGAAGCCGCGGCGGGTGCCGAGGAAGCGGCTCGCGAAGGGGCCGCTGTTCGGGCCGCGCACGCTCATCGGCGGGGCCGCGGGGCCCGGCCTGTTCGCGCACGTCGCGGAGTACGCGGACGGCTGGATGCCCGTCGGCGGCAGCGGCCTGCGCGAGGCGCTGCCCGTGCTCAGGTCGGCGTGGGCGGACGCGGGGCGCGGGGCCGACGACCTGTATGTGGCGGTGACGGCGGTCGAGCCGGATCCGGGCAAGCTCGCGTACTACGAGGAGCTGGGCGTGGACGAGGTGATCGTGCAGCTGCCGCCGGCCGGGGAGGCGGAGGTGTGCGCGGCGCTCGATGGGCTCGGACGGTACGTGGCCCCGTGAGCAGAAGGGACGGAAGTATCTGGAGGAGACGGGTGTTCTCGCTCGTATGCTCGGAGACATGACCAACAGCGCACAGCCCCCCGAGGCCGGACGACCCACCGCGAACGCCATGCGCCGCGCGCTGAAAAGGGCCAGGGACGGCGTCGCGCTCGACGTCACGGAGGCCGCCGTCCTGCTGCAGGCGCGCGGCGCGGACCTCGACGACCTCACGGCGTCCGCGGCCCGGGTGCGGGACGCGGGGCTCGACGCGGCGGGGCGGCCGGGCGTCATCACGTACTCGAAGAGCGTGTTCATCCCGCTCACCCGGCTCTGCCGCGACAAGTGCCACTACTGCACCTTCGCGACCGTGCCCGGCAAGCTGCGCCGCGACGGCCACGGCATGTTCATGTCCCCGGACGAGGTGCTCGACATCGCCCGGCGCGGTGCCGAGCTCGGCTGCAAGGAAGCGCTGATCACCCTCGGCGACAAGCCCGAGGACCGCTGGCCCGAGGCCCGCGAGTGGCTGGAGGCCGAGGGGTACGACGACACCATCGCGTACGTCCGCGCCATCTCGATCCGCATCCTGGAGGAGACGGGGCTGCTCCCGCACCTCAACCCGGGCGTCATGACGTGGACGGACTTCCAGCGGCTCAAGCCCGTCGCGCCCAGCATGGGCATGATGCTGGAGACGACGTCCGAGCGGCTGTGGAGCGAGCCGGGGCAGCCGCACTACGGCTCCCCGGACAAGGAACCGGCCGTGCGGCTGCGGGTCCTTGAGGACGCGGGGCGCTCGTCCGTGCCCTTCACCAGCGGGCTGCTCATCGGCATCGGCGAGACGTACGAGGAGCGCGCCGACTCGCTGTTCGCGCTGCGCCGCGTCGCCCGCTCGTACCACGGCGTCCAGGAGCTGATCATCCAGAACTTCCGCGCCAAGCCGGACACGGCGATGCGCGGCATGCCCGACGCGGAGATCGACGACCTGGTCGCCACGATCGCCGTCGCCCGGCACATCATGGGTCCGGCCGGGAACATCCAGGCTCCCCCGAACCTCATCGCCGGGGAGTACGAGCGGCTGATCGGCGCCGGCATCGACGACTGGGGCGGCGTCTCGCCCGTCACCATCGACCACGTCAACCCCGAGAAGCCCTGGCCGAAGCTCGACGAGCTCGCCGAGCGGTCCGCCGCCGCGGGCTTCCGGCTCGCCGAACGGCTCTGCGTCTACCCGGAGTTCGTCCAGCGCGGCGAGCCCTGGCTCGACCCGCGCCTCCTCCCGCACCTGCGCGCGCTCGCCGACCCGGAGACCGGTCTCGCGCGGCCCGACGCGGTGGTCGAGGGCCACCCCTGGCAGGAGCCCGACGAGGGGTACGTCGCCTCCTCCGGCCGCACCGACCTGCACCGCACCATCGACACCGACGGCCGCACCTCCGACCGGCGCGACGACTTCGACGAGGTGTACGGCGACTGGGAGGCCCTGCGCGAGCAGGCGGCGCCCGGCATGGTGCCGTCCCGCATCGACGGTGACGTACGCGCGGCCCTGAAGCAGGCCGCCGACGACCCGACGAAGCTGACCGACGACGAGGCGCTGGCGCTGCTGCACGCGGACGGGCCCGCGCTCGACGCGCTCTGCTCGGTCGCGGACGACATCCGCAAGACGGTCAACGGCGACGACGTCACGTACATCGTCACCCGCAACATCAACTTCACCAACGTCTGTTACACCGGCTGCCGCTTCTGCGCCTTCGCCCAGCGCAGGACGGACGCGGACGCCTACACCCTCTCCCTCGACCAGGTCGCCGACCGGGCCGCGCAGGCCTGGGACGTCGGCGCCGTCGAGGTGTGCATGCAGGGCGGCATCCACCCCGACCTGCCGGGCACCGCCTACTTCGACATCGCGCGGGCCGTGAAGGAGCGCGTGCCGGGCATGCATGTGCACGCGTTCTCCCCGATGGAGGTCGTCAACGGCGCCACCCGCACCGGCCTCTCCATCCGCGAGTGGCTCACCGCCGCGAAGGAGGCGGGCCTCGGCTCCATCCCCGGGACGGCCGCGGAGATCCTCGACGACGAGGTGCGGTGGATCCTCACCAAGGGCAAGCTGCCCACGGCCACCTGGATCGAGGTCATCAAGACCGCGCACGAACTGGGCATCCGCTCCTCGTCCACGATGATGTACGGCCACGTGGACCAGCCCCGGCACTGGCTCGGCCACTTCCGCACGCTGGCCGGCATCCAGCAGGAGACGGGCGGGTTCACGGAGTTCGTGACGCTGCCCTTCATCCACACGAACGCGCCCGTCTACCTCGCGGGCATCGCCCGCCCCGGCCCGACCACCCGCGACAACCGCGCGGTGACGGCGATGGCGCGCATCCTGCTCCACCCGCACATCCCCAACATCCAGACCAGCTGGGTGAAGCTGGGCCAGGAGGGCGCCGCCGAAATGCTCCGCTCCGGCGCGAACGACCTCGGAGGGACCCTGATGGAGGAGACCATCTCCCGCATGGCGGGCTCCAGTTACGGTTCCTACCGGTCCATCGAGGACCTCGTCGCCATCGCGGAGGCGGCGGGCCGCCCCGCGAAGCCACGCACGACCCTGTACGGGGAGGTACCGGAGGAGCGGCAGCGGGCGGCGCTGGCCTCGGACGGCCACTTGCCGGAGCTGCTGCCGGTGGTGGAGGGCTGAGACGGCAACGGGAACGGGGACGGCCGGGTCTGTCCGGCCGTCCCCGCTGTCCATCGGTGGTCGCTCAGGTCATCGGGCTCAGCGAGCCAGGAAGTCCCCGAACCGGACACCCTTGTCGGGCGCGCCGAGCGCCGCGGGGCCGAAGGACTTGATGCCCGTGACGGTCAGGCCGCCCGTGGCGCCGCGCAGGTGCCAGGCGGCGCCCGCGTCGGCGTACGTGCCGTCCTCCAGGGGAGCGGTGACGGTCAGGTCGGCCTTGCCGTCCTTGTTCGTGTCGGAGAGCAGGACCTGGCCGCCGAACTTGTCGTTCTTCTCGGAGGCGCCCGGGACATCGGCCTTGGACTGGTCGAAGGCCTGCGCGCCGGTGCCGGTGAGGCCGGTGCGGGCGCCCTTGAGGAGGACGACGCTGCCGGCGTCCGCGACCGACTCGATGTCCTCGCCGGGGACGCCGACGGCGATGTCCGCGAAGCCGTCGCCGTTCACGTCGCCCGCGCTGATGTTCGTGCCGAACTCGTCGCCGTCCTCACCGACGCCGGGGACGCCCGCGGTGTCCTGGGTGATCTTCGCGCTGCGGTCCGAGAGGCCGGACGCCGAGCCATAGCGGACCAGGACCGTGCCCTTCTGGTACGGCATGTCCTCGAAGTTGTCGCCGATGTCGCGGGTGACGAAGTCGCCGTAGCCGTCGCCGTCGACGTCCGCGACCGCGCCGCCGACGGAGGGCGCGAGCTTCTGCGAGGTGGTGGCCACGCCGTCCTTGCCGCCCTTCCAGAGCTGGCTCTTGTGCGCCATCTCCTCGAAGCCGTGGCTCGTGACGATGTCGTCGGCGCCGTCGCCGGTCACGTCACCCGTGACGAAGTCGCCGGGGCCGAACGTCTGGCTCGTCACGACCTGCTGGCTGCTCGCGGCCTTCCCGTCGCGCGTGAACGGGCCGTACGCGATGGTCATGCCCTGGTCGTCGTTGTCCATCGGGTCCTCGGGCTCCGGGTACTCGGCCGTGACCAGGTCACGCTTGCCGTCGCCGTTGAAGTCACCGGCGGTGACCTGCGCGCCGGTCGAGGCCAGCTCGGCGCTGCCCTCGCCGGTGAGGCCCTGGGCGGAGCCCCACAGGACGACGGACTTGCCGCCGCCGTTGACGACGAGGTCGGTGTAGCCGTCGCCGTCGAGGTCGGCGGCGGCCGTCTGGTTGCCGAACCGGTCGCCGTTCACCGCGTTGCCGGGTACGCCGGGCGTGGCGCGGCTGATGGTCTTGGCGTGCGCGGTGTCCGGGCCCGAGGCGGAGCCGTAGACGATCGAGACGCTGCCGGGGGTGGCGTCGTCGTAGCCGCCGGGCGCGGATATGGCGAGGTCGGCGTATCCGTCGCGGTTGAAGTCGGTGACCGGGGCCTTGGACGGTACGGGCGCGGCCGCCGCGGTACCGGCGGTGGCGAGGGCGAGCGGGGCCGCGAGCGAGGCGACGGCCACGGCGGCGATGAGAGAGCGACGCACTGGTCCTCCAGAGGAAATCGTGACTGTGATTACTGGTTATTGCGTTGCTGAGCGGTGGTCCGGGGTGGTGGTCAGCCGACGAGGCGCAGGCCGAACTTCGCGTCCTTCTCGGGGGTGCCGAGCTTGACCGGGCTGAGCGTGCCCGCGCCCGTCGTGGTCAGGCCGCCCGCGGAGCCGAAGAGGTTCCACAGGGAGCCCGAGTCGGCGTACGTGCCGTCCTCGCCGGGAGCCGTGGCGGTCAGGTCCGCCTTGCCGTCCTTGTTCAGGTCGGTGAGGGAGACCCGGCGGCCGAAGTCGTCGCCGGTCTCGGAGACGCCGGGCACTCCTGCGGTGGTCTGGTTGTAGGCGACGGCGCCCTTGCCGGTCATGCCGCCGTCGGCCTTGGAGGCGCCCTTGAGCAGGACGACCGCGCCGGTGCCGGTGCTCGCGTCGAGGCTCTCGCCGGGGACGCCGACGGCGACCTCCGCCTTGCCGTCGCCGTTCACGTCGCCCGCGCTGAGGGAGGCGCCGAACGCGTCGTTCTCCTCGCTCGCCCCGGGCACACCCGCGGTGGCCTGGGTGATGACCTTCCTGCGGGCGTCGGTGGGGCCCGTCGAGCTGCCGTACTGGATCGTGATGCTGCCCGGCGCGGAGTCGATCACCTCGGTGACGCTGCCGATGTCGCGGGTGATCAGGTCGCCGTACCCGTCGCCGTCGACGTCGCCGACGGTGCCGCTGTACGCCGTGCCGAGTGGCTTGTAGGTGTGGGCGACACCGCTCCTGCCGCCCTTCCAGAAGCGGGCGTCGTGCGTCATCTCCTCGAAGCCGTGGGTGGTGACGATGTCGTCGACGCCGTCGCCCGTCAGGTCGCCCGTGATGAAGGAGGCGAGGCCGGAGGGGCCGTCGCTCGTGGTGATGCTGTCCTTCGTGGTGGGCTTGCCGTCGCGGGTGAACGGGCCGTACTGGATGGTCATCCCGGAGACGTCGGGGTCGTCGTTCGGGACGTCGTTGACGACGAGGTCGCGCTTGCCGTCACCATTGAAGTCGCCGGCCGCGAACTCCGAGTTGAGGTGGGGCAGCAGGGTGTTCTTGCCGGTCAGGCCGTCCCTGGAGCCCCACAGGACGGTCGCCTTGTTGCCGTTGTCGTCACCGCCGGACACCAGCAGGTCGGTGTAGCCGTCGGCGTCCAGGTCGGCGGGGACCATCTGGTAGCCGAAGGCGTACGTACCGGCGAGCTCGCCAGGGACGCCCGGTGTGGCCCGGCTGATGAGCTGGTGCTTCGCCGTACCGGGGCCGGTGGCCGTGCCGTACACGACGGAGACGTAGCCCGCCTTCTCGACGCCGTCGACGGTGCCGTCGGGCGCGGCGACCGCGAGATCGGCGTACCCGTCGTGGTTGAAGTCGGTCACCGGCGTGCGGGGCGGCTGCGGTGCGGCCACCGCCGTACCGGAGGTGGCGGATATCGCGAGCGGGGCTGCCAGCGCGGCCACGGCGATGGCACTGATGAGTGTGCGGCGGGGCACGGGTCCTCCTGTGCGGGAACGTCTGTGACGTAACGGGAGACGGGTGCTCGGAAGGGAAGGTTGTAACGCACAGGAACTCCGTTACGTGATCCGGACGTTCGGGGGATGACGCCCGCTGTTCACCTCGCGCCGCCGGAGTTCTGGGCGAGACTGGTCGCTGATCGCGGGCCGGGTGTACGGGAGGGGCGGGATGGCGCGGGCGAGGGTGTCGATGCAGGAGCTCATCCGGCGCAGACGGCGGGCGGGCTTCGTGGGGCGGCGCGAGGAGCTCCGGCTGTTCCGGGAGAACTTCGAGCTGCCGCCGGAGGACGAGCGGCACCGCTTCCTCTTCCACGTGCACGGCCCGGCGGGCGTCGGCAAGACGTCGCTGGTCCGCGAGCTCGGGCAACTGTCCGCTGACCGGGGCGCGTTCGTCGGGTATGTGGACGACGGGGCGCCGGACGTCCCCGGGGTCCTCGCCGAGATCGCCGTGCAGTTCGGACAGCAGGGGCGGGCGATGAAAGCCCTGGAGCGCGCCCTCGCCCAGCACCGGCAGCGCGCCCACGAGGCCGTCCTGGCCGCCGCCCGCGAACCGGCAGGGCCGACCGGTCCGACCGGTCCGGCCGGGCCCGGGACGCCGTCGGCGGGCAGCGCGACGGCGGTCCGCGCCGGTGTCGTCGGGCTCGGCATGGTGCCGGTGGTGGGCGCCCTCGCCGGCGTCGTCGACGCGGACCGGATCGCCCTTGGCGCCGACCGGCTGCGGGCCCGCTTCCGCAGCCAGGAGGACGCACGCCTGGTCCTGGAGCCCGAGCGCGTCCTGACCCCGGTCTTCCTGGACGAGCTGGCCGGCGCGGCGGACGCCGTGCCGTGGCTCGTGCTGCTCTTCGACACGTACGAGCGGACGGCGCCGTACCTCGACCGCTGGCTGTACGACGTGATGACGACCGACCGGTACGGCGAACTCCCCGCCAACGTCGTCGTGGTGACCGCAGGCCAGCGCCCCCTCGACCCCGACCGCTGGGACGGGGCCGCGGACTTCGCCGCCGAACTGCCGCTGCGGCCCTTCACGGAGGCCGAGGCGCGCGGCCTGCTCGCCGCCAAGGGCGTCACCGAGGAACCCGTCGTCGCCGAGGTCCTGCGGCTCTCGGGGCGGCTGCCCGTGCTCGTCTCCACCCTCGCCGGGACGGGCCCCGCGGCACCGGGCGACGTCGGCGACCCGAGCGCCACCGCCGTGGAGCGCTTCCTGAAGTGTGAGCCGGACCCGGTGCGGCGCGCGGCGGCCCTGGACTGCGCGCTGCCCCGGCGCCTCGACGAGGAGATCGTGCGGGCCGCGGCGCACCGGGGCGGCGACGAGCCCGCGGAGCTGTACGCGTGGCTGCGCGCCCTGCCGTTCGTACGGGCCGACCGCAGGGGCACCGCCCGCTACCACGACGTCGTACGCGCCCCGATGCTGCGCCTGCGCCGCAACACGGCTCCCGAGCTGTGGAGTTCGGGGCACACGCGCCTCGCCGGGCTGTACGCGCGACGGTGTGCCGCGTTGGAGGAGGAGTTCCGGGGCGCGCCGGGCCGCCCGTGGATGCGCCCGGAGTGGCGTGCTCTGCGCGTCGAGGAGCTCTACCACTCGCTGTGCGCGGCACCGCGCGCCGCGCTGCCGGGGGTGCTGCGCGAGGGCATCGACGCCTGCCGTGTGGACACGGCGGTGGCCCGCGAGTGGGCGCGGGCGGTGGCCGACGCCGCCGAGGACACGGACGCGGCCCACCTGCGGGAGTGGGCCGACGACTGCCGGACGGCGCTCGCGGACGAACGGCTCGGCGCACTGCGGGTGTTGGAGCTCTTCCTCGAGCGGGCCGGGCTCGACGACGCGGGCCGGGTCGCCGCGTACAACGCGCACGGTCTGCGGCTCTTCCTCCTCGGCAGGCTGCGCGAGGCCCTCGCCGACCACGAGCGTGCCGTCGCCCTGGACCCCGGCGACCAGTGGGGCCACCACGGGCTCGCCGTCACCCACCGCGCCCTCGGCGAGTACGAGACGGCGCTGCGGCACCTGGCCGCGGCCGACGAGGTGGTGCCCGGCGCGGAGTGGGTGGCACGGGACCGCGGGGAGACGTACCGCCGCATGGGCCGCCCGGACGAGGCCCTGCCCTGGCTGGACCGCGCGCACGCCATCGACCCGCGCGAGCCGCAGACCCTGGCCAGCCGTGGCCAGGTCAAGTTCGTCCTCGGCCGTCCCCGCGAGGCCCTGGACGACCTGGACCGCGCGATCGACCTGTGGCCCGACTACCCCTGGGCGCTGGCGCGCAGGGCCCGTGTCCGGCAGTCCCTCGGCGACCTGCCGGGCGCCTTCGCCGACCTGGACCGCGTCCTCGGACTGGCCCCCGACGCACCCGGCAGCCACGGCGACCGCGGCGACATCCTGCGCTTCGCGGGCCGCCACGAGGAAGCCGTCGCCGCGTACGACACGGCCGTCGCCCTCGACCCCGGCTACGCGTGGGCGTGGGGCAGCAGGGCGCTGTCCCTGGAAGCCCTGAACCGTACGGATGAGGCGCTGGCCTCCCTCGACGAGGCGCTGCGGATCGACCCGGAGTACGGGTGGGCGCGGGAGCAGAAGCAGCGGATTCTGGGGACGGACGCGGGCTGACGGGGGAGACTGGTCAGGGGTGTACGCAGGGTGCGCGACGGTGCGGAACGGGGGATTGCGATGGCGTCGGCCGACGCGGACGAGCCGTCCATGCAGGAGCTGATCCGCCGCAGGGGGCGGGCCGGTTTTATCGGACGGCGCGGTGAACTGGCGGCGTTCCGGGAGAACTTCGACGTGCCGCCCGCGGACCTGCGCCACCGCTTCCTCTTCCACGTCCACGGCAACGCGGGCGTCGGCAAGACGTCCCTGGTCCACGAGTTGGAGCAGCTCGCCCGCGAGCGTGGCGCGCTGACCGCGTACGTCGACGAGCGGGTGAGCAGTGTCCCCGAGGCGATGGCCGCCATCAGCGCCGAGTTCGCCCGCCAGGGACGCCGGTCGAAGGACCTCGACCAGCTGCTTACCACCCACCGCGAGCGCCGCCACGAAGCGGACTCGATACCGGTCACGCCCCCGCCGCCGGCCGCGGACGCCCCGGCCTCGCCCGCTCCCTCCGCGGCGAGCATGACGGCGGCCCGCGCGAGCCTCGTCGGGCTCGGCATGGTGCCCGGCGTCGGCGCCCTCGCGGGTGCGGTCGACCCGGCGCAGCTCGCGCAGGGCGCCGACCGGCTCCGGGCCGGCCTCAGCGCGCGCTTCCGCAACCAGGAGGACGTCCAGCTGGTCCTCTCCCCGGAGCGCGTCCTCACCCCGGTCCTCCTGAAGGAACTGGCGCAGGCGGCGAAGGCGGTGCCGTGGATCGTGCTGTTCTTCGACACGTACGAGCGGACGGCGCCGTTCCTCGACGGCTGGCTGCACGAGGTGATGACCACGGACCGGCATGGCGCGCTGCCCGCCAAGGTCGTCGTGGTCACCGCGGGCCAGCAGCCGTTCGACACCGCCCGCTGGGGCGGCTACGCGGACTATGTGACGGACGTCCCGCTCGGACCCTTCACCGAGCAGGAGTCCCGTGGGCTCCTCGCGGGCAAGGGCGTGGTCGCGGAGCCGGTCGTCGAGGAGGTGCTTCGCCTCTCCGGCGGCCTGCCCGTCCTCGTCTCCACCCTCGCCGAGAACCGCCCGGCCGACCCGTGCGACGTGGGTGACCCGAGCGCGACGGCCGTGGAGCGCTTCCTGAAGTGGGAGCAGGACCCGGTGCGGCGCGCCTCCGCCCTGGCGTGCGCGCTGCCCAGGCGGCTCGACGCGGACGTGGTCGCGGCGGCGGTCGACGGGGTGTGCGCGGCGGCGGACGTGCCGGGCATCTTCGCCTGGCTGCGCGGACTGCCGTTCGTGAGCGACCGCGGCGACCGGCTCCAGTACCACGACGTGGTGCGCGCGCCCATGCTCCGCTTGCAGCGGCACCGCTCGCCGCGCGGCTGGGCGGAGCTGCACGGCTCGCTGGCGCAGGCGTACGCGGGATGGCGGGCGGAGGCCGCGCCGGGCCCCGCGCCGCGCGAGTGCTGGGGCGACGAGCAGTGGCGGGAGCTGCGGCTCGCGGAGTCGTACCACCTGCTGTGCGGGGCGCCCCGTGACGCGCTCCCGGTCGTCCTGCGGGACGTCGTCGACGCGTGCGACGCGGGCGCGGCGGTGGCCCGGCGGTGGGCACAGCTGCTCGTGGACGCGGGCCAGGACGCGGAGTCGGCGCGGGCCGGTGCCTGGGGCCGCGACCTGCTGCGCGCACTGGAGGACGGCGGGCCCGTCACGGCGCTCCAACTCCTCCTCGACCGGGCGGGTTTCGACGTGCGGGGGCAGGCGTTCGCGCGGGTGGTCCGGGCGCGGGACCTGCGGGAGAGCGGGGCTCATGCCGAGGCGCTCGCCGAGTACGACCGGGCCATCGCGCTCGATCCCGGGCAGGAGCGGGCGTACTACGGCAAAGGCGTCACGTACTGGTACATGGACGAGGAGGCGACCGCACTCGTCGCCCTCGACCGTGCGGTGGAGCTCGCGCCGGACGACGCCAGGAACTACGCGATGCGGGGCGAGGTCCGCCGTGTCCTCGGGCGCTTCGAAGAGGCGGTCCAGGACCTGGACCGCGCGCTGGAACTCGACCCCTCGGACGTGGAGGCGCTGGGCAGCCGGGGCACCGCCCACTACGCGCTCGGCCGGCACGAACCGGCCCTCGCCGACCTCGACGGCGCCCTGCGGCTCGTGCCGGACTACGCGTGGGCGCTCGTCTACCGGGCGGCGGTGCGGGGCCACCGCGGCGAGTACGAGCAGGCGCTCAAGGACTGCGACCGCGCGGTGGAGCTGGCCCCCGACTCCAGCTGGGTCCTGTGGAGCCGGGGCGACATGCTGTGTTCGGCGGGCCGGGAGCAGGACTCCCTCGCCGACTACGACAGGGCGATCGAGCTCGACGCGGGGAACTGGTCGGCGTACGGGAGCCGTGGCGCGGCCCGGCACCACCTGGGGCAGTTCCGGGAAGCCCTCGACGACCTGGACACGGCCGTGCGGCAGGACCCGGACTACGCCTGGCTGCGGGCCCGCCGCGCCATGCTGCTGCACGACATGGGGGAGTACGAACGGGCCCTGGCGGACGCCGACCGGGCGGTGCGGCTCTCACCCGACGCCGACTGGATCCGCTACCACCGCGCCGAGACGCTCTACGCCCTGGAGCGGTACGACGAAGCCCTCGTGGACCTGGACCGGGCGCTCGAACTGGACCCCGTGTACGCGTCCGCGCTCTGCCGCCGGGGCATCACCCTGCACCGGCTGCGCCGTTACGAGGACGCGTTCGCCGACCTGGACCGTGCCGTCGAGCTGGACCCGCGTTTCACCTGGGCCCTCTTCTCCCGGGCCGCTCTGGCGCTGGCCACCGGCAGGACGGACCGGGCCCTGGCCGACCTGGCCGCCTACATGGAGAGCGGCGGGGACGCGGACTGGGCCCGGCCGCGGACCGCCGAAGTACACCTGTGGCAGGGCGACGCGGACCGGGCGCTCGCCGCTCTGCCGCCCGAGGCGGCGACCGGGGGCACCGGCGCCGAGGTGCTGGCCCAGGCGCACTGCCGGGCGGGCCGGTGGGCGGCCGCCCGCGCGGCGGCGCAGCGGGTGCGGGCGGAGGACGACGAGTTCGGCGAGGTGCTGCTCGCCCTCGTGGCGACCTGCGCCGGTGACACGGCCGCCGCCGCGCCCCTGTGGCGCAGGGTCGACGAGCTGGCCGAGGCTCCGACCGCGGACCCGGTGTGGCGGGCCTTCGGGCATGCGCTGGCCGGGGCGGCCCGGGGTGACTGGGCCGCGGCCGACACCCACCTCGCCCACGTCCTGGGCCCGGCCCTGCCGGAGCTGGAGTGGGACGACCTGGCCGAGATGGTCTCCTACCTGAGGAGTCTGTCGCGGTCCCCGGCCGTCGACCACGCCCGCCTGGCGCCCCGCCTCGCCCGGCTCACCGAGGCGCGGGACGCCGTCCGGGCACGCCATGCCGATGTCCGGGAACCGGTGATTTCGTAGCGACTGCGAAGCTCCCGTGAACGTCGTTCAAAAGCGACCTCAAGGGCGACTCCGCGCATACCACTTGCCGCCTGAAGCAAACCTTCCTGTTCGATTACAGTGCTGCGCAGTCGCAACCGGTCGAGGCGCGACGGTCGAGGCGCGACGAGGGACGTCACCGCACGTCACCGCACGGAGGGAGGCCCGCGTGGGTACCGCAGCAGCCACCGGCGTCTGGGGCCGCGCCGAGCAGCAGGACTTCCGCAGCCGGGTGCGCGGCACGCTCCTCGGTGCCGCCGTCGGCGACGCCCTGGGTGCGCCCGTCGACCGGCTGTCCCTCGACGAGATCCGCGCGGCGCACGGCGCCGAAGGGCTCACCGAGATCGCCCCGGCGCACGGCCGCCGCGGCGCCGTCACCGCCGCCACCCAGCTCACCCTCTTCACCGTCGACGGACTCATACGCGCCCAGGTGCGGCGCGACACCGGCGCCTGGCACCCGCCCACAGACCTGCACCGCGCCTACCGCCGCTGGGCCGCCACCCAGAGCGACTGGGGCCCGGACGAGCGGCGCAAGGAGGACGGCTGGCTGGCCCGCGAGGAGTGGCTGTACTCGCGGCGCGACCCGTCCCGCGCCTGCCTCGTCGGACTCGGCGACGCGACCATGGGCACCCTCGACGCCCCGAAGAACCCCGGCGAGCGCGGCGCCGAGGCCGCCGTCAGATCCGCGCCCATCGGCCTCCTCGTCGGCTGGGAGCCGCAGCTCGTGCTGCAGCTCGCCGTCGAGGGCGCCGCCCAGACGCACGGCCACCCCACCGCGTACCTAGCGGCGGGCGCCCACACCGTCATCGTGCACGGCCTCGCCCGCGGGGAGTCCCTGGACGGAGCGATCCAGCGGTGCCTCGCGCTCCTCGCCACCCGCCCCGGCCACCAGGCCGTCACGGACGCGCTCCGGCACGCGCTGGGCGCCGTACGGCAGGGCATGCCCACGCCCGCGCGCGTGACGGAGCTGCTGGCGGACGGGACGGCCGAGGGGGCGCTGGCCGGCGCCGTGTACTGCGCGCTCGTCGGCGAGGACATCCGGCACGGGCTGCGGCTCGCCGTCAACCACGGCGGCCCCTCGGCGGCCTGCGGCGCGCTGTGCGGTGCGCTGCTCGGCGCGCTGCACGGAGAGACCGCGCTGCCGCCGGGATGGCTCACGGAGCTGGAGGGCCGGCCCACGATCCTGGAACTGGCGGACGACTTCGCCATGGAGATGACGCAGGGCCCCGCGCTGCACGGCCCCGCCCTCTCGTCCCCGGGCTGGCTGACGCGCTACCCGAGGGCGTGACCAGCTAGGACTTGTCCTTCGCGCCCGCGAAGGTGCGGGTCAGCAGGTCGTGCAGGGTGGCCCGCTCGTCGTCGTCCAGGGCGTCCAGGGCGGCCGTCGTGGTGTGCATGGAGGCGCGCAGCGCGTCGACGGCCCGCTCGCCCTCGGCGGTGAGCAGCACGTTCTTGACGCGGCGGTCGGTGGGGCTCGGCTCCCGGCGGACCAGGCCGCGCTTCTCCAGGCGGTCGATGAGCCCGGTCATGTTCGAGGCGTCGCAGGACAGCGTCTGGGCGAGGACACGCATCGCGGCGGGGCCACGCCGCAGCACGCTCAGCGTCTTGCCCTGGCTCGCGGTGAGGTTCTCGCGCGCCGCGGCCTCCGTGAAGTCCCCGTAGTAGGCGCCGAGCGACGTCGCAAGCAGCTCCATGAGCTGGGCCGTGTCGACGCGTGGAGTGGCACGTGGGATTCCTGGCATGTGAGTCACCCTACGCCACGAAACTTGACGTTCTCAACTATTGAGCCTTACCTTCGACAACGTTACTTGAAGCACTCAAGTATCGAGGTACTCAAGTAGTTGAGCAGCTGGAGAGAAGAAGTCACCGTGTCCCACGCACAGCACGCGGCCCCGCCGAAACCCACCGGGCAGACCGCCCTCGTCCTGGTCCTCGGCCTCGCCGCCATGGTCGTCTCGATGATGCAGACGCTGGTCGTCCCGATCCTGTCGATCATCCAGAACGATCTGGACGCCACCACGTCCGGCGTCAGCTGGGTGACCACCGCCACCCTTCTCTCGGCCGCCGTCTTCACCCCGCTGCTCGGCCGCTTCGGCGACCAGCACGGCAAGAAGCCCACGCTCATCGGCGTACTGCTCGTGATGATCGCGGGCTCCGTGCTCGCCGCCACCACGTCGTCCCTGACCTGGCTCATCGTCGGCCGCATCATGCAGGGCGCCGCCACGGCGATCTTCCCGCTCGCCCTCTCCGTGCTCCGCGAGGAGATCAGGCCGGCCCGGCTGCCCGGCGCCATGGCGCTGGTCAGCGGCACCCTGGCGTTCGGCAGCGGCCTCGCCCTCGTCGGCGCGGGCCTGCTGACCCAGGGCTCCGACCCCGACTACCACCGGGTGTTCTGGCTCGCGGTCGTCCTCGCCGTGGTGGCGCTCGTCGGCGTGGTGTCCGTGGTCCCCACCTCCCGCTCGAAGACCGGCGGCCGCACCGACTGGCTGGGCGCGGGCACGCTGGCGCTGCTCCTCGTCCTGCTGCTCCTGCCGATCTCGCAGGGCCACGAGTGGGGCTGGTCCTCCGGCCGCACCCTCGGCGCCTTCGCGGGCGCGGTCGTCATGGCGGCCGTCTGGGTCCTGACCGAGCTGAAGGTCAAGGAGCCGATGGTCGACATGAAGATGTTCGCCCACCGCCCGGTCCTCTTCACCAACCTGGCCGGACTGCTGCTCGGCTTCGCGATGTTCGCCCAGTTCATCGGCGTCTCGTACCTCGTGCAGATGCCCGAGGACGTCGCCGGGTACGGCTTCGGCGCCTCGGTGCTCGGCGCCTCCGTCGTCTACCTCCTGCCGACCACCATCGTCTCGCTCGTCGCCGCGCAGTTCGGCGGCGTCCTGGTCCGCCGGGCCGGCGCCCGCGTCACCCTCGCCGTCGGCGCCGCCTTCGGTGTCGCCGGCTTCGCCTGGCTGACCCTGGCGCACGGCACCAGCGCTTCCGTCATCGGCGCGGGCATGATCATCGGCCTGGCGATCAGCTTCGGCTATGCCTCGATGCCCGCGCTCATCGTCGCCAGCGTCCCGGCCCACCAGACGGGCATCGCCAACGGCATCAACTCCATCTCCCGCTCGGTCGGCAGCGCCGTCGCCAGCGCGATGATCACCTCGCTGCTCGCGTCGAAGACCATCGCGCTCCCGGCCGGGATGCCCGCCCTGCCGCAGGAGAGCCAGTTCACGCTGAGCTTCGCCATCGCGGGCGCGGCCTTCGTCCTGGTCGTCGCGGTGGCCCTGGTCGGCCTCACGCCCCACCACGCCCCGCGTACGCCGCGCCTGCGGAAGGTCGCGGGTTCCGACCCGGTGGCCGCCCCGGAACGCGCCGGGGTCTGAGCGCCCCTTAAGGGGCGCGGGGAACTGCGCGCTCAGCGCACGAAAAGCCGCGGTGGCGGGGGGGGGGGGGCCCCCCCCCCCCCCCGCCGGCGTGAGGTTGGTGGGGGCGCCGCGCACCCCCCCCCCCCGCGGGGGCGCCCCACGGGGCGGCGCCCCCCCCCGCCGCGGCGGCGCGCGCCCCCCCGCGGGGGGCGGGGGGCCCCGGCCCCCCCCCCCCCCCCCCCCCGCCCCCGCCGGCCCGCGCCCCCCCCCCCCCCCCCCCCGCGGCTTTTCTGTGGTTGCTCGCGCAGTTCCCCGCGCCCCTGGCGGGGCGCCCCTATCGGGGCGTCACCGCCCCGTCCTGCGGCTCCGCAGGAAGGGGCACGGCAACCGCTCCCGCGGAGCCGTCATCGTCCGTGTTGATGCGCTCGATGAGCGCATCCCGCTCCGGCGTGTCCTCGGGCTTGATGTAGCCGATCACGATGTACAGGACCAGCGACACCGCCAGCGGAATGGACACCTGGTACTGGAGCGGGACGCCGCCCTCGACGTTCCAGCTGATGGGGTAGTTGACCAGCCAGAAGGCGAGCAGGCCGAGGGCCCAGCTGGTGAGCGCGGCCGTCGGCCCGGAGCGGCGGAACGGCCGCAGCAGCCCCAGCATCATCGGGATGGCCATCGGACCCATCAGCCCGGCCACCCACTTGATCACGACGGTGATGATGTCCCCGAACGCGGGGGAATTGACCTGCGTGGCCGCCGCCATGGACAGGCCGAGGAAGACCACGGTCGTGACCCGGGCCGCGATCAGGCCCGAACGCTCGTTCCAGGCGCGGGCCTTGGCCGACACCACCGGCGCGCAGTCCCGCGTGAAGACGGCGGCGATGGCGTTGGCGTCGGACGAGCACATGGCCATGGTGTGCGAGAAGAAGCCGACGATGACGAGCCCCAACAGTCCGTGCGGCAGCAGCTGTTCCGTCATAAGCCCGTACGAGTCCGAGCCGTCGGCCTTCTCCGACTCCACCAGGAGCGGCGACATCCACATCGGGAAGAACAGCACCACCGGCCAGACCAGCCAGAGGATCGCGGAGAGCTTCGCGGAACGCGCGGCCTCCTTGGCGTTGGCGGTCGCCATGTAGCGCTGCGCCTGGTTGAGCATGCCGCCGTTGTACTCGAAGAGCTTGATGAAGAGGAACGCCAGCAGGAACACCGTGCCGTACGGACCGACGAGCGGCTTCTCGTGGCCCTGCAGCGCCGGCTCGTCCCAGGCGCCGAAGAAGCCGATGCCCATGTCGTTGAGCTCCATCACCACGGCGACGAACATCGCGATACCGGCGAGCAGCTGGATCACGAACTGCCCCAGCTCGGTGAGTGCGTCGGCCCACAGCCCGCCGATGGTGCAGTAGATGGCCGTGATGACGCCGGTGATGAGGATGCCCTGGTTGAGGGAGACACCGGTGAAGACGGAGAGCAGCGTCGCGATGGCGGCCCACTTCGCGCCCACGTCCACGATCTTCAGCAGCATGCCGGACCAGGCCAGCGCCTGCTGGGTCTTGAGGTCGTAGCGGTTCTTCAGATACTCCAGCGGGGAGGCGACGTGCAGCCGCGAACGCAGCCGGTTGATGCGCGGAGCGAAGAGCCGCGAGCCGATGGCGATGCCGAGCGCGATGGGAAAGGACCAGGTGACGAAGGACGTCACGCCGTAGGTGTACGCGATGCCGGCGTACCCGGTGAACATCACCGCGCTGTAGCCGGACATGTGGTGCGAGATGCCCGACAGCCACCAGGGCATCTTCCCGCCGGCCGTGAAGAAGTCGCTGACGTTGTCGACCCGCTTGTGGGACCACACGCCGATCGCGACCATCACGCCGAAGTAGCCGATGAGCACGGCCCAGTCGAGACTGTTCATATGGCCCTCCAGGGGTCCGCCTGGTGAACTGCGCATAACTGGCTCACACTTCGCCAGTGCCACGGAAGTGCCCGCTCATGGTGGGTTCGGGGGGTGGGCGCGGACAACGGGGGGTAAGGTCAAGAGCAGGCAAAATCGTTCGGTTTGCTGATTGCCGTTCACATACGTGTCCCGCAGGTGCGGTGCAGGCATGAAAAAGAGGCGCCCCCTTAAGGGGCGCCTCTCAAGGGGCGCGGGGAACTGCGCGACCAGCCACAGCGGCCCGCAGACGGACAGCTACCGCATAATCTCCCCCGCATTGACCAGCAGGGACTGCCCCGTAATGGCCCGAGCCCGATCGGACGCAAGAAAGACCACCGCATCCGCGACATCCCCATCCGTCGCCAGCTCGGGAAGCGCCATCCGAGAGACGAGCCGCCCCCGAACCTCCGCCTCGGAGACCCCCTCGCTCTGCGAGGCAAACCGCACGTACGCCTCGACGGGCGGCCCCCACATCCACCCGGGCAACACGGTATTGACCCGGATCCGATCCGGGCCCACCTCGTGCGCCAGCGAGTACATCGCCGAGGTCAACGCCCCCTTGGACGCCGCATAAGCGGCCTGCCGCACCTGCGAGGGCGCCGCGATCGCCGACTGCGTGCCGATGATGACGACCGAACCGCCCCGCCGCTCCCTGAGCGCGCCGAGGCATGCGCGCGTCATGCGCAGGGTGCCCAGCAGATTGACGTCGAGGACCTGCTGCCAGGTGGCGAAGTCCGCGTCCTCCAGGCCGCCGAAGTAGCTGTCCCAGGCGGCGACGTGGACAACGGCGTCTATCCCTCCGAACCGCTCACGCGCCAGCCCGGCGAGGGCCTCGCACTGTTCCTCGTCGGTGATGTCGGTGGCCCGGTAGGCGGTGCGCGCCCCTTCGGGGTCGATCTCCGCGGCCGACTTGGCGAGGTTCGCCTCCGTGCGCGCCCCGAGCACGGCGTTCCCGCCGTCGCGCACGACGGCCGCCGCGACCTGGTGGCCGAGCCCGGCGCCGACGCCCGAGACGACGACGGTCTTTCCCTCGAGGAGCGACGACGGCATGGGGCGCCTCCCGGCTCTGGCAGTTTCGCTGACGGCCCGTCAGAGTATGGGCGTCCACCGGAGGACGGAAGAGGGAAGCAGGGGAGAGCCATGAGCGAGGACACCCGGAGCGACGTCTACGCCGAGCTGGCCGCCGTCGGGCCCTACGGCGTGCACCCGGGGCACGCCCTGATCACCATGGTCGAGCCGCACCCGGGGCACGAGTTCGCGTACAACCGGTGGTACGAGGACGACCACTACTACGCGGGCGCGATGGCCATGCCCTGGATGTACGCCGGGCGCCGCTGGGTGGCCACCCGCGAGCTCCAGCTCCTGCGCTACCCCGCCAAGTCCGCGGTGGCCGAGCCGGTCACCGCGGGGTGCTACCTCTCCACGTACTGGGTGACGGACGGCCGCTACGACGACCACATGAAGTGGACCGTCGGCATCAACAAGCGGCTCAACCGCGACGGCCGGGTCTACCAGGACCGCACGCACGTCTTCACCGCGTTCCAGGACCACGCGGCGACCGTCTACCGGGACGGCGCGGCGGGACCGCGCGACTTCCACGCCCTCGACCATCCGTACGCGGGACTCGTCCTCGAAGTCATCGACGCCGAAGGGCCGGACGAGCGGGCCGCGCTGCTGGAGTGGCTGCGGTCCCGGCACCTGCCGCGGGCCCTCGCCGGCTCGCCCGCCGCGATGGTGACGCTGTTCCGGCCGACGCCGCTGCCGGGGGACCGGATGACGTACGTGAAACAGGTCGAGGGCGTGGACACCCGGCTGACGCTGCTGTGGTTCCTCCAGGAGGACCCGCGGGACTGCTGGGAGGCGTACTTCACCGGGCGGGAGGAGGCGGTGGCGGAGTCGGGGCTCGGACGGGTGGAGCTGGTGGCGCCGTTCATTCCCACGGTGCCGGGGACGGACACGTACGTCGACGCGCTGCGCTGACGCGGGGCGGGCGGGGCGGCCGGGGCAGGGCCGAGCCCCCTCGGCCGGGACGGCGGGCCAGTCGAGAGGGCTCACAATGATGCTGCCTATGTGATTGTCCTGCGTTTGCACCTTCTGGTGCTTCTGGTACTTCGCTGAAGCGCGCTGTCGTCTCACGCGAGGTCGGCAGCCCCCCGGCTCACCTCGCTGACGAACGCGTTCCACGACTCGGCCGGGAAGGCCAGGACCGGGCCCTCGACGACCTTGGAGTCGCGCACGGAGATCCCGTGCCGCACGGGGGACTTGACCTCGACGCACGCGCCGTTGCCGGTGGAGTACGAGGACTTGACCCACGTGTGCGAAGTACCTTGCTGAATCGCCATGTTCGCTCCGGTTTTTCCAGTCGATGAGTAGCTGTCACCGCGTCCCCGCGGTGGCGCCAACGCTCTTGCTCGATGGCGTGAATGACGCTACTCGCCAACTTCGTGGCGTGAAGGGATCGTTCACTCAACCGGATGGCATATTCCAGGGGGGACTTACGCGCCGACCCGGCAAGGGTGTACCGTGCGGCGCTTCCGTCCCGAGGCCTGCGATTCAGCGGGCGTAGTCCTTCGCGATGTCCGCGATGAGCTGTCTGGACTGCTCGACGTTGAGCGCCTGGGCACGCAGGTGCTCGTACATGACGCTGTACTGCTGGACGTCGTTCGCCTTCTCCAGGTACAGGTCGCTGGTGACGCCCTCGATGTAGACGACGCTGGAGTCGGCCGCGTCGGGGAACTCCAGGATCGCGTACTGGCCGTTGAGCCCCGGGTGCGCACCCATCTCGAAGGGGATCACCTGCACCGTCACGTGCGGCAGCTGGGACTGCTCGACGAGATGCTCCAGCTGGTCGCGCATGAGGTGCCGGGATCCGACGACGCGGCGCAGCGCCGATTCGTCGAGGACGGTCCACAGGCGCAGCGGATTGTCCGGCGCCGCGATGCGCTCCTGCCGGCGCATGCGCACCTGGACGCGTTTCTCGATGTCGGTCGGCGTGGTCTCCGGGAGCGCGCCGGTGATCAGCGCCTCCGCGTACGGGCGGGTCTGCAGCAGGCCCGGCACGACCTGCGGGTCGTACACGCGCAGGGACGCGGCGTCCGTCTCCAGACCGATGTACACGCTGTAGGGGATGTCGCCGAAGGAGTGCCACCAGCCCTGCTGGCGCGAGTCCTTGGCCATCTGCATGAGGGAGTCGACGACCCGGTGGTCCTCGACCTCGTAGACACCGCAGAGATCGCGGACGTCGCGCTGGCTGATCGAACGGCGGCCGTTCTCCAGGCGGCTGATCTTCGACTGTGACACGAGCAGGCGCTCGGCGACCTCCTCGGCCGTCATGCCCTTGAGCTCGCGGAGCCGACGGAGCTCCTGGCCCAACCGGCGTCGCCTGACAGTGGGATTGACATTGGACGCCACGGGACGTGCACCTCCGGCTTGCCTGCCTCTACTTTGCGTATCTACTGCTCAGCAGAGTGCCACCAACGAGGCCGGCACCGCTGGGAAACAGCGGATGATGCGAACGTGCGGGCGGATGTGCGAAGGGTGCGGCCTGCGGCGCCGAAGACGTGCGGCCGCGCGGGGTGGTGGTACCGGGGTGTCGTCGTCCGGACGGTCCGGTGCCACTCCCCGCGCGGCCCAGCGGCTCCCGAACCGGGTCTGGGGACTGCGGTGCGGCGCTGATGTGTGGGTCGTGCCGAGCGGTTGCGCGATGGTGCGGGTTACGTGGTTACGAGATGGTGCTGGGCCGCGCTCAGTGAGCGACGGCGCGTGCCATGGATCCGCGGCGCGGCTGCAGTGGCACCCCGCCGGGGTCCGCTGTCGCCCTGGCCGGTTGCCGGCCACCGCCCGGTCCCGCGGGACCCGCCGGTGCGGCGCTGCGACGCGGCTGGGCCGCGACGCCGTTCTGGACGTCCATCACGGCGTGCGCCACGAGGCCGCCCATGGGGTCGTGCCTGATCAGATCCCGGAGCCTGGAGCGCGATGAACGCCCCTCGTTCCCGGGGTAGAGATGCTTGCCGAGTCCGACCGCGTGGGCCAGGGCGGCGAGCGCGGCGGTCCGCGGGTCCGGCGGTACACCGGTGCGGATCGCCGAGTCGAGCCGGGACCTGATTTCCCGGCTGATGGCCGTCTCCGTCGCTTGGTAGCGAGTCGTCGGCAGTACCCCGCACATCTGGCCCGCCACGGCATGAACCATGCCGCACCGCTCCAGGTGCGAGAGATACGTCTGGCGGAGCCCCAGTCGGGGCCCGCCGATCCAGTGGACCGCCCGGACCGGGCTGCCGCGCCTGCGCAGCAGTTCCAGTGCGGAGTCCAATGTCGGATCTCCGGTCGGCCGTGGCATCACCACGGCGATACGATCCCCGTCTGGGGCTATCCGTCCGGCCAGCGCCAGCTCCACTAGCTGTGCTCCGGCCAGACCGAGGTCGAGCGACTGCGGCTGCGCTGTGGTTCCCGTGGCCGGGTCCAAAGCGAGCAGCAGAAGCTCCTCCGGAATTGTTCTGCGGCTCCTGCCCATCCATGCCTCCCCGCGTGGATGAATGACAGGGTGACCCCTCTCACATTGGTCTGTCGAGAGCGCGTGGGCGGGATGTACGGGAACCAGTAGGTATGTCGTTCTCGTCTACCACGGGGGTTAAGCCCTCACACAGGACACTGGTACACGGTTCGGACAGTGGGGTCCGGCCGGATTTGGCGCACGGCCGTCACACGGCAAGCATCAGCATCGGCAATCGGCATGGCGTACGAGGAGGCATCGGTGGCGGGCGAGACCCCCGACAGATCGAAGCAGCGGAAGTCGTCGGGGAACCCGACTGGGGCGGAGTCTTCTGATTCGGCGCCGGAGGAACGCGACCCGCGTCTCGCGATGACTCGCGAGACGCCCCAGGTGCGGGAGGACCGGGCGACCGCCGTCTTCTCGACGAAGGACGTCGCCGAGGCGGCGGCCGGTTCCGACGGTCCCGAGGACGAGGAGACCGAGGAGGAGAGCGGGGCGGAGGCCGGGGCGGGGGAAGCCCCGAAGGGCGAGCCGGGCGGCGACGCGCGGCTGCGGGACGCGGTGGCGGCGTGGGTCGCGACCTCGGACGAGCCGGAAGCGGAGGGCGACGACCCTCAGCCCGACTCTGAGCCCGAGCCCGAGCCCGAGCCCGAGGCTGAGGCTGAGGCTGAGAAGGCCGATGAGCCCGACGAGGGCGTCAAGGGCGTCAAGGGCGACAAGAGCGACAAGGGTGGCAAGGGCGATGAGCCCGTAAAGGCCGTCGAGCCCGACAAGGAAGCCAAGGCCGACAAGGCCGTCGAGCCCGACAAGGAAGCCAAGGCCGACAAGGCCGTCGAGCCCGATAAGGACGACGAGGACGACAAGGGTGACGAACCCCCGTCCACCGGGGTCGACCAGGCCACGGCCGTCTTCAAGGCACTGCCCCCGCAGGCCACGGGCAAGGCGACCGGCAAGGCGACCGGCAAGGCCGTCGACCAGCCCACCACCATGCTCAAGCTCGGGGACCACAAGGCCCCCGAGAGCAAGGGCGAGAGCAAGGGCGCAAAGGAAACTGCAAAGCCCGCGAAGCCCGCAAAGCCCGAGAGCGACGCCGAGCGGACCAGCAAGTTCGTCGCGCTGAAGCCGCTCGACGAGCCGTCCTCGCGCACCGCGCCCAAGCCCGCGCCCAAGCCCGCGCCCGCCGCGAAGGCAGCACCCAAGGCCGAGCCCAAGGCTGAGCCGAAGCCCGGCCCCAAGGCGGAGCCCAAGGCGGCCGTCCCCGTGCCTCCGCCGGTGGAGCGGACCACCCAGCAGCCCCTGCCGCCCAAGCCGCCCATCGACCTGCTCGCGGAGCTGACCAACACTCCGCCGCCGCCGGAGACGCCGGTCAGGACCGCCGTGCGGCGGGTCAAGATCTGGACGCCGCTGGTACTCCTCCTGATCGTCGTCTTTGCAGTCGTACAGGCCGTACGTCCGCTGCCGACGCCCACCCTGCAGCTCACCGCGCAGGAGTCCGTGTCGTTCGAGGGCGGCAAGCCGAGCCTGCCGTGGCCGGCCGACGGGCAGGCCGCGATGGACGTCAACGGCATCGGCTCGTTCGGCACGTCGGGCGACCAGAAGCCCGTGCCGATCGCGAGCATCGCCAAGGTCATGACGGTCTACCTCGTGCTGCGCGACCACCCGCTGAAGAAGGGTGAGGACGGCCCGAAGATCCCGGTCGACGCCGCCGCGCAGAAGCACTACGAGACGGGCAAGCCGGCCAACGAGTCCGTCGTCAAGGTCACCGAGGGCCAGAAGATCAGCGAGTACGAGGCGCTGCAGGCGGTCATGCTGCCGTCCGCGAACAACATCGCCAAGCTGCTCGCCCGCTGGGACACCAAGAGCGGCTCCGAGGACGCGTTCGTCGCCAAGATGAACAAGACCGCCAAGGAGCTGGGGATGAAGAACACCCACTACACGGACCCCAGCGGCCTCGACAAGACGACCGTCTCGACCGCCGAGGACCTGGTGAAGCTGGGCCGGGCGGCCATGGAGAACCCCGTCTTCAACGAGATCTCCCGCCAGCCGTCCTACACGGACCTCAACGGCGACAAGCAGAAGAACTTCTTCGGCCTCGTCCCGACCGTCGCCATCGGCATCAAGACGGGCACCACCACCGCGGCCGGCGGCAACATCCTCTTCGCCGCGGAGAAGAAGGTCGGCGGGGAGACCCAGACGATCATCGGTGCCGCCCTCGGCCAGTACGGCAGCAACGGCGTCGCCAACATCGACCAGGTCACCGACGTCACCAAGAAGCTCATCGTGGCCGGTCAGGAGGCGCTGACCGCCAAGACGATCGTGAAGAAGGGCGACGTCGTCGGACAGGTGGACGACGGTCTGGGCGGTACGACACCCGTCGTCGCCACCAAGGACGTCTCCGCCGTCGGCTGGTCGGGGCTGACCGTGAAGCTGCAGCTCGACGACGTCAAGGGCAAGACCGTCCCGCACACGGCGAAGGCGGGCACCAAGGTCGGCGTGCTGCACGTCGGTGACGGCAAGGGTGACGCCGTGGAGGTGCCGGTCGCGCTCGGGAAGGACCTCAGCGAACCGGGCTTCGGCGCCAAGCTGACCCGCGTCGGCTGAGCCGCTCGCAGGGCCCCGCGAGGGGAGTGAGGGGAGGCCCGCCCCCGGGCCTCCCCTCGCGCGCGCGTGCTAGCGTCACAAGCTCGGGGGTGGTACGCCGGGGCGGAGGACGAGTGTTCCGGGACGAACTCTCGTCGGCACGAAACCCCGGGTACTCCGGATACAGGGACGACACGGGGAGAGCCTCCAGTGGCCACAGCGGAGCCGACGCGCGCCGACGACGCCGCCGCCGCGCCTGAGACGGGCGGCGGCCGCCGCACCGGTGCGCGAATAAAGCTGCCGGTGAAGCTGCCGGCCCAGCGCCGCACACCGGAGGACGAGCCGGCCGCCCCGTGGCAGAAGCGCTTCCTGCGCCACCCGGTGACGATCACGACCGTGGTCGCCGGCGTGCTGCACATCGTCTGGTTCTTCACCTTCGCCAACAGCGGCGGCGACCTCGCGGCGCAGGACGCCTGGGCCGAGTTCGTCGGCAGGCACCCCGACTCGGCGTACAACCTCGCCTGGTACGGCGGCATGCACCCGGTGTCGTACAGCGTCGTCTCGCCGTATCTGATGTCGGTGCTCGGCGTGCGGACGACGATGATGATCGCCGGCACCGTCTCCGCGGCGCTGCTCACGATGATCCTCATGCGCAGCCGGGCCGTGAAGCAGCTGTGGTGGCCCGTCGTCGCGGGTCTCTTCGCGCTGCTGTGCAACGCCGTGTCGGGCCGCGTGACCTACGGCCTCGGCCAGATGTTCGCGCTGATGGCGGTCGCCGCCGTCTTCTGCTGGCCGCACCGCTGGCGGTACAAGCGGTGGGCGAAGGCGCTGGTCGCCGCGCCGTTCGCGGCGCTCGCGACGATGGGCAGCCCGGTCGCCGGGCTCTTCGTCGGCCTCGTCGCCGTCGCGCTGTTCCTCAGCAAGCGCTACCCGGGCGCGTACGCGCTGGGCATCGCGCCGTCCATCGTGGTGGGCCTCTCCGCGTGGCTCTTCCCGTTCTCCGGCACGCAGCCGATGTCGTTCGGCTCGGCGTCGCTGCCGCTGATCAGCGCCGTCCTCGTGTACTTCCTCGTGCCCAAGCAGTGGAAGACGGTGCGGATCACCACCGCCGTGTACGCGGCGTTCGTGCTCGGCGTCTGGCTGATCAGCTCGCAGATCGGCTCCAACATCTCGCGCCTCGCGATGTGCTTCACGGGCGTCGCGCTGCTCGCCGCGCTGCCGTACACCGTGCCGAAGTCCCGCAAGTGGTACGTGATCATCATGGCGTTCGTCGGCTTCACCGGCTGGATCGGGTTCAAGGCCGTCGACGACATCGTGCACACCCGCTCCGACGCCTCGTGGACGCGTGAGGTCGCGCCGCTGGTCAACGAGTTGAAGGAGCGGGGCGCCGCCAAGGGCCGCGTCGAGGTGGTGCCGGCCCGCAGCCACCGCGAGGCGTCCGCGCTCCCCGCGTACGTACAGCTCGCGCGGGGCTGGAACCGGCAGGCCGACATGGAGCGCAACCCGCTCTTCTACGACGACACCCTCAACTCCGCGAACTACCACGAGTGGCTGCAGCGCTGGTCCGTGCATTACGTGGCGCTCCCCAAGGGCGAGCCCGACGGCGACGGCGGCAAGCGCGAGGCGCAGCTCATCACGGACGGGCTGCCGTATCTGAAGAAGGTGTGGGTCGACACCAACTGGCAGCTGTACGAGGTCACCGACCCGCGGCCGCTCGCCGAGCCGAACGCGGTCGTGGAGCGCGCCGAGCAGGGCGAGATGACGATCCGCGTGGACAAGCCGGGCCGCGTCCTGATCCGCATCCCGTACTCGCCGTGGCTCAGCGTCGTCGACGCCGAGGGCAAGGGTGTCGAGCGGCCCCAGGAGACCGACGCGTCCAAGCGGCAGCGGGAGCTGAACGAGAAGCGCCCGAAGAAGTACGAGAACGTCCACGGCTGTCTGATGGAGGCCAGGGAGGACCAGGCCGGCGACAAGTGGGTCGAGCTGCTCGCCCCCAAGGCCGGCACCTACCGCCTCGGCTCGCCCTACCAGCTGCCGCGCGGCACGCCCTGCCCGGAGGAACTGGCCCGCTGAGACGGGATCTCAGCCGCCCGGCGGCGCGCAGATCCCGGACTCGGGCAGGCGCCCCGGGCCCGCGTCCGCCGCGGCTTCCGTGCGCACGGTGTCCAGGTGGCGCAGCAGTTCGTCGAGACGGCCGTCGGACGGCTGCCTGAAGTACTGCAGGACGGCCCGGTGGAACGCGTCGCGCACGCCGGGCGGCATCACGTCCGAGGCGTCGAAGCAGAGCGTGCGCGCCTTGCCGGTGAGGATCTCCGCGATGCGCCGGCCCGTCGGGTCGGTCGGCTGAGGATCGGTCGCGTCGGGGAAGAACGGCCGCAGTTCGTCCGCGGCCCCGGCCCGCCAGAGCGTGCGGGCCCGCTTGCTCGACAGGCGGTCGACGAGGGCGCGGGCCGCCGGGTCGCCGGTGAACACGGCGGCCATGTCGCCCGCCACCTCGTAGGCCCCGTCGTACGCGGGCCTGCCGCCGAGGAAGCCCGCCGCCGGGTCGACGCGGACCCGTTCGCCCGCGTACACGTAGCGGATGAACGCGCTCTGGTGCTCGTGCGTGCAGCGGGGCTCCAGGGAGCCGAGGAGGCCGCGCGGGCCGCCCTTCTTCGCCGGGTCGGCCGTCCCCACGTACGACGTCGTCAGCGACTGGTCGATCGACGCCTTGGAGCGGTCGCCAAGCAGCTCTGCCCACGTCGTCCACGCCCTGCGGACCCGCGGGTCCCGCCAGCTGAGCCGCCCCACGGCCCACTCCGTGTAGGTCTCGGGACCCGCCTGGTGGAGCAGGATGTCCTCCACCCAGTCGGTGCCCGGCCAGCCGGAGGTGGCCTGCGAGGCGAGGCCCACGCACCATTCGGGGGCCGCGGCCGACCGGTCCTCTCTGCTCCACACCAGGCTCTTGAGGTCGACCTTCAGCGGCACCCAGTAGGTGCGGCGCAGGCCGTCCACGTCGATCCGCGGGGACCACGGCGGATAGGCGCGGGCGGTGGCGGCGCGGTCGAGGGGGGTGAGGAGGTTGGCGCGGGCGTACTCGGTGAGTTCGCCGACGCTGTTGAGGATCGCCACGTCCGGCGGGTCGCCCGCCTCCAGCTGCGCGACGAGGGTCTCCCGCAGGGAACGGGTGCCCTGGTACGTGTACGACTGGCCGGTGCCGTCGTCGAGGCGGTGCAGCATCGCCTCGAACGCGTCGCCCTCGGGACCCGTCCAGGGGCCGAGCACGACGAGCGTCTCGGGCCGCGGGCCGCCGCAGGCCCCGGCGGTGACGGCCAGCAGGCACGCGGCGAGGAAGGCGCGGAGGACGGTGTGCGGCCGGTGCGTGCGGCGGCTCGTACGGCGGCTCATGTGACGGCTCCTGCACGGGAGATGAGGACGTATTCGCGGCGGTAGGCGTGCAGGGTGACGCCCGTCAGGGCCGCGCAGAGCAGGCCGACGGGCGTCACCCACGGCGCGGCCCCGTCCAGCGAGGAGAGGCGCCCCTCGGACAGGTCCTCCCGGACGCGTTCGTCGAGGAGCTCGATCAGCAGGGGGTGCCGCTCGCCGAAGGGCTTCTCGTCGATGGTCGACTCGATCTCGGGCGACGTACGGCCGGACAGCGCCTCCGCCGTGGACACCACGCGCTGCTGCGCCCGGTGGGCGAGCGCGGCGTCGGCCGTCAGGAACGGCAGCGCGAGCAGCGGCAGGGCCGCGACCAGGAGCGGGACGCTGACGTGCAGGCGCAGCCGGCGGCGCAGGAAGAGCTGGGTGCGCCACAGGCCGACGGCGAGCAGGACGAGGGCGAGCGCGGCGACGGCGCCCGCGGCGATCACGCGGCCGCCGAGCGCGGCCCGGTCCGCGAGCCGGCCCCGCAGCCGGTCCTCCAGGGTGGAGATGCGGTCCACGACGGCGGTCGCGTCGGAGTCGGAGCCGGTGACGGGCCGGCACGGCGGATAGCCGTCCGTGTCGTCCGTCGGCCCGGCGGGCGCGGGGGCGGAGCAGAGCATGCTGCGGGCGTAGGAGAGTCCGGCGTCGCGCAGCGCGGGGTCGCCGACGTTGTTCTGCGCGAAGGTGATCCAGTTGCCGTAGTCGACGACGAGCCCGGAGACGACGTCGAGCTCCTGGCGTTCGGCGGTGGTCAGGGCGCCGCTGCGGGCCACCTGGTTGAGGCGCTGCACGGCCCGGGTGGTGCGCGTGCTGTACCGCTTGCTCAGCCCGCTGAGCCGCACCGCCTCCCCGGCCCGCAGACTCTCCGCCGCCTCGCGGTCGGCGATCCGCAGCGACGTCTCGGCCTCGGCGAGACCCACGAGCGCGGGCGCGAAGCTGTCCCGCAGCGCCGCCGAGTCCTCCCGCACGTCCCCGTACGCCCAGCCGAACGCGACGGCCACGACGAGGGTGAGCAGCGGCAGCGCGACGAGCCGGTCCCGCAAGTAGCCGCGGTTGCGCGGCCGTTCGGCGAGCGGCGGGGGCCACAGGTGGCGGCGCAGCGCACGCAGCAGCCAGCCGGCGAGCGGCAGGGCGGCGTGTGCCCGGACCGGTGAGGGGGCGGTCACCTGAGGCCGCCGGGGAGGACCGTCGTGCTCGACTGGATGCGGGCCGCCTCCACGTCGAACTTCGTGATCCGGTCGCGGAGTTCGACCGTGCCCCGGGCCGTGTCGCGGACGCGGACGAGGCGGCGCAGGTGGTCCTGCATGGCGGTGTCGCCGGTCTCGACGGCGAGCCGCCAGGCCGTGCCGAGCAGCGTCTCGGCCGCCGCGTGCCTGCCGTGCTTCAGCTCGGCGCAGGCCTCCTCGAAGGTGCGGTGCAGCTCCTCCTCGTGCCGGTAGTGGGCGACCTGCGGGTCGAGGCGGCTGTACAGGTCGGCGTCGTCGGTCCAGCGCATCAGCACGGGCTGCGGCGGCGGCAGTCGCAGGCTGTCGGGCGGTGGGCCGTCCGTGTCGAGCTCCACCTCCGTCAGGAGGAGCTCCTTGCCCAGCTGGGCGGGGTCGTAGGGCACGCCGACGCAGAGCAGATAGGCGCGGGTCTCCTCGCCGCACGGGCCGAGGTCGTACTCGTGGACGGGCCCGCCCGCGCCCGTCCCGACGCCGGACAGGTCGACGCGGTCGGGGCCGAGCGCGACCCGCGTCGGATGGACCTGCTCGAAGGAGTGCGGGCGGGCTCCGGCGCGGTGGTAGAGGCGCAGCCGGAGGCCTGTGACGTCGCGGTCGGCGGCGCTCCCGGTGAGCGAGGCCAGTTCGTCCGGAAGCCGCGTCAGGTCCGCCACGGCGCGCGTGCGGCCGCCCAGCGTGCGCGCGATGAGGAGGAGTTCGTCGGTCTCCCAGGCGTCGCCGATGCCCACGACGTCGCACGCGAAGGCCCGCGCGCACCGCTCGACGCGCTCGTGCAGCTCCGCGCGGGTCTCGTAGCCCGGTTCGTTCTTGCCGTCGGTGAGCAGCAGCGCGTGGCGTACGTAGCCGCCGGCGTCCGGGGCGGGCAGCTCGCGGAAGAGCTGGCGGGCGCGCTCCAGCCAGGTGCCCATCGCGGTGCCGCCGCCGGGGGTGCAGTCGTGCAGGGCGGCCTCCGCGGCGGCCCGCGACTCGGGGTGCGCGACGGCGAGGCCGGGCCGTCTCGGGTAGATCATCGCGGTTCTGTCGCCGCCCGCGACCAGGGCGAACAGCGACCCGTCGGGGATGCGGGCCAGCGCGCTGACGGCGGCGGCGCGGGCGGCGGCGAGGCGGCTCGGCGGCATCACCATCGAGGAGGAGTGGTCGATGAGCAGCACCTCGGCGAGCCGGGGCCCGCCCGCACCGGCCACCCCCACCGCGTCGTCCGCACCGGCTGCCGGATCCCGCACCGTCGCGGCCCCCGGCGCCTTCGCCGTCCCCGGCCTGCGCACCGTCACCGTGAGGACGGCGTACATCCGCGCCGCCTCCTCCGCGTCCGGTGTGCGGGGGCGGGGCAGCTCGACGACCTGGCTCACCTCCAGGCCGACCGCGGCGGCCAGTTCCTGATCTTCTTGCCCAGCCATGGGGTGTCCTTGCCGAATCGGGAGTGCCGGAAGCCGAAGGGGCGTACCGCGTAGGCGCGGTCCAGGAGGATCTCGGCGAGCGGTATGCCGGTGCCGTCGTCCGCGGCCGGCGCGTCACGGGCGGCCTGGTGGGCGAGGCCCCGGTAGAAGCGGGAAAGGTCGGTGCGCAGGGCCCGTTCGTCCGCGGGGAACCCGAGCAGCGGATCGGCGCGCGCGGCGACGGCGCGCAGCTCGGCGGCGGTCATGCCCGGCCCGCCGAGCAGCCGGTGCGCCGCGCCCCACACCTCCGCCTTCATCCGTACGCGGGACTGTTCGTCGGTCAGCCCGTGCGCGGAGAAGAGCTGGGCCAGCGCCCGCACCGCCGCGGCCAGGCCGTCGGCGTCCCGCGCGTGGTCGACGCGGATGCGCACGGCGGCCGTGCGGGCTGCGGTGCGGTGCCGGGAGTGCTGGGGCACCGCGTCGAGCGCGGCGATGGCGTCCGTGAGGGCGTCGGGGCCGCCGAGGGCGAGCCGCGCCCGGACCGCGCCGAAGGCGGCGCTGCCCAGGGAGGGGTTGCGCAGCCGCACGGCCTCGTAGAAGGTCAGGGCCTCGTGCAGGCGGCCGAGGCGTTCGGCGCAGTGGCCGAGGGCAAGCTTGGGCGCGTACTCGCCGGGGATCGCGGCGTAGACGCGGTCGAAGTGGCCGCGGGCCTCCGGCACCCGGGAGCGGGCGAGGGCGAGCAGCCCGCGGTGCCAGTCGAGCCGCCAGTCGTGCGGGGCGTGCGCGGCCCCTATGGCGTCCTCGGCCAGGGCGAGGGCGGTCTCGGCGGCGGTGAGCGCCCCGTCCGTGCGCGGCGCCACCCGCAGCCGCAGCCTGCACCGCAGCAGGTGCACCTCGGGTGAGTCCCGCCAGTCGCCGGTGTGCTGGAGCAGCGCCTCGGGGTCGTCGTCGCTGAGCCTGCTGAGCTCGCCGTGGTGGTCGTCGTCCGGGTCGGGGCGGGGCACCGGAAGGCGCCGGGCGACCTCGGCCGGTGCGGGCGCGGGGTGGCGCGGCGCGGACGGCGGGGCGGCCCAGCGCGACACGTCGGGGGCGGCGCCGAGCCCGCCGTCGAGCGCGTACGGGGACTGCAGGAAGAGCGGCGACGGCTCGAAGGTCTCCGCTCCGGTGCGCAGGGAGCGCAACTCGCGGAAGACGCCGCGCAGTTGCTCGTCCATCTCGCGGGCCGTGGCGAAGCGTCCGGCGCGTGCGGTGCGGGTGGCGCGGCGCAGGGCGCGGGCGAGGGAGACCAGGCCGAGGCCGCGGTGGTTGCCGATGGCGTCGTCGCCGGGGGTGTCGTTCAGCGGGTCGAGCGCCGCCAGGTCCGCCAGGTCGTGGCGGGTCGCGCCGATGCCGCACAGGGTGCGCAGCGTCTCGCCGAGGCTGAACAGGTCGTCCTGCGGCAGGGATTCGCCGTGCGGGCCGACGCTGGGCGCGCGGTAGAGGGCGGTGGTGAGGCCGGGGGCGCCCGCGCGGCGCACGCTGCCGACGTCGACGAGTTTGGTGGTGGAGCCGTCGTGCATGACGTTGGGCGGTTTCAGGTCGCCGTACACCTTGCCGCGCTCGGGGGCGTGCAGATGGGCGAGCGCGGCCAGGATGCGTACGCCGTACGCGAGCACGAACTCCAGGAAGCGTTCGCGCCCGAACTCCTCGGGGTGCTCGTGCGCGCGGGCCCGCACCTCTTCGAGGTTGAGCCCGTCGACGTACTGGAGGACGAGGAAGTCGCCCACTCCGGCGTGGTGCCCGTAGTTGAACACCCGGATGAACCCGTCGTGGTTGAGCTCGACCAGCTCCTTGCGTTCGCCCCGGAGCAGGCTGTACGAGTCCGTGGCGAGCTCGGCGTGCAGCATCTTCACGGCGACGGCGCGGTCGTCGACCTTGGTGTCGTGGGCCAGGCAGACCTCGCCCATGCCGCCGTAGCCGAGCGAGCGCACGAGGCGGTACTGCCCGGCGAGCAGCGTGCCGGGCGGCAACGGCAGCCCGCTCAGCGCGACCGCCGCCGCCGTGTCGTCACCGTCCGCGTCGTCCGTGCTGTCCGCGCGGTCCAGGAGGGTGATCTCGGGCAGGACGGTCGGGTCGGGGTTCTCCGGCGGCAGGGCGACGCGGGCGGGGCGCGGCGCGGGCGCGGCCAGGCCCGGGTCGACGATCCACTGCTGGGAGGAGGACTCGTCGGTCCCGGACGGCTCCCGCTCCGCGGCCGGGCGCGGCGCCGGGTGCGAGGACGAGTGCGGCGCCGGGCGCGGCTGCGGCAGGGGAGACGAGTGCAGCCCGGTGTCCGGGTCGACGCGCTCGCCGCTGGCCAGGCAGTAGCCGGTCGGCGTGACGGTGCCCGTGCAGCCGGGGTGCGGGCAGGACTTGACCGGCGTCACGCGTCACCGTCCGTCTCGGCGAGGCGCCGCACCACCCGTGCGAACGCCGTCACCGCCCGCTCGGCGTCGGCCAGCGGGCACGGCCCCGCCATCAGGAGCTGCTGCGCCTCGCGGTAGGGCCCGACGGCGTCGGGGTGCTCGGCGAGGCCGCGCCGGGCGAGCCGCGCCAGGTGGTCCCGGAGCAGCCCGCGCAGCCGCAGATGCTCGTCGAGCACCTCGCGCAGCGCGCTCTCGGCCCGCTCGGCCCGCAACAGGTAGGTGTCCACGGCCTGTTCGGCATACGACAGTTTCTCCAGGAAGCGTGGGCCGCCGCGCCCGGTCAGTGGCCGCAGTTCGTTGCTGAGCTGCACCGTCCACAGGGCGGCCCGGGCGGCGTACCCGGTGGCGACCGGCGGGTCGACGACGTGCGGTTCGACGCGGTGGAAGAGGCGGCGGGCGCTGCGCTCGGTGTCGGCGAGGGCGTCGACGCGGGTGCCGATCCGCTGCAGCCACTGCGCGGCCCGCTCGGCGGGCAGCAGCTTCTCCGCCAGGGCGTAGGTGAAGCCGTGCGTGCTGGAGCGCACCACGAGCAGCAACCTGGCACCAGAGTCGGCGAGTTCGCCCAGTATCCGGGCGGCCGCGGCCGGTTCGGTGGCGGACCGGTCGGCGTAGAGCACGGCGACGGCGGGGCGCCGCCGCGGGGCCGGCTGCCGGCGTGCCGCGTGCCGCAGCTCGTGCCGGAGCACGGCGAGGGCCTCGCGCAGCTCCGGCTGTGCCGGCTCCTCCAGGGCGGCGCCCTCCAGGTCGAGGACGAGCCCGATGCTGCCGACCTGCGGCGCGATACCGGCCCGCGACAGGAGCGAGTCACCTCCGGCGCCGTACTCGACGGGCCGCACGGCGAGTTGCGGGGACTGCTCGCGGTCGGCCATGTTCAGTACGACGTAGAGGGCCTGCCGCGCCCGGTCGTCGTCCTCGGCGATGAAGAGGACCTCGGTGTCCCAGGCGTCCGCGTCGCCGTTCAGCCAGCGCGTGACGGTGCGCTGCAGGCCGTGCGGGCGGGCCGTGCGGGCGGCGTCCGCCGAGACGACGCGGTGGCCGGGGATGGCGTGCGGCCCGGTCACGTACCGCTCGGCGAACCGCCGGAAGTACTTGGCGACCGTGGCCGCCGGGATCATGTACCCGTGCTCGCCCCGCTCGTCGGCCTGCGCCAGGATGCCGAGCAGCCGGTCCGTGCCCTCCTCCCGCACCCCGGCCCCGCTGAACCCGCCCCGCAGCCGCTGCCCGGACCCGGCCCCGCCGCCCGTGAGGTCGATCTGCACCCGCTCGTCGCCCTGCCCGCCGGGCCCCCGGCAGGCACCGGTGAGCCACTGCCCGCCCGACTGGTACTCGGGAAACCCGTCGATGAGGACCGTGGCGCCCCGGTAGTCGAGCGTGCGGTGCAGGGTGACCGGCGACGGCACGGGCGCCGGCGTGTCCAGGACGAGCACCGCGAGGTCGCCCTGCGCCTTGCCGAAGGAGGGCACCCAGTGCCCGGCCTCCACGGTCGCGGTGCGGTGCGGGGTCCGGGTCAGGCCCTGGAGCAGCGGGAACTCGACCTGCACGCGGTCGGGCCGCAGCCCCGTCGCCGGGTCGCGGATCACATGGGCGCAGGTGAGCACCCGGTCGGTGCCGAACAGCACCCCGGCGCCCAGGACGTCACCGCTCCCCGAGGCCGCCCACCGCCGCAGCCGGACACGCCAACTGAAATGGCCGGTCGGAGAGTTGCCCCCGTCATCGGCGGACACCGCATCCCCCTCCATGCTTCCTCAGGATAGGGGCGGAGGAGGCCAATGACTCCTGGGCTGCAGGGGGAGGCAGTGGGCCGACCGCGCACGCACGGAGCGCGAACGGAGCGCGCGCGGGACCGCACTACGGTCCGGGCCCCGCTCGAGGTCAACGGACCGGCCCGGATCCGCCCGCGTACTCCTGCCAGATCCGCGGCGGCAGGACGTTGCCGCGCTGCGACTTCTCGCCGCCGACGCCCGACATCGGCATCAGCCGCGGCGCGCCCGGCCGCACCCGGAACACCGTCACCGCCGTCGACAGGTCCTTGGTGAAGCCGGTGAACCAGGCCGACCTGAGGCGGTCCTGGTCGCCCGTGCGGCCCGCCGCGACAGTCAGGCCGAGGCGCTTGCCGCCCGCCCGCAGCGCGCCGGTGACCTCCTGGGCCACCTGCGGGTCCAGCGCGCGCCGGGACGCCGGCGGGGCCAGCCCCGGCAGGGTCTCGCCGTCCTTCACGACCTTCGTCACCGAGTACGGGTCGCGCTGCACGCCGTCGTTGGCGAACGTCCCGTACGCGCCCGCCATGCGGATGGCGCTCGGCGTCGACGTGCCGATGGAGAAGGTCGGCTCCAGGCGGGCCATGCTCTGCCGCAGCAGCCCGGCCGCGACGGCCGTCCGGCGTACCGTGCCCGCGCCGACGTCCTTGCCGAGGCGTACGTACGTGGCGTTGCCGCCCGACACCAGGGCCTCGGAGAGCGTGGGGCGGTCGGGGTCGGAGATGCCTCCGGCCGGGGTCAGGGTGCCGTCGGCGGCGTACCGGCTGCCGGCCAGGACGTTCTGCCGCGCGCCGGACACCCGGCCGTCGAAGTGCGCCTCGGCGACCGGCCGCCCGCGCCCCACAACCCCGTGCTGCAACGCCGCGGCCAGCACGAACGGCTTGAACGCCGAGCCCACGGGCACCCCCGACGTGTCGGCGTTGTTGGTGAAGTGCTCGGTCGCGTCGGGCCCGCCGTACAGCGCGACGACCGCCCCGTCGGACGGCCGCACGGACGCGGCGCCGACCTGCACGTGCCGGTCGGCCGCGCGCCTCTTCGGGTCGAGATCGCGGTCGGTGACGCGCCGCACGGCCCGCTCCAGGCGGCCCACCGCGTCCTTGTCGAAGGTCGTGTGGATCTCGTGGCCGCCGCGGGCCAGCTCCTCGTCGGTGAGGCCGGTGTGCAGCTTGACGTACCGGTTCGCGACGTCGACGAGGTAGCCGGTCTGGCCGCCGAGACTCGTGGAGCGGGACTGGCGGCGCGGTTCGGGGAAGGTGCGGTACTTCGCCCGCTCCTTCTCGCTCATCAGCCCGACGTCGACCTGCCGGTCGAGGATCCACGCCCAGCGCTGCCGCGCCCGCTCGTGGTTCGCGGCGCCGACCGAAGGGTCGTACAGCTCGGCGCCCTTCAGCAGGGCGGCCAGCATGGCGCCCTGGCTGGGGTCCAGCTTCTTGGCGGGGATGCCGTAGTACGCGTGGGCGGCGGCCTCGATCCCGTTGGCCCCCCGCCCGAACCAGCTCGTGTTGAGGTACCCCTTGAGGATCTCCTCCTTGCTCTTCACCCGGTCCACCTTCAGCGCGATCACGAACTCCTTCACCTTCCGCGTGACCGTCTGGTCCTGCGAGAGATAGGTGTTCTTCACGTACTGCTGCGTGATGGTGGAACCGCCCTGCGTCTCCTTGCCGCGCGCCATGTTGACGACGGCGCGGGCCAGGCCCTTGGGGGAGACGCCGGAGTCCTCGTAGAAGGTCTCGTTCTCGGCGGCGATGACCGCGTCGACGGCGGCCGGGGCGATCTGGTCCAGCTCCACGTTCTGCCGGTTGACCTCGCCCGTGCTGACCATCTGGGTGCCGTCGGACCAGTAGTAGACGTTGGCCTCGCGGCGGGCCGCCTCGTTCTCGTCGGGGATGTCCACGCTGACGTACACGCAGATGAAGAGCACGGCGACGGACGTGACGAACAGCGCTGCCATGGCGAGGAGTTGGCGCCACGAGGGCAGCCAGCGGCGGACGCCTCTCCGGCCGTTGCGCGGGTAGTCCACGAGCCGGCGCCGGCCGCGGCGGCGCGACTTCTTCCCCTGAGCATGTGTCCCCATGCCGGGGGAGAGTGCGCCGCACACGGCCGGGTTGGCCCGGAGGCTGTTTGCGGTACGTAACAGTCGGCCGCGGGGAGGCGGCCGGGGAGGCGGCCGAGGTCAGCGGACCTTCGTCAGGTTCCCCTTGTCCTGGAGGGTCGCGATCCCGCGCGCCCAGAGGGAGTTGACCCGCTGGCGCTCCGTGGCGTTCGGGGTCGCGTTGGTGCAGGACGTGCCGGGTCCGCCGCCGGACATCAGCTCGCTGCACGGCCCCCGGTAGTTGTCGGGCAGACCGAGCACGTGGCCCGTCTCGTGGGACGTCACGCGCGTGGAGTTGTACTGCTGGTTCTGCCGGTAGTCCAGGAAGATGTAGCCGTGCCCGCGCCCGTCGGTGTAGGCGTACGAGCCGCGCGAGTCATTGCCCTCGCGGTACTCGAAGTCGCCGCCGGACGTGGTCTCCTGCAGCTGCACGTTGCTGACCGAGGAGTTCCATATCCGGGTGCTCGCCGCTATCTGGCTGCGGAAGCTGGGCGCCCGGCTCGTGCTGTACCGGACGGTGACCGCCTGGATGCCGGGCTGCGCCGCCTGCTTCTTCAGCGCCGACTTCATGACGGCCTCGAAGAACTGACGGTTGGCGGCCCGCTCCTCGGCCGAGCCCGCGTACGTGGAGACGGTGTACGCGGAGGTGGACTTGGCCGTCTCGGGGGCGGGGGCCGCGAGCGCGCTCGGGGCGGCGGCCAGCGAGGCCACGAGGGCGGCGGCGCCGAGGGTGGCGAGGAGACCGGTTCTGGATCTGTTCATGGGGGTGTGTCCCTTCCGGGATGGAGGCCTGCGGGTGCGGCCTCCGGTCGGGACGAGTATCGGGAGCGCGGGGCGTGTTCGGACCGATGCCATTCGGCGATAACGCGAAGGCATCAACCGACCGTTGGTGTCCGGTTCTTGGCGTGTGGTGACCGGATGTGGTGCGCGTATGCCGGAGGCGGGAATTAGCTCGGGCGGCGATGAATTGCTGAGGATGACGCCGCGGCGCCGCCGTGCGGTGCTGCGGCGCCTCGTACGCGTACGTCGTCCTGTCAGCGTCACCACGCTCCCCCTGAGAGGCCCCCCATGTCCGAGACCCCCGCCCCCGCCCCCGACTTCGAGCCGCGCGCGCTGCTCGCCGAGTCCCGGCTCGGCGTACTCGCCACGATCAAGGCGGACGGCCGCCCGCAGCTCTCGCCCGTGATGCCCTTCTACGACCGGGAGGCGGGCGTCCTCCACGTATCGATGACCGAGGGCCGGGCCAAGACGGTGAACCTGCGCCGGGACCCGCGGGCCACGCTGGAGGTGACCAGTCCCGACGGCCGTTCCTGGGCCACCGCCGAGGGCACGGCGACCCTCACGGGCCCGGGCACCGACCCCGAAGGGCCCGAGGTGGAGGCGCTGGTGCGCTACTACCGGGTCGCGGCAGGGGAGCACCCGGACTGGGACGAGTACCGGAGGGTGATGGTGGCCGACCGCCGGGTGCTCATGACGATGACGGTCGACCACGTGTACGGGGCGCGGCTCGGCTGAGGGCCCGTGCCGTCAGCGGTCGCGCGGGGTCACGACCATGCGGATGTCGTCGGCGGCCCACAGCACGAACCGTTCGACGGGCGTCACCTCGTGCCCCGGCGCGAGCCGGAACCGGAACCGCTTGAGGAGGACGGCGAGGACGAGCTCGGCCTCGACCATGGCGAGCCCGGCGCCCTCACAGCCGCGCGGCCCGATCCCGAACGGGATGTAGGCCAGCCGCGCCCGCTCCGCCACCGCCTCCGGGGTGAACCGCTCCGGCCGGAACCTCTCGGGCTCCGGCCAGTGGTCGGGGTTCATGTGCACGGCCCAGAAGGGGTAGAAGAGGGTGGTGCCGGCCGGAATCTCGTACGCGCCGAGACGCAGCGCCTCCGTCGTCTCCCGCGCCCCGTACGGCCCCGGCGGATACAGCCGCATCGACTCCTTCAGCACCATGTCGAGATACGTGAGCCGCCGCAGATCGGCGTAGCCGGGCGCCGTCCGGTCGCCGAGGACACGGTCCAGCTCCTCGGCGACGCGCTCGGCGATCTCGGGGTGCCGCCCCAGCAGGTAGAGCGTCCAGGAGACGGCGACGCCGGTGGTGTGGTGCGCGGCGAGCATGGTCACCATGACGGTGTCGCGGATACGGGCGGGGTGGGTACCGGCGTGGAGGAGGGCGCCTATGAGGTCGCTCCGGTCGACTCGGTCGGGCTGGGCGTTCCGGTCGGCCTGGTCGGCCCGGTCGGCCCGGTCGGCCCGGGCGTTCCGGTCGGCTTGGTTGGCCTGGGCGTTCCGGTCGGCCTGGTCGGCTCGGTCGGCTCGGTCGGCTCGGTCGGCCTGGTCGGCCTGGTCGGCCTGGTCGGCCTGGTTGGTCCGGTCGGCCTGGTCGTTCCGGTCGCTCCGGTCGCTCCGGTCGGCCCGGTCACTCCGGTCGGTACGGTCGTCCGGGCCGTGCCGGCCACTGGCCCGGTGCGCGGCGACGACGCGATCGACGGTGTCCCGCAGATACGTCAGCGCCCGCTCGGCCCGCGCCTGCCCCGCGCTCTCCTCCTCCCGCTCCTCCTCGGACCCGGCGACGCGGTAGACGCGCCCGAGGTACTCGGTGAGCACGTCCTCGAACGCCTCTACGACCTTGTCGGGCTCAACGATCTCTCCACCGGCCCCGCCAGCCCCACTGTCCCCGCTGCCCCGACCACCACCCCCCACCCCCACCCCCAACGCATACGCACAAATCATCCGCAGCGACAGCGCGGTCAGATCCTTCTGCAGCGCGACGGCCACCCCACCACCCGGCGCCGCCCCCGCATCCGCCCCCCACCGCTCCGCGAGGGCCTCCACCAGCGCCACGAACTCCCCGAAGTGCCGTTCGTGCGAAGGCCGGCCGGCGAACACCTCCAACAGCAGGCGCCGCCAGGGCCCGTGCTCCTCGGCGCCGAGGACCTGTAGGTTCCCGGCCTCGCACAGGGGCGCCAGGAACTCGAACAGCGGGGCGGGCCGTTCGTCGATCCGGGCGGTGGCCTCCAGCAGCACCGGATCGGCGACGGACACGGCCACCCCCACCCCCGGCAGCTGAAACCGCACCACGGGCCCGTACTCGGCGTGCAGCCGCAACTGGTAGAGGTGAAGCCCTCCGGCGGCCGCGATGGCCCCGACCCCACCGTCATCGCACAACTCCGGCCCAGGAACGCGCATGGCAGTACCTCCTCGACGCTGATGCCCTCAGCCCAACGGATGCCCTCAGGCCAACGAACGGGCCACGCACGAAGCCCGCACGTTTTCGGCCAGTAAGAGCCTGTGTCATAACCCCGGCCGGGTGGCCGCCGCCTGGCACGCACTCCCCCAAGGCCTGAATGGCCAGGGGGGACCCCCATGCCGGGTTGCCGAAACGCCCTAGTAGCTCCTCCCCCAGGCCTGAACGGCCCGGGGGGACCCCCATCGAGGACGCCCCGGCGCCTTGCGATCGCACGCACCAGACGACGCCCACTGATCCGGCCGGGGTTATGACACAGGCTCTAAACTTCCCGCGCTCGGAGGCTCCGCGGACGGCCGCGGAAGGCCACCGCAAGTCATGCTCAAGCGAGGGGGAACGGTGACGCACGGGGGATACCAGGGCTGGGGCCCGCCGAACGGACAGCCACAGGGCCCCGACGCCCCGAACCCATACCCGTACGGCCCACCTCCACCGGCGACCCCCTACCCCCACCCTCCGCAGCGGGCCCGGCGGCGGAGCCTGGGCTGTGGCCTCTTCTTCGTCTCACCGCTGATCCCGGTGGTCCGCTCCGCCCGCCGTCGCGCCGAGGCGATCTTCAACCAGCCGGGCGCGGGCCGCGTCGACGACCGGCTCGTGTCGCGGGTCCAGCTGTGGCGCGCGGCCCTCGGCGCGGCCGCGAGCTTCCTGCTGATCTACACGTACGGGGCGGACGACGGCTGGAGCGGCGTGGCCAACGACGGCGTGACGAAGCTGATCCTGGCCCCGCTGCTGCTCATCCTCACGGGCCCGCTGGTCGTCCTCGGCTTCATCCGTTACGCGCCGGCCGCGCGGCGCCCCCTGCTCCGTTCCCGGCTGCGGACGCCGCTCAAGGCGGTGGCCTGGTACGTCGGAATCCTGGCCGGCGTCGGCGTCGTACTGGCGGGCAGCACCGTGCTGTTGCGGCAGGACTACGGCACACTCCCGGACGGCCTGCTGGCCCTGGCCCTGCTCATCGGCCTCGTCTGGCTGCTCCCGTTCCTGCTCTTCGCCTCCGCGTACGCCGCCCGCTACGCCTTCAACACGTCGAACGTGCACGCCGCGCTGCCGGCCGCGCTCACCGTCGTACTCGTATGGGAGCTGACGCTCTGCAGCCTCGCGCTGGAGGGCGGAATGCCGCACGGTCCGCCCGCCGCGCAGTGGTGCGCGGTCCTGGGCGGCCCGGTGACCGTGACGGCGGTGGCGCTGTGGGAGCTCCACCGGATGCGGACCCGCTACGGCGTACGCGTCCGCACAGGGGCGTGACGACGCGACAAGGCCCCCTCCCGGCCTGCACGCCGGAGGGGGCCTTGGGTCACGTCACCTCAGCCGTCTGTCACCGAGCTGACGTGGTGATGGACGAGGGGCAAGCCCTAGTCCATCACCATGTCGCCCTGCTCGATCTCGGAGCTCTCGACGTGGGTGGTGATGACGTCTTCGCCGTTGCCGATGCCGTAGTGGCCGTCGTCGTCGTTGGCGACGGCGGCTCCCGCGCCGCCCAGGATGGTGCAGGCGGCGAGAGCAGTGGCAGCGAAGGCAGTGCGGATACGCATGTGTGGCCTCTCTTAGAGGTGTGAAGGGGGACATTACGGGCTTCCCCGCTTTCCGGCGGGAAGCAATCGTTCCGAGCCTTAAATCATCCGAACGGCCGCCGCTCCGGAAGCTCCCGCACGGAGCTCCGCACAGCGCTCCGCACAGCGCTCCGCACCTGTGTGACAGAAGGGGGCGCTTTTTTCTCCGTTGCTGCTGATACTGCGGCTATGAACTTAGGTATTGCCCGTGTGCAGACACACGGGATACACAACTCGGCGTCGGCATAGCGTGGTTACTGACAGAGGGGGGCCTCAGTCCATGCTGACCAACTCCGTGATCCTGGTCGTCGACGACCACAAGGACACCCTGTTCGCGTTGGAGAGCGCACTGGGGCCGCTCGGCTATCCGCTGGTGAGCGTCTCCAACGGCGACGACGCGCTCCGGGTGATCCTGCGCGGCAACGTCGGACTCATCCTGCTCGACGTGCGCATGCCGGGTGTGAGCGGCCTCGACGTCGCGCGCTACGTACGCCGTCTGGAACAGACGCGGTCCATCCCCATCATCCTGCTGACCGGCTTCGACGTCAGCCGCGAGACGGCCGCCGCGGCGTTCCACCTGGGCGTGGCGGACGTGGCCCTCAAACCCATCGACCCCCTGACCCTGCGCACCAAGGTCCGCTACCTCTTCGAGACGTACGGCCAGCTGAAATCCATGCAGCGCGAGATAGACGAACTCCGGACCCAGCTGAAGGCGGGAACCACCACGACCGACCCCCCGGGTGACGGCCACTCGGAACGCCGACGGTCCCGGGGCTCGCACCGGGAAAAGTGAGCACCACTCCCCTGCTCTGACTGTCCCGCCATGGCGCCTTGACGGCCGTGCCGGGAGGTAGCGAGATTGGGGGTTGTTTTCTACCGGAACCCAGACCCCGTACCGGAGAGACGCAAGTGAATACGCCAGAAGAGGCGGAGCGCCCGGCTGACACGGTCGCCCGGCTCAAAGAAGGGGTCGAGCAGCTCAGGCATGCCGTGGAGTCGCACGCCACGGTCGACCAGGCGATCGGCATAGTCGTCGCCCTGGGCCGGCTGACGCCGGACGAGGCGTGGGACGTCCTGCGCGAGGTCTCCCAGCAGACGAACGTGAAGCTGCGCCACGTCGCCGACCTCGTCGTCACCTGGGGCCGGACGGGACACCTGCCGGCGGACATCCGCACCGTGCTCGACACGTGCCTGGCCCGACGGAGCACGGCTCCGCCGGCGGCCGACCCCGCCGTCTGACGTCTGACGTCTGACGGAGGGCGGACAACCGGCACTCGCCGAGCCACAACGCTCGGTTGTACGCACCTACTGTGTCCACGTGAACCGCGTGGACACCGAGGCACTGAGAACCTTCGTACGGGCCGCCGAGCTCGGACGGCTGCAGCACGCGGCCGACGAGCTCGGCGTGACGCAGCAGGCCGTCTCCAAACGGATCGCCACCCTCGAACGCGAGCTGGGCGGCGTGCGCCTGTTCACCCGTACCGCCCGAGGAGTCGAACCGACGCCGGACGGCCGGACGTTCCTCCCTCACGCGCGAGGCGTCATCACGGCCGTCGAGCGCGCCATCGCCTCGGTCGGACCGGGCTCACGCTCCCTCCGGATCGATGTCCTCGGCCTGCGGAGCGCCCAGTCCGTCGTCCTGCACGACTACTGGCGGACGCACCCCGAGACCGACCTCGACGTGCTGACCCTGCGCACCAGCGACCCTCGCGCGGCGGTGGCCGCCATCGCGGCGGGCGACATCGACGCCTCGTTCCGTACGGTCACCGACCCGGCCGGCCTGCCGCCCGGCGTACGGATGATCCACGCGTTCGACTCCCCGCTGGAACTCCTCGTGGGCCCGGCCCACCCGCTCGCCGCCGCCCGCACCCTGACGCCCCCGCAGCTGCGCGGACACCGGATATGGGTGCCGGGTATCGCGCCCGGCAGCGAATGGTCCGACTTCTACGACCAGCTCGCCACCGAGTTCGACCTGCGCATCGACGCGGCGGGCCCGCACTTCGGAGACGACGTACTCCTGGACGAACTCGAGGCCTCCGCGGACGTCGCCACGCTGGTCGGCGCCCGCGACCGCTACACCTGGCCGCCGACCCACGACCTCCGCCGCATCCCCATCACGAACCCGACCCTGGCGTACCCCCTCTCTCTCCTCCTCCCCGCAACGAACCCGCACCCAGGGCTCCGAGGACTCATCACCCACCTCGAAACGCTGCCGGGACATCCCGAACCGACCTGGCGCCCGACGTGGGCGCGCCCCCACGAGAAGGAACGACCGCGGCATGCCCAATGACCGCCTCATGCGCATCCACAGCCCCGAATTCCAGGCCATGGCGGAGAGGGTCCTGCGAGCCACCGAACTCACCTCCCGCCTGAACGTCCTCCCTTTCGACGACGAGCCCGGCAAGGCGGCCCTCTTCACCCGCCTCCTCGGCAGACCGCTCCCCCCGAGAACGACGATCTACCCGCCCTTCTACACGGACCACGGCCTCAACCTGCACCTCGCGGAACGCGTCTTCATCAACCAGAACTGCACGTTCCTCGACTACGCCGGCATCCACCTCGCCGAACGCGTCATGATCGGCCCCAAAGCCACCTTCATCACCGTCAGCCACCCGGTCGACCCCGCAGAACGCCGCGGCTGGCTCACCGGCGGCCCCATCCACATCGCCGAAAACGCCTGGATCGGCGCCGGCGCGACGATCCTCCCCGGCGTCACCATCGGCCGCGACGCGGTGATCGCCGCGGGCACGGTGGTCACGGAGGACGTACCGGCGGCGGCGTTGGTGACGGGGGAGAGGGGGGTGGTGCGGAGGAGGTGGTGACGGGGCGACAGTGAAGGGGGGTGCTGCTGAGCAGCGCGTGGGTCAGATCTGACCGAGGTCGATCTCCACGGGGAACGGGGCCGCCACCTTGAGGACGCCGGTGAACACGTCTCCGTCCCGGTAGGTCCTGGTCGCGGGGTCGAGGACGTAGATGTACACGAGAGGAACGCCTGTCGCTGCCTGCTCGATCCGCCAGTAGAAGCCGATGCCCGCCTTGGCGTACTGGTCGGCCTTCACGATCCGGTCGGTGGTCTCCGAGCCCGGCGACACCACCTCCGCGACCAGCAGCACGTGTTCAGGTCGGGTGGGGGTGACGTCGATCGTGTCCGCGCGATACACGACGACGTCCGGGCGGCGATTGGTGAGCGGGACGTCCTGCAGCCGGACATCGAAGTCAGTGTCGGCGTTCCACTCCGAACCCGCGGCGGCATCCAGGGCATTCGCCAGAATCCGGGCCAGCCGGTTGTGCCGCTTTGAGGCACTCGGACCCACGACGACCATGCCGTCCACGATCTCGATGCCGGCGCACTGCTCCTCTGACCAGGACTCGTACTCCTCCGCCGTGATCTGCTCATGCATCCACGCCGGGGCCACCATCTCGGCCGTCACGAAGCACCTCCCGGACACTGAGCCGCGGGCCCGATCCCACCATCCCGCTGGATTCAGCGTACTGACTGCCGTCCGTCGCGCGTACGCCATGCAAACGGCCCCGGACGAGGAGTCCGAGGCCGGATGGAGCGCCCCTCTGGAGAAGAAACCCCAGGTCGGCAGCTTGAAGTGTTGTGCCCCCGGCAGGATTCGAACCTGCGACACCCAGCCCACTCTGCACGGCAGATACCAGACGTCCTGTCACTCGTCCAGCGATTGAGGGTGGGAGTGCGCTGACCTGGGTTTTCTTGGCGATGTGTGCGCTGACCAGGGGAAACGTCTCTCGGTAGTTCTCACTGGTCTACGCCGTTTCCCGGGCTCATGTGCCCTGGAGGTGCCCTCGGGCTCTCACCAAAGGGCGCCCTGCTCGGCCGACGGGTTGGTGGTGGCAGGCGCCGCCGCCAGGGTCACTCGTGTCTTGACGTTGATGGCACGAGGTTCTGTCGTCACGACGCCGGCCTCACGTAGTTGGCGGACGGTACTGATCACTTGGGCGGGCCGGTAGACGGTCTCCAAGGGGGCGTATTGCTTGAGCTCGGGGATGGTGAGCCCGTCGGGGGCTTCGGAGATGAAGCCGCGCAGGATCCGACGCAGCGGAGCCGTATCCGGTTCGAATTCGAGATTCAGCATCTGCTGTTGAGTGTCCCTGGGGTCGCGGTAGCGGACGCCGTAGGAAGGGTCCACCTTCCACATTGCGTCCTTCATCTTCTCCAGTCCTCGTTGGTGCTGGGTGCCGAAGATCAAGTAGAGCTTCCTGCCGCCCCCGTCGACCATCTCGAAGTACAGCGTGTGCGTGAAGCCGGCCTGGCGCAGCGTGTCGCGGTATTGCTCGCGTAGGAACGCAAACTTGTGCGAGGAAGGCTGCTGCAAGACGGCTTGCCACTCCCGGCTGCCGAGGGCTTCGTCGCCGAGCTGACGGTGGCCATCGTGGTTCTCGGCGAACCGAGTGAGGAAGCTGGGCTCGAAGGTCACCATCACTTCGGTACTGGGGTAGCGTCCCAGCTCGTGCAGCAGCGAGTAGGGGATGTCGGGTCCGCCAACGAGCACGATCAGCAGTGGTCCGGCGTAGCGGGCAGCCTGCGTGACCTGGGCGGCGAGACGGCCGTTTACGGCTTCCACCAGGCCCTCCACGGGCGGGTGACGATCTCTCGGTACGTATGGTGCGAGGGATTGCGACCACCGTGCGTAAACACCCAGCTCTGCGGGTCGGCGAAGTCGGTGCCGGGAGGCGAGGTCTCGCCACAGACCGCGCACTGCATCGCGTACGTGGTGGGCTCTGCGTCGGGTTCCCGGTCTGGCTGGAGGGTCCACTCCTGGTGGCGCATGATCGTGCGGCTGGTCATCGAGCCGCCTCCAGAGCTTTGGCGACATAGGGGTGCTGGAGAGCAGCGCGGAGGGCCTCCGTGTCGGTGAGGGTGTCGTCGTCAGGCAGCTCGCACCACCCGCCGAACCAGTCGTCGAGCAGCTCCAGGCCGGGTGCGACGAGCCAGGAGTTGGTGGAGAGGTGCCGTACCGGCAGATCGTCCCAGTTGGTTGCGGTGCCGGTCGGGACGGCGTAGTAGAGACGCCCGTTGGGCCTGTCGTAGAGCACGGGGCCGACGGAAGTACCGATGCAGCGCAGGTAGGCCAGGGCTAGGAGGCCGATCTCGGCGGAGGTGCGCACGACGTCCCAGCCGTCGCCGACCTTCAGGAGCCGCAGCCCCGGCACGTCGTTCACCATGGGAGCTCTTCGCAACGCATCGCGCACGGACATCACGCATCCCCCTGCGGCCAGAAGCTGTGGCGCACGCCGAGCGAGGAAGTGGATTCCACGGTCGGCTTGACGTGGCGGACCACGATCAGACGAGCGCCTGCTTTTGTTATCTGCTGCTTGCGCTCGGCGCCGAGGCCCTTCGGGCCGAGGTGGCTGAGAGCCGGAACCACGGCACCGTAGGCATCGGGGAGTTCGAGCGCGTCGAGCAGACCGACGAAGGCCGGGGACCGGATGATCACCGTGGAGTCGCGCTCGGTGAAGACACCGCACAGCGTCAGTTCGTGCCGTTCGCAGTACTCGGTAAGGCAGTCGACGAGCGCCGCGTGGCGGGGCAGCCCGCCGGTGACGTGGCGTAGGTAGCCGAAGACCTGGGGGAAGGCGACGGGGCGGCGTTCGGTGATGGGGTCGTCGTCCATGCCCATAGCGTCGGCCGTCGTGAACGGCCGCGAAATGACCTGCTGTTGTACTTCCGTTGCACTTCCCACCTCACGTCATCACCGACAGTGCTTCCATACGTGACGGAAGGAGGTCATCCGTGGTCAGCGTGCAGCAATGGACAGGTCGGGAGGCGAGCGCCCTTCGCGCCGCGTTGCGTATGAGCACGCGCGCTTTCGCCGAGCACCTTGGTGTCGCGCTGCGCACGGTTGCGAAGTGGGAGAGCCTCGGCGCGGAGACACAGCCCCGTCCGGACACCCAGGCCATCCTCGACACCGCACTCGCACGGGCGGATTCCGCCGCCCAAGCCCGCTTCGAGGCAATGCTGTTCCCTGAGCGGAAGAGCGCGCGGCCGGCGGACTACGAGACCTGGACCGAAGACATCGAGCGCGCTGTTGTCTGCATCAGCCGTCAGGACTTCCCGTTCGCCTCAAGCCTGTTGAACCGCTGGTTGGGCAGCCGTGCATCCCAGCAACTAGACGACAAGGGTCTCTATTTGTACGGCCGTTCCCTCGTGCTCCTGGGCGATCTCCAGCGCGATCAGGGAGCGATCCTCGGCCCACTCTCTGCCCGCCACTCCTACCTGACCGCACGCGGCATGTTCACCGAGCTCGACATCCCACGCCGGGTGGCTCAGATCGAGCTGTCCCTGGCCGTCGTTCAGGAGATGTCGGGCGAGTTGGAATCCTCCGCTCGCCACTACGAACTCCTCGCCGGCGACCAGCGCCTGAGCCCGCGTGACCGTGCCAGGGCGCGGTTGTGGGTGGGTACGGCGCTGAGCAAGGAGGGCGACAACGAGTACGCCACCAACGCGATGACGGCCGCCACTCGTGCCTTCGAGGACCTGGGCGAGCCGGAGGACTGGTCGGTCGCCCACCAGAAGCTGGCCCTCGCCTGTCGCGGTGCCGGCGACCTGAAGCAGGCACTGCACTACATCGACATCGCGCGCACCACCGGCACGGTCGACTCCCCGATGCAGCGGGTGAGGCTGGACACCGCGTACGGGCACATCCTTCTGTCGGATGCGGCGACCCGGAATGATGGGCTGTCCGTCCTCGATCAGGCGGCACAGGTGGCACGGCAGTACGGGCTGAGCCACCAGCTGCGCAGTATTGAGGGCATCCGAAAGGGCCAGCAAGGATGAGCCAGGGAGTGCCAGTGCCGGAGCACCAGCAGCGCCAGATCACCGACGAGCAGTTCCACGACGCAACGCTGATCTGGAATTACCACCAGATGGGCCACGAGCTGCGGCCCTGCTCGGCGGCCATCGGCCTGGGCAGCCACGACCTCGGGGTCGCGACTACTGCGGTCGACCTTTATCGCGCTGGCCTTTTCCCAGTCGTGGTCTTCAGCGGCGGCAACAGCCCCACCACCCGCGCTCGCTTCCCGCGCGGCGAGGCCGTCCACTACCGCGAGCACGCGCTGAGCCTGGGGGTGCCGGACGAGGCGATCATCGTGGAGGCGATGGCCGCAAACACCGGCCAGAACATCACCTTCTCCCGCGAGCTGCTGGCCGAGGCCGGGGTGGAAGTGCAGTCGCTGCTGCTGATCTCCAAGCCGTACATGGAGCGCCGCTCGTATGCGACCTGCCGCAAGCTGTGGCCCGAGGCTGAGGTCGTGTGTGCCTCCGAGCCACTGGAGTTGGACGACTACATCAAGTCCATCGGCGACGAGAAGCTCGTCGTCGACATGCTCGTCGGTGACCTGCAACGGGTGATCGAGTACCCGAAGCTCGGCTTCGCCGTCGAGCAGGACGTACCGGGGGATGTGTATGACGCTTACGGGCGCCTCCTGGGCGCCGGCTTCGACAGCCGCCTCATCAGCAACTGAGCGGCCCAGCGCCGGTGCGTCGAACGGGCTGTGCGCGATCCACCAATCGAACCCGTTTCCCCGGCTGTCCACGCTGGCGAAGCTGTTCTCCGCCGACCTGCGGATCGTCCTGGACGACGTGCAGTTCGCCCGGCGCGACTACCAGCACCGCGCCCGTCTCGCGTCCAGCTTCTCGTCCGCCAGTACTACGGCCGCAGCCCCTACTGGGCTGCTGTGTCCGAGGAACTGGACACGCTCGACGAGTCGCACCGAGTGCGAAGGCCCTCCCGTCCAATGGGCGGAAGGGCCTCTGACCTGGCGTTTTTCTGTGCCCCCGGCAGGATTCGAACCTGCGACACCCGCTTTAGGAGAGCGGTGCTCTATCCCCTGAGCTACGAAGGCGGGGTGGTGGCAGTCGCGTGTACTGCGGCACCGCCGTCAGTGTAGCGGGTGGTCAATTCGATGGTGGGGGGTTGGGCAGGGGTGCTCGAGTGGTGGGGCGTCGCGGGTTACTCGATGACCAGTTCCACCGGGATGTTGCCCCGGGTCGCCTTCGAGTAGGGGCAGTACGCGTGGGTCTTCTTCAGGAGGTCCTCGCCGGCGGGGCCCTGGAGGTGGTCCGGGAGTTCGGCGCGCATGACCACGGAGAGGCCGAAGCCGCCGTCCGTGTCCTTGCCGATGCTTACCTCGGCGGTCACCGAGACGTCCGAGACGTCGATCTTCTCCTGGCGCGCGATGCTGCCCATCGCGCTCGCGAAGCAGGCCGCGTAGCCCGCGGCGAAGAGCTGCTCCGGGTTCGTGCCCTTGTCGTTGCCTCCGAGCGCCTTGGGGAAGCCGAGCGGCAGGTCGATCTGGCCGTCGGAGCTGACGGCGCGGCCTTCGCGGCCGTTGGCGGTGGCTACTGCCGTGTACAGCGCGTCCATGAGTGTCCCGTCCTCGTCGTTGTTCTGCCTGGTATGGCGACGAGCATTGCACGCTATTTAGTTGTGCGCAACTTAATTGGGGGCTGTTGTAGGCTGGAGGTATGGAGAGCGCAGCTGTTGACGGCACGGGCACAGACACAGGCACACGCACGAACACGGGTCTGGACGGCGTGCGGGACGAGGACTTTCTCCGGCTCGATCACCAGATCTGCTTCTCGCTGCACGCCGCCGCCCGCGCCTTCAACGGTGTCTATCGGACCGCCCTGAAGGATCTGGGGCTCACCTACCCCCAGTACCTCGTGATGCTCGTCCTCTGGGAGCACGACGAGCTGGCCGTCAAGAAGATCGGCGAGCGGCTGCGGCTCGACTCCGGCACCCTTTCGCCGCTGCTCAAGCGGCTGGAGGCCGCCGGGCACGTGGAGCGGCGGCGCAGTGTCGAGGACGAGCGGTCCGTCGCCGTGCGGCTCACCGAGGAGGGGCGCGCGCTGCGGGAGCGCGCCCTCGGCGTGCCCCGCGCCATCGCCGAGTCCACCGGGCTCTCGCTCGGCGAGGTGCGGGATCTTCGGGACCGGCTCGATCGGCTCACCGCCTCCCTCGACGGGGACGTCACGATCCGTTCGGCTCGCTGAACACCTTTTCCGTCGTCGTCACCACCGCGCACTTCCCCGCCGCCCAGCGCAGCGCCATCGCGTGGTCGTCCGCCGAGAAGTCCGCGACCGCGTCGGCCACCACGAACGCCTGGATGTCCTGCATCCACGCGTCGCACGCTGTCATCAGGACGCCGATGTGGGCGTAGACGCCGGTGATGACCAGCTGGTCGCGGCCCTGTTCGCGGAGGCGTTCCAGGAGGTCCGTGCGGACGAAACCGCTGTACTTCCACTTGGTGAGGACCGTGTCGGCGGGGGCCGGGCCGATCTCGGGGGCGATCGCCGCCGCGTGTGCGTCGTCGGGCAGGCCGGGGCCCCAGAAGTCCTGCTGGAGGCCGCGTTCGGCTGGGCTCTGGCCGCCGGGCTGCGCGGTGTGGATGACCGGGATGTCGACTCGGTTCGCGGTCTTCTTCAACTCGGCCACGTTGGAGAGGAGTTCCGGTACGGGGGAGGCCGTGCGGTCGTACGCCGAGAGGAAGTAGTTCTGCAGGTCGTGCACGAGGAGGACGGCGCGGGACGGGTCGACCTTCCAGTCGACGCGGTTCGTCGGCAGCTCGTCCGCCGACGGCATCGGATAGGGGGTGATGGCGGGGAGGGCCATGGTGGTCAGCAGTTCCGTTCAGAAGGGAGATGGAGGATGGGGAGGGGGCTTCTACTTCAGCGAAGCTGCCCGTAGTGCTTTCTTGGAGACCTTGCCTACTCCCGTCTGCGGGAACGCCTCCACGAACTCCACCCGGTCCGGCACCTTGTACGCCGCAAGGCCCCGCTCCCGTACGAACTTCCTGATGGCCGCCGGCCGCAGCGGCTCGGCGCCCGCGCGCAGGATGACGTACGCGCACGTCCGCTCGCCCAGGTACGCGTCCGGCTCCGCGACCACGTTCGCGTCGTGCACGGACGGGTGGGCGAGGATGTGGTTCTCGACCTCCTCGGCCGCGATCTTCTCGCCGCCCCGGTTGATCTGGTCCTTGGCGCGGCCCTCGACGACGAGGTGGCCGGTCTCGGTGAGGCGTACGACGTCGCCCGTGCGGTAGAAGCCGTCGGGCGTGAAGGAACGGGCGTTGTGCTCGGGAGCCTTCCAGTAGCCGCGGATCGTGTACGGGCCGCGGGTGAGGAGGTGGCCCGTCTCGCCTGTCGGCAGGTCGTTGTCCTCGTCGTCGACCACCCGGATCTCGTCGTCCGGCGAGATCGGGCGGCCCTGCGTGGTGACGATCGTCCCCGGGTCGTCGTCCAGGCGCGTGTAGTTGACCAGGCCCTCCGCCATGCCGAAGACCTGCTGCAACGTGCAGTTCAGGGCCGGCTTCACCCGGCGCGCCGCCTCCTCGCTGAACTTCGCGCCGCCGACCAGGAGTACGTCCAGGCTGCTCAAGTCGTACGCCGTGGTCGGCGCCGCCTCCGTCCAGAGCAGGGCGAGCGGCGGGACCAGGCCCGTGATGGTGACGCCCTCGGACTCGATGAGAGGGAAGGCCGTCTCGGGGCTGGGCTGCGGGCAGAGTACGACGCGGGCGCCCGCGTGGAGCGCGCCGAGCGAACCGGGGGAGGAGAGCGGGAAGTTGTGGGCCGCGGGGAGCGCCACCAGGTAGACGCTGTCCTCGTCCACCGCGCAGATCTCGTTCGAGCCGCGCAGCGAGTAGATGTAGTCGTCGTGCGTGCGCGGGATCAGCTTGGGGACGCCTGTGCTGCCGCCGGAGAGTTGGAGGAACGCCAGGTCGGACGGGGCGGGTGGAGAAGGGACAGGGCCGGTCGGGTCCTCGGGTACGTCCGACAGTGCTTCGAACGGGCCCGGGTCGCCCTGCGCCACGAACACGTGCCGCAGCGTCGGGATGTCGTCGACGAGTTTCGCCGCCAGGCCGCGGTAGTCGAAGCCGCCGAGCTCCTGCGGGATGACGTACGCGACCGCCTCGGTGAACTCGCAGAAGTAGCGGACCTCCGTCTCGCGGTGCGCGGGCAGCGCGAAGACCGGGAGGGCGCCGATGCGGAACAGCGCGAAAATCGTTTCGAAGAACTCGGCGATGTTGGGGAGCTGGACGACCACCTTGTCGCCCTTGGCGATGCCCCGGGCGAGCAGGCCCGCGGCCAGGCGGTCGGCGCGGCGGTCCAGTTCGCCGTACGTCCAGCGGCGCGACGGCTGACGGCCGGGGTCCACGATCGCCACGCGGTCCGGGTGCGCGGTGGCGCGGTCGCGCAGCATCCCGCCGAAGGTCTCGCCGCGCCACCAGCCCGCGGCGCGGTAGCGGTCCGCGAACTCCTGCGGCCAGGTGGGGCAGTTCGGGTCGGCGCTCACAGCTCCGCCCCCACCGCGTTCAGGAACGTACGGAACTTCGCGCCCGTCTCCGCCGTCTCCGCCGCGGGGTCCGACGCGGCGACCACGCCCGCCCCCGCGTACAGCCGCAGGCTGCGTTCCTCGGCCTCCGCGCAGCGGATGGTGACGACCCACTCGCCGTCGCCGTTCGCGTCGCCCCAGCCGACCACGCCGGTGAAGAAGCCGCGGTCGAACGGTTCCGTCTCGCGAATCACGTCGCGCGCGGTCGCCGTCGGCGTGCCGCAGACCGCGGGGGTGGGGTGCAGGGCGCAGGCCAGTTCGAGGGCGGACGTGTCGGGCGAGGTGAGGGTGCCGGTCACCGTCGTGGACAGGTGCCACATGGTCGCCGTGCGGACGAGGGTGGGGCGGGGCGGGACGGTCAGGTCCGTGCAGAAGGAGGCGAGCGCCTGGTGCACGCCGTCCACCACGACGGAGTGTTCGTGCAGGTCCTTCGCCGATTCCAGGAGCGCGGCCGCGCGGCGCACGTCCTCGGCGAGGTCGTCGCTGCGGGGCGTCGAGCCCGCGAGGGGGTTCGCGACGATCTGGTCGCCGTGGCGCGAGACGAGGAGCTCCGGGCTCGCGCCGATGAGGGTGCGGCCGGGGGCCGTCGGCAGCGCGAAGGTGTAGCCGGAGGGGTCGCGGCGGGCCAGGCGCTGGAGCATCGCGGGGAGGTCCAGCGGGGCGGGCGCGGTCAGTTCGAGGGTGCGGGCGAGGACGACCTTGCTGAAGTCGCCGCGCCACATGCGGTCCACGGCGGCGGCCACGCCCGCGCCGTACTCCTCGGGGCTTGGCACCGGGCGTATCCGCCAGCCGGTGGCGTCCGCGGTCTCGGTGGGCAGCGCGATCAGCGGGTCCGCGGCCAGCGGGGGCGCGGTGCGCAGGGTTTCGGGGACCGCGAGCGCGGCGGGCGCGGTGTGGTCGAAGGGGACCGCGCCGACGACGTACGGCCCGGCGATCCCGGCGCGGCGCGCCTCGTCGAGCGTGGCGGTGACGCGGTGCGGCAACGGTCTCTCGTCGTGCGGGACTTCCGCGTGGACGCCGGTGGCGAGCAGGGTGCGGGTCGGGGTCGCCAGGAACCGTCCGGCCGGGGTGTAGGCGGCCAGGAGCGAAGTGGCGGCGCCCACCACCGGGTTGGCACGCTCGGCCGTCGTGACCTGTGCGGTGGCGCACGGGTCGGGCGGAGTGGGCGGGGCGGGCGTGGCTTGCGTGGCGACCTCGGGTGCCGTCGACACAGTGGCTCCAATTCTCTTACGGGGTGGAGAGCGGTGAGGTGGAGTGAGGTGCGGTGCGATGCGCTGCGGGCTGATGTAGCTGATGTGGCTGAGCTGATGTGGCTGAAGCGGAGTGAGGGCGTGGTGCCGTGGTGCGGCGGGGTGTGCACGGGCGCGTACGCGACACCCCCGCGCCCCGCCCGTCACCGCAGCGTCGCGCCGCCGTCCACGTACAGCTCCTGCAAGGTGATGTGGCGCGCGCGGTCCGAGGCGAGGAAGACGACCGCGTCCGCGATGTCCTCGGGGGTGGCGATGCGGCCGAGGGGGATACCGGTGCGGTACGTCTCCAGGTCGCCGTCGAGCACCCCGGCCGGGGCCTGCGCCGCCGTGCCGTCGGGCCAGAGGGAGCGCTGCATGGCCGTGTCCGTGGTGCCGGGGGCCACGACGTTGCAGCGGACGCCGCTGCGCGCGACCTCCAGGCCGAGGCACTTGGTGAACGCCGCGGCGGCCGCCTTGGACGCGGCGTACGCGGCCATGCCGGTCCTCGGGATGCCGGCGGCGTTGGAGCCGACGGTGACGATGCAGCCGGAGCCGCGCGCGGTCATGTGCGAGGCGGCGGCGCGGGAGGTGTGGAAGACGCCGGTCGTGTTGACGGCGAAGGTGTCCGCCCAGTCGGCGTCGGTCAGTTCGGTGACGGCGGAGGTGCGCAGGATGCCCGCGACGTTCACGAGGAGGTCGAGGCCGCCGTGGTCCCGGACGATGCCCGCGATGACGGAGCCGACCGCGTCGGCGTCCGTGACGTCCATGACGCGGGGCACGACCGTGCCGGTGGCTCCGCGGGACGCGGCGGCCACCTCGTCGACGCCGTGCGCGTCGCGGTCCGTGGCGACGACGTGCGCGCCACGGGCGGCGAGCGCGGTGGCCACCGCGGCGCCGATGCCCTGGCCCGCACCGGTCACCAGAGCCGTGCGCCCGGCGAACTCACCTGCGGCGTACGACTCGTTCGGTATGCCCTCTGGCGTGACAGCGGGCGTGGCGGGTGGTGTGGCGGCTGGCATGGCGTGAGTGACCTCCCCAAGGTGTTAGGTAAGCCTAACCTAACGTATGCGATCACCTGCTGGTCGCCGCCCTGGGCCGCCCGGCCGCTCGTGTGTTACCTTGCAAAGCAGTACGTGTGTACGCCCCCCTCTCGTGGGCGCCCGTGCTGACATTCCCTTCTCCCCGGTTCTCCGGGTTCTGTCAGGCCGTTCGGCCTTCTCCGCACTGCTCGCCCCGGCGGCAGTTCTCTTTTCCGCCCGACGTACGGGGTGTGGTCATCGCCGCCCCGCCGGGCCCTCTCCCGCGCTCGTCCGCGAAAGGAACCTCACTGTGACTGTCACAGCCATCGAAACCTCAACCATTGCCCGGGACGCCGGCCGCGTCTCAACTGCCGCCGCCTGTACGGGCGTTCTCGACATCGGACGCGACGGGCGCGGGTTCCTCCGCGGGCCCTCGTTGCTGCCGTCGCCCGGCGACGTGCAGGTGCCCGCCGCCGTCGTACGCCAACTCGGGCTGCGCGCGGGCGACTTCGTCGAGGGCGTCTGCGGCCGGCCCCGCGTGCTCGCCGGTGCCGAGCGGGTCAACGGGCGCACCGTCACCGCTCTGCGCGGCCGGCCGCGGTTCGGCGATCTCACACCGCTGCACCCCCGGGAACGGCTCCGCCTGGAGACCGAGGGCGGGCCCCTCGCCGGGCGGCTCGTCGACCTCGTCGCACCCGTCGGGAAGGGGCAGCGCGGGCTGATCGTCGCGCCGCCGCGGACCGGCAAGACCGTGCTGCTCCAGCAGATCGCCGCCGCGGTCGCCCGGAACCATCCCGAGTGCCACCTCATGGTCGTACTCGTCGACGAACGGCCCGAGGAAGTCACCGACATGCGGCGTTCGGTCCGCGGCGAGGTGCTCGCCTCGACCTTCGACCGCCCCGCCAAGGAGCACATCGCCCTCGCCGAACTCGCCGTCGAGCGCGCCAAGCGCATGGTCGAGGACGGACGGGACGTCGTCATGCTCTTCGACTCGCTGACGCGGCTGTGCCGGGCGTACAACAACGCGGCCACCGGCAGCGGCCGCACCCTCAGCGGCGGTGTCGACGCCGCCTCCGTGCAGGGGCCGAAGCGGCTCTTCGGGGCGGCGCGGCTCGCCGAGGAGGGCGGCTCCCTGACGATGCTCGCGACCGCGCTCGTGGAGACCGGATCGCGCGCCGACGACTACTACTTCGAGGAGCTGAAGGGCACCGGCAACATGGAGCTGCGGCTCGACCGCGGCATCGCCGAACGCCGCGTCTTCCCGGCCGTCGACGTCACCCCGTCCGGCACGCGCCGCGAGGAACTGCTGCTGTCCGGCGAGGAGTTGGCGGCCGTACGCGGCGTGCGGCGCGCGCTGCACGGCAGGGACCAGCAAGGTGCTCTGGAGGTGCTGCTCGACCGCATCAAGAAGACCCCGGACAACGCCGCCTTCCTGCGGCAGGTGCGGCAGACCGTGCCTGGGGTGCGGGAGTGACGTGCCGGGGGCACAGGAACGACGTGCCGTCGCGATGGCGCTACGGACGCTACGGCCGCGTCACCCGCACGCGATAGTCACCGTCCCCCGTCACCCCCGCCACCGTCACCCGCACCCCCGTCTTCCGGTCGGTGAAGGTCTCGCCGATGCCGTAGGTCGCGTCGGACAGCTCCGCGTGGACGTTGGGGCGCCGGGTGCAGCCGCCGCTGTCGGGTGCCGCGTCGGAGACCGTGACCGGACCCTGGCCGGTGTCGACTTCCGCGTCCACGCGGTAGACGAGGACACCCGGCTTGCAGACCGCCTCGTCGTTGCCGGCGCGGGTGCGGGCCTCGACCGCGTACCCCGTCTTCTCGCCCAGCGGGGCGAACGCCAGCTTCGTGCCGCCGGAGCGGGCCAGCGGGGAGAGCACGTGCTCGGTCGTGCCGGATTCCGCGGCGCAGCCGATCTGGTCGTCGTCGAGCCAGCCCAGCTTCCACTTGTGCCAGGCCAGCAGGTCGTTGTTGGCCCCCCAGTCCTCGCTCATGATGTCCCAGTGGCCGACCGCGCCGCCGCCGTCCTGCGTGTACAGGTCGGGCAGGCCGAAGACGTGGCCGTTCTCGTGCGGCAGGACGCGGTAGCCCGTCTCGTGGTAGCTGCCCGAGCCGTCGTCCTGGCGGCTGTAGACGAAGGACGCGTTGGAGACAGGGACGCCGTCCGCGACCGGCGCCTCGTGGTTGCCGGCGAAGGTCACCGACAGGACGGTGTCGAGGGCGGAGGGGCCCGCGTTCGGGGTGATCAGGATGTTCACGAGGTCGTACGTCCGGAAGTCCACGTCCGGGTCGGCGGCCGCCACGATGTCCTCGACGAGCCTGCGGTAGCCGGGGTCGAAGGGGGCGCCGCGCTCTATCCCGTACTCCTTGAACGTCTTCGGCATCCGCAGCCAGGCCGGTACGGGGGATTCCGGGCGGTAGTCGAGGCGCCCGTACGAACTGGTGCGGAACCACTGGGAGGTCTGCGGGAAGAACTCCGCGAGGCGGTCCATCGCACTGCCCTGGCCCGGCGCGTCGGAGAAGTCGACCATGAGGTTCAGGGCCCGGACGGTGCCGGTGGAGCGGGAGTAGCCGGGCGGTGTGGGCACGCCCTCCGACATCTGCACGCCCAGTGTGCCGCTGATCATGCATGGGCCGAGGGCGGCGCTCCGGGCCACGGAGACCGGGCCGGGCGCGCTCGGCGGGTCCGCCATCAGGCGTCCGGTGCTCGCCGACGTGGTGACCGCGAGGGCGAGCGCGGTGACGGAGGCGAGGGCGACGCCGCGGCGGACGGGGCGGGCAGGGCGTATCCGGCGCCAGGTCGGCTGCTGCATGCGTGGGCCCTCCACTCCGCGGCAGCCGCCGGTCCTGGCTGCACCCTGTCCGGTCAGCCTGTGCCGGGGGGTGCGCGGGCGCTCGTCGGGTGCGACCGATCGAGGGTTTCCCGGCGAAAAAGGTGTGATTCAGGTCACAGGAATAGTTCCGGCGAGGCGGAAATATCCGGGGACTGTCTCCCCGTTTAGATGGGTGTCCGCACGAAGCGGGGACTTACTCCCCGCATCGGGAACGTCGGACTACGAAGACCCTCCGACCAACAAGGGAGCAGCCGTGGACACCGCCACCGCCCCGAAGCGCCGCGTCACCCGCCCGCGGGCCGACGCCCTGCGCAACCGGGAGCGGATCGTCGCCGCCGCACGCGAGATGTTCGTGGAGTACGGAGCCGACGTACCCCTCGACGAGGTCGCGCGCCGGGCCGGCGTCGGCAACGCCACGGTCTACCGCAACTTCGCCGAGCGCGCGGATCTGGTGCGCGAGGTCGTCAGCACGGTGACGCACCGCGTCGCCGACCTCGCCGAGCAGGGCATCGCCGCGACGGACACCGGTGAGAGCACCGCCTTCGGGGCGCTGCGCACCTTCGTGCACGCCGCGGTCGACGAGCGGATCGGCGCCATGTGCCCGATCCTCTCTCCCGACTTCGACCCCTTCCACCCCGATCTGCTCGACTCCCGGCTCCGGATGGAGCAGGCCATCGAAGGCCTCATGGAGCGGGCCCGCGCGGCGGGGGAGCTGCGCACCGACATCGCCGTCGGTGACCTGATGGTCGCCCTCTCCCAGCTCACCCGCCCGCTGCCGGGCACGGCCTGCGTGAGCATGGACAGCTTCATCCACCGTCATCTGCAGCTGTTCCTGGACGGCCTGATGACGCCCGCCCGGTCAGAGCTCCCGGGGGTGGCGGCGACTCTGGAGGACCTCCGTCAGAACTGACCGCCGCCGTATCACCGCTGTCTCCACCCCTGTCTTCACCACTGTCTTCATCACTGTTTTCACCACTCCGTACCGCTAGGTGGCTACCGATGTCCCAAACAGCCCTCAAGCCCGATGCCGGGCCCGACGCCAACCGCTGGAAAGCGCTGGTCTTCATCGCTCTCGCGCAGCTCATGGTCGTGCTCGACGCGACGATCGTGAACATCGCGCTGCCCTCCGCCCAGGAGGACCTCGGCATATCCGACGGCAACCGCCAGTGGGTCATCACGGCCTACGCGCTCGCCTTCGGTGGCCTGCTCCTCTTCGGTGGCCGCATCTCCGACCTGTGGGGCCGTAAGCGCACCTTCGTGACCGGCCTCATCGGTTTCGCCGCGGCCTCCGCGCTCGGCGGCGCCGCGACGGGCGAGGCCATGATGCTGGGCGCCCGCGCCCTCCAGGGTGTGTTCGGCGCGCTGCTCGCGCCCGCCGCCCTCTCGCTGCTCGCGGTGATGTTCACCGACGCCAAGGAGCGCGCCAAGGCCTTCGGCATCTACGGTGCGATCGCCGGTGGCGGCGGCGCCGTCGGCCTCATCCTCGGCGGCTTCCTCACCGAGTACCTGAACTGGCGCTGGACCTTCTTCGTCAACATCCCGTTCGCGGTGATCGCCGCGCTGGGCGCTTACTTCGTCATCCGTGAGCCGGCCGGCGGCCGCAACCGCTCGCCGCTCGACATCCCCGGCGTGGTCCTCTCCACCCTGGGCCTGGTCGCGCTCGTCTACGGCTTCACGCGCGCCGAGTCCGAGGGCTGGTCGGACTCCGTGACGGTCACCATGTTCGTGGCGTCGGTCGTGCTGCTCGCCGCGTTCGTCCTCACCGAGGCCAAGGTCAAGTCGCCGCTGCTCCCGCTGCGCGTCCTGACCGAGCGCAACCGCGGTGGCGTCTACCTCTCGCTCGGCCTCGCCGTCATCGCGATGTTCGGCCTGTTCCTGTTCCTCACGTACTACCTGCAGATCGTCGAGGGCTACTCGCCGGTCAAGACCGGCTTCGCCTTCCTGCCGATGATCGCGGGCATGATCGTGGGCTCCACGCAGATCGGCGCCCGCCTGATGACGCGCGTCCCGCCGCGGCTGCTGATGGGTCCGGGCTTCCTGCTCGCCGCCGTCGGCATGCTGCTCCTGACGCAGCTGGAGGTCGGCTCCTCGTACACCGGGCTGATCATGCCGGCGCAGCTGATGCTCGGCCTCGGCATGGGTACGGCGTTCATGCCCGCCATGTCGCTCGCCACGCACGGCGTCGAGGCCCGTGACGCCGGTGTGGCCTCCGCGATGGTCAACACCTCGCAGCAGGTCGGCGGCGCCATCGGCACGGCGCTCCTGAACACCATCGCCGCCTCCGCGACCTCCGCGTACATCGCGGACCACGCGGCCGGCGCCGCCAACCCGAAGCTCGTCCAGGCGCAGGCCATGGTCGAGGGCTACACCAGCGCCATCTGGTGGGCGGTCGGCATCCTGGTCGTCTCCGCGCTGATCGCGGCGACGTTCATCAACACCGGCCACCAGGGCGGCACTTCGGCCGCCGGCGGCTCGGCGGACGGCGCCGAGGACGAGATGAAGGTCCCGGTGATGGCCCACTGACCCCCTCAGTGAGCACCTAGCGGAGCCAGGGGAGGTCCGCACCGGCCTCCTTCGGCTGAAGTCCCTCGGCGACGATCGTCATGATCTCGCCGAGGGACTTCTGCTGTTCCGGGGTGAGCCGGTCGAAGAGGGCCTGGCGGACGGCGGTGACATGGCCGGGGGCGGTCCTGCGCAGCACCTCGAAGCCCTCGTCGGTGAGGATCGCCAGCTGCCCGCGCTTGTCGGAGGGGCAGTCCTCGCGGCGCACCCAGCCGCTCTTCTCCAGGCGGGCGACCGCGTGCGAGAGGCGGGACCGGGTGATCTTCATGGTCTTGGCCAGCTCGGTCATCCGCAGCCGCCGCCGGGGGGCGTCGGAGAGCTGTACCAGCAGGCCGTAATACATGTGCGGCATGCCCGCGTCGCGCTGGAGCTGCCGGTCGAGGAAGTCGTCGAGAAGAGTCGTCGCCTGGAGATAGACCCGCCAGACGCGCTGCTCGTCGCCGTCCAGCCAGTGCGGCTCGCCGGCCGGGGGAGGGGTCGCTGCCATATCCATGTACTCCACTGTACGAGGCGCTTTCTTGAAGTTTGAACAAATGGGACGTACGGTTATGCCGGAGTAAGCTTGAGCTTTCAAGTACATGCTCTTCCGAGTACTCAGCCCGCCCGGAGGTGCGCGATGACGAACCGCATGCCCGCCCTGTACCTCAGCCATGGCGCCCCGCCGCTCGCCGACGACCCCGTCTGGCCCGGCGAGCTGGCCGCCTGGTCCGCGGAGCTGCCGCGCCCCACGGCGATCCTCATGGTCTCAGCCCACTGGGAGGAGGCACCGCTCGCGCTCTCCGCCACCGAGACGCTGCCCCTCGTGTACGACTTCTGGGGCTTCCCCGAGCACTACTACCGGGTGACGTACGCCGCGCCGGGCGCCCCCGGACTCGCCGCCTCCGTACGCAAGTTGCTGCACGCGCCCGGTATGCCCGTGCAGGACGTGCCGGACCGCGGGCTCGACCACGGCGCGTACGTCCCGCTCGTCGAGATGTACCCGGACGCGGACGTCCCCGTACTCCAGATCTCCCTGCCGACCCTCGATCCGCGCCGCCTCATGGACATCGGCCGCAGGCTGGCGCCGCTGCGCGACGAGGGCGTGCTGATCGTCGGCAGCGGCTTCTTCACCCACAATCTGGCGGCGCTGCGGCACGGCGGCGTGCCCGGCTGGTCGGCCGAGTTCGACGCGTGGGGGCACGAGGCCCTGGAGGCGGGCGACGTGGACGCCCTGCTCGACTTCGGACACAAGTCCCCCGCCGGCCACCTCGCCCACCCACGCACCGAGCACTTCGCCCCGCTCTTCGTCACGCTCGGCGCGGCCGAGGCGTCGGGCGACCTCGGCGGACAGCGGAGCGTGATCGACGGCTTCTGGATGGGGCTCGCGAAGAGGTCGGTGCAGTTCGGGTGAGGGCGGAGGGCTTTTCGGGCTGAGAGGCCGGGGGGCTTCTCGGGCTGAGGCGCCGGAGGGGCTTGACAGAGGCGCCGGGGGGCTTTTAGGGGCGCGGGGAACTGCGCGACCAGCCACAACGCGCCCGCAGCCGAAAAAGCACCCCCCTACGCCAGCGGCACGCTGAGCTCCACGGCCCGCAGGGCCGCCGCCAAAGCCTGACCGTCACCGACGTCCAGCGCTGTGTCCGTCAGCTTGATCACGTGCTCGTCGCCGTGCGCAAGCGCCCGCTCAAAGACCTCCTCCGCGGCGAACGCGCCCGGCGCCACGTACGCCACCGCCTCGTCCGGCGCGTACATGGCGGTGATCGCCGCCGACGCCGCCCACGCCGCCCGCAGGCTCGGCGCCCACAGGTCGCGGGGGAGCGCGGGCAGGGCGCGCAGCACCGCGTTGGGCGCGGTCGCCGCGTGCACCAGCATCGTCGCCTCGCCGTGGCCGTGGGTGGCGTACCGGTGGGTGGCCGCGCGCACCAGCTCCGTCAGCCGGCGCCGCGCTTCGTCCGGGTCGGTCACCGCGGCCGCCCACGCCGGCAGCCCCTCGACCCGGCCGAGCCGCGTCGGGAAGCCGCCGTCCTTCCGGTTCGCGATGGGCGGCACCGCGTCCAGCGCCCGCGCCGCGCTGTCGGCGCCCGGCAACACGGCGACACCGGCGAGGGGGTGGTGGCGGGCGGCCCAGTAGCCGAGCCCGTGCGCGAGCTCGGCCAGCCGGGGCCCGGCCGCGACGCCCTCCTCGCCCTCCTCCAGGGTGCGCACGGCGTGGCCCACCCGGATCGCCGGATGCGCCGCACCGCCGTACAGACCGGGCAGCAGCCGCGGCCACCACTCGGCGAGCACGTCGCGCCAGGGCCGGGCCTCGGTCTCCCGGCCGAAGTACGCGATCCAGTCGGCGGCGCGGCGCGGGTCGCCCAGGGCGGCGCGCCAGTTCCCGTCGGTGACCGGCTCGACCGGGGCGGGAAACTCCTCCAATTTGGGAGCGTAAAGATCGAGCCACCGGTGGACGGCCCGGGCCTGCCCGCGCGCGGCGAGCGCCTCGACGGCCATCGGAGCGTGGTTGGTGAGCCGCCCGAGCCGCTCGGGACCCGAGGCGTGCAGCCGCTGCAGGGCTTCGTCGAGGATGCCCGTGGTGTCGGGGGCTCCCTTCGTGTCGGGGGCGCCCTTCGTGGCGGAGGTGCTCGTGGCGTCGGAGGTGCCTTCGGTGTCGTCCATGCGGGGACGGTAGGGCGCAGGCCCGCCGGTGCGTAACGGGCGCGGGGCCTAGGTCCGGGGACCGAGCGGCAGCTCGTACCAGGCGACGTCCCAGTACCGCCCGAACTTCCTGCCCACTTCCTCGTACGTCCCCACGTGCCGGAACCCGAAGCGCTCGTGCAGGCGGATCGAGGCCTCGTTCGGCAGGGCGATCCCGGCGTAGGCGCGGTGCAGGTCCTCGCCCTCCAGGGCTTCGAGGAGCGCCTTGTAGAGGAGCGTGCCGATGCCGCGGCCCGCCGCGTCCGGGGCGCAGTACACGCTGACTTCCACGGAAGTGGAGTAGGCGGGCTTGGGGCGGAGAGGACTACTCGTCACGTATCCGAGCACCCGGCCGGGACGGGTGTGGGAGGCGGGGCCGGAATCCCGCTCCTGGGCAACCAAGAGGCGGTGCGGGCCGTCTTCAGGGTGGGAGAGCAGCCAAGGGCGGCGCTCTTCCGGCAGGAAGGCGACGGTGTCGAAGGTGACGGCCGTCTCACGTACGTAGTGGTTGTAGAGGTCCGTGAGGGCTTCGAGATCAGCCTCGACGCCTGGCCTGACCTGGACCTCTGTACGTTCCGTCGACATCTGGCCTCCCTGCGTGGCGCCACAGGGTACTGCACCGCCGGGAAAAAAGATGCGCGGCATGGGAATTCTGTCCGGATTCCAGTCGTTGTTTCCATCGGATGCAGGGCACCCGAGGGTGTGCCATCCACCACAGAGGCCCCAGTAAGGGCCGACCAGGACCACCATCGCAAGGGAGCACGCATGGCAACCCGTGCCGTCGCCCGTCGCAAGTCCGCCGCCTCCGGTGGGACCGACGCGGCACGCAGTGTTCGCGCCGTAGGCGGGGAGATCGCCGACCGCGACCTGGTCGGCATGTACCTGGACGAGATAGCGCGCACGCCGCTGCTCGACGCCGCCAAGGAAGTGGAGCTCTCCCAGGTCATCGAGGCGGGTGTGTACGCCCAGAAGATCCTGGACGGCGAGGTCGAGGACAGCAAGGTCAGCGCCGACCGCGAGGAGCTCGAAGCCCTCGTGGCCGACGGCGAGCGCGCCAAGGACGTCTTCATCCGGTCGAACCTCCGCCTGGTCGTCGCGGTCGCCCGCCGCTATCCGCGCAGCGGCCTCCCCCTCCTCGACCTGATCCAGGAGGGGAACGCCGGCCTGGTGCGCGCCGTCGAGAAGTTCGACTACGCCAAGGGATTCAAGTTCTCCACGTACGCCACGTGGTGGATCCGCCAGGCCATCACCCGCTCCATCGCCGACCAGTCCCGCACCATCCGCCTCCCCGTCCACCTGGTGGAGGAGCTGGGCCGGATCCGCCGCGTCCAGCGCGAGTTCAACCGTGAGAACGGCCGGGATCCCGAGCCCGCGGAGATCGCCGCGGAGCTCTCCTCGACGCCCGAGCGCGTCATCGACGTCCTGGACTGGGCCCGCGACCCCGTCTCGCTGAACATGGGCGTGGACGACGAGGGCGACACCCAGTTCGGCGACCTCCTGGAGGACACCTCGGCGGTCTCGCCCGAGCAGTCCGTCCTCTCGCTGCTCCGCAGCGAGGAGCTCGACAGCCTGCTCGGCCGCCTCGACCAGCGCACCGCCTCCATCATCAAGATGCGGTACGGCATAGACGACGGCCGCGAGCGCACGCTGACGGAGGTCGGCAAGGAGCACGGGCTGACCCGGGAGCGGATCCGCCAGATCGAGAAGCACGCGCTGCTCGAGCTGAAGAAGCTGGCTCGGGACACGGGCTTCGACGCGGCGGCCTAGGCGGCCGGCCTTAAGCGGTTGCCTTATCGTCCTGCGCCGTCTTCCTCGGGCGTCGCGCTTCGCGCGTTTTCCCCGCCCGCCCGCCCTTTTTCCGGGAGCGCGCGGGTCAGGCGGTCGTTCATGGCTCTGATGCAGTCCACCAGCTCGTCGGGGCCCTGGACCGTGAAGTCGCGGTCCAGTAGCGCCAGGCGGACCGCCATCCACTCGACGGAGTCCGAGGCCGCGCAGCGCAGGCGGCAGGTGTGGTCGTCCAGGGGCTCCACCGGGCCCATGTGCGCGGGGAGCCGCGCGGTGATGAACTCCGCGGGCGCGGCGAACGTCACGTCCAGGTCGTAGCTCCGGCTGCCCCGCCACATCGACTGCCGGATGTATTCCGCGGCGTCCCCCTCCGGCAGCTCCCGCGGCACGAACCGCGCGCCCGTCGCGAACGGCTCGGACACCCGGTCCACCCGGAAGGTCCGCCAGTCCTCGCGGTCGATGTCGAACGCCACGAGGTACCAGCGCCGCCCCGTCGACACCAGCCGGTACGGCTCGGTGAGGCGACGCGACTCCGTGCCGTCGCCCGCGCGGTAGGCGAACCGCAGCCGCTCGTGGCCGGCCGCCGCCGACGCCATCACCGTCAGCGTCTCCGGCGCGATGCTCGCCCCGTCCCCGCTGGTCAGTGCCGTCGTCGCGGTCTGCAACGCGGAGACCCGGTGGCGCAGCCGACCCGGCAGCACCTGCTCCAGCTTGGCGAGCGCCCGCACCGACGCCTCCTCCACGCCCTCCACCGCGTGCCCCGCCCCGGCCCGCAGCCCGACCGCGATGGCCACGGCCTCCTCGTCGTCCAGGACGAGCGGCGGCATGGCCTTGCCCGCGACGAGGCGGTAGCCGCCGGCCGCACCCTGGCTGGCCCGCACGGGATATCCGAGGTCCCGCAGCCGGTCGATGTCGCGCCGCACCGTCCGCCTGCTGACCCCGAGCCGCTCGGACAGCTCGGCACCAGGCCACTCGCGGGGCGTCTGGAGCAGGGAGAGGAGCTGGAAGAGGCGAGCCGGGGTGTCCGTGCCGGCAGCCGTACCGTCGGTTGTCATGCCGCCCGCCTTGTCTTCGTGGTGCGCGTGACTGTCCTTGGCGTGCCTGTCCTTGTCGTGCTGCCGTCCGTTGTCATGCCGTACAGCATGCCGGGGAACTAGGTCACGTCCTGGCCTATATGGTCTCTAGCCTTGCGGCATGACTTCACCCAGCACCGTTTCCGCCCCCGGAATCCCGGCGGCCGCCGGCGACCGTCGGCGTTGGTTCGCCCTCGCCATCGTGATGACCGCCGCGTTCATGGACCTCGTCGACGTCACGATCGTCAACATCGCCATCCCGGCCATCCAGCGGGACGAGGGCGCCACGTACAGCCAGATCCAGTGGATCACCGCGGGGTACGCCCTCGCCTTCGCCGCCGGCCTCATCACCGGCGGCCGGCTCGGTGACATCCACGGCCGCAAGCGGCTCTTCCTGATAGGCGTCGCCGGATTCACCCTCGCCTCCGCGCTCTGCGGCTTCGCGGTGAACCCGGAGATGCTGGTCGCGTCGCGCATCCTCCAGGGCGGCATGGCCGCGCTGATGGTGCCGCAGGTGCTGTCCATCGTGCACGCGACCTTCCCGGCCCACGAACGCGGCAAGGTCTTCGGCCTCTTCGGCATGATCGTCGGCCTCGGCGCGGTCTCCGGACCGCTGCTCGGCGCACTGCTCACCGAGTGGAACATCCTCGGCCTCGAATGGCGCCCGATCTTCCTCATCAACCTGCCGGTCGGCATCGCGGCGCTCGTCCTCGGACAGAAGTTCATCACCGAGTCCAAGGCGCCGCGCGCCCTCAAGCTGGACCTCGTCGGCGTCGTCCTGGTCACCGGCGGCCTGCTGATGCTGCTGTACCCGCTCACCCGCGGGCGCGAGCTGGGCTGGCCGGTGTGGGGCCACCTCATGATGGCGGGCTCCCTCGTCGTCTTCGGCGCCCTCGTCGCGTACGAGAAGAGGAAGGCCGCCAAGGACGGTTCGCCGCTCGTCGAGCTGTCGCTGTTCAAGGTGAAGAGCTTCGCCGCGGGCATCGCCGTGCAGACCGTCTTCGGCGTCACGATGGGCATCTTCTTCCTGGTCTGGACGCTCTACATGCAGGTCGGCCTCGGCTGGACCGCGCTGCGCGCCGGACTGACCGGGGTGCCGTTCTCGATCGCCGTCTCGGCGGCGGCCGGCCTCTCCGTGCAGCAGCTCGTACCGCGCTTCGGCCGCAAGGTGCTGCAGGCGGGCGCCCTGGCGATGGCCGCGGGCGTACTCCTCTACATCTGGGAGGCCGGCCGGTACGGCGCGGACATCGCCCCCTGGCAGATGGCGCTCCCGCTGGTCGTGATGGGCGTCGGCATGGGCCTGATCGTGGCCCCGCTGACGGACGCGGTCCTCTCGGAGGTCCCGAAGGAGCACGCGGGTTCGGCCTCCGGCCTCATCAACACCGTGCAGCAGATGGGCACCGCGCTCGGCCTCGGCCTGGTCTCGGTGGTCTTCTTCGGAGTGATCGACGAGCGGGTCCCGCGGGACCGGATCCCCACGGAGTTCGCGGACGGGTTCCAGAACGCGCTGTGGTGGGTGACGGGCGTGCTCGCCGTCATCTTCCTGGTGATGTTCGCCCTGCCGGCGAAGCCGAAGCAGCATGTCGAGGGCGGCGGGGACGAGAGCGCGGCGACCGCAGACGCTGCGGTGAAGGAACCGGCGCTGACGTAGTGATGGGTGGTCGTACGGTTTACCTTGCGCCGGGTAGCCCAGGGGCGCGAGGAACTGCGCGACCAGCCACAACGGAACCGCAGCCGCCCGACCACCAAGCCGCCCCACCCAGCGGAGCGCTAAAGCTCCGCTTGGGTGGCCGCCTCGTCCAAGGACTCCAGTACCGCCTTGGGACTGCCGCCCTTGACGACCGCCTCGCCGATACGGCGTCGCACCGCACTCCGGACCTCCGGCCACGACGCGAGGTTCGTCGGCTGGAACTGCGCCTGCGGCATCTGGTCGATGAAGTCCCACAGCGGCCGCTGCTTCGGGTCCTTGCGCAGGGCGTTCGACGCCGAGCTCGTCACGGGCAGGGCGGACTGACTACCGCCGTACGCCAACGCGGACTTACGCCCGTACAGGTAGGTCAGGAACGTCCCGCACTGCTCGCGCCGCCCGTTCTGCTTGAACGCCATCAGCCAGTCGTTGAGCCCCACGGGCGGCGCCGCGCCGCCGAGCTTCTTGGGGAACGGGGCGTGTGCATAAGGGAACTTGGCCTGGTCCGCGGCGCCCATCAGGACCGGGTGGGCGATCATCATGCCGATCCTGCCGCGCAGGAACTGGGCGTACGCCTCCGTCCTCGTCAGCGACCCGGGGTCGGTGCCGGCCAGGCCGCGCGTCACGAGGTTGTCGCGCAGCCAGGTGAGGCTGTCGATGTTGCCGGCGGTGGCGAAGTCGTAGCCGGTGAGGCCGGCGTAGCCGCCGCCGTCGGCGAGGAGCCAGGCGAGCGCCTCGTCCTCGGCGGCCTCGGGGCCGAGCTGCAGACCGTACGGGGTGGGGACGCCGATCGCCTTCAACGCCTCGGCGGCGGCCCGCAGTTCGGCCCAGGAGCGGGGCGCCTTGACGCGGGCCTGCTTGAAGAGGGCCTTGTTGTAGAAGAGGCGCGGGGTGCTGGCGAGGAAGGGCAGGCCGTACTGGACGCGGTCGACCATGCCCGCCTCCGCGTAGGAGCGGATGAAGTCGCCCTCGGTGCGTACGTCGAAGAGGTCGTCGGCGCCGTAGAGCTTGCCGTCCTCGGCGTAGGGGGCGAAGAAGTTGGACTGCGCGATGTCGGGGGCGTCGCCGTCCTTCACGCGCCGGGCCAGTGTCTGGTCGAGCTTGGCGAACGGGACGCGTTCGAGGGCGACGTCGATGTCCGGATGGGCCTTCTTGAAGGCGCCGATGAGGCTGCCCCACTGGTCGCCGATCGAGGAGCCCACGCTCTTGTCGTAGCTGGCCACGAGGAGCTTGAGCGGGGAGTCGGTCTCCGCGGAACAGGCGCTCAGGCCGGCGGTGCCGAGCGCGGTGGCGCCGGTGAGACCGGCCGTGTGGAGAAGGAACTGCCGACGACGCACCGCTGTCTGCCACCTTTTGCCTCTGCGGTTCTACGGGGGCCGGGGCCTGTCGGCCGGTTCCGTAGCTTTCGTGGTGGCAGATTCTGCCACAGGGACAGTTCGTGACTCCCACGGCCCTGGGATGGGCTGACATAACCTGCCTGTCATGCCCACTGGTTCGCAGCCATCGCAGCCGTCGCAGCCGTCACGGCCCTCGCTGACGGAGCGTCGTAAGACCGAGACCCGTCTCGACATCGCCCGCACCGCCGCGGCGCTCTTCGTCGCGGACGGGCTGCGGGCCACCCGCGCCGAGGACATCGCCCGCGCGGCGGGCGTCGCGCCGCGCACCTTCTACCGCTACTTCGCGACGAAGGAGGAGTCGGTCGCGCCGCTCTTCGCGGCGGGCGCGCAGCAGTGGGCGGAGGCGGTACGCCGGGCACCGGCGGAGTTGTCCGTTCCGGACGCGCTGCGGCACGCGGTCACGGACGCGCTCGGCGCCGGTGACGCCGGTGCGGTGGAGTCCCTGGACTGGGTGCGGGCGCTGCTGCGGATGTCGGCGGAGAGCGCGGCGCTGCGGTCGGTGTGGGCGGACGCGTGTCATGCGTCGGAGCAGACGTTGCTGGCGGTGCTCGTGGAGAGGGCCGGCGGACAGGACTCGGCAGGTCCGGGCCTGGACCTGCGTCTTGCGGCGGCCGTCGCGAGCGCGGCGGTGCGGGTGGCCGTCGAGGCCTGGGCCGCGGGCGCCGCACCGGCGGACGCCTCGGACGGTCCGGCGGCGCTCGCGGCGCGCTGCCTGACGGCGCTGGACGCGTTTCCCTGGCCGTAGCCGCAGAGGACGTGCTCGCCCGGCGGCATCCATCTGCGCCTGCGCCCCCGCCTGTGTCTGTTTGTGTCTGACTTGCGCCCGAACCTGTTTACTTTCCGGAAACCCGGCCGTACTCTGCCACTGAAACCACAAGCTCGGGCATTCGGCGGAGGCAAACGGACATGTACGCACCGGAGCGGCAGCAGGAGATCCTGCGGCTCGCGCGGGACGGCGGGCGGGTCGACGTCCTGTCGCTGGCCGAAGAGTTCCAGGTCACCGCCGAGACCATCCGGCGCGACCTGAAGGCGCTCGACCGGGCCGGTCTCGTCCGCCGCGTGCACGGTGGCGCCATCCCGGCCGGGCGGCTCGACTTCGAGCCCGACCTCGCGGAGCGCGAGGGCACCGCCGCCGACGAGAAGGACCGCATCGCCCGCGCCGCCCTCGCCGAACTGCCCGCCGAGGGGAGCGTCATCCTCGACGCGGGGTCGACCGTCGCGCGGGTCGCGGCGGCGCTCCCGCTGGAGTCGACGCTCACCGTCGTCACGCACAGCCTGCCGACCGCCGCCCGCCTCGCCGACCACCCCGGCATCCAGCTCCACCTCATCGGCGGCCGGGTCCGGCAGCGGACGCGCGCGGCCGTCGACGCGTGGGCTCTTCGGGCGTACGGGGAGATCCGCGCCGACACCGTCTTCCTCGCCGCCAACGGATTCTCCGCGGAGAGCGGCCTCACGACGCCCGACCTCGCCGAGGCCGCGGTGAAGCGGGCGGCTGTCGCCGCGGCCCGCCGCGTGGTGCTGCTCGCGGACTCCGCCAAGCACGGCCAGGAGCACTTCGCCCGCTTCGGTGACCTCACGGACGTGGACATGCTGATCACGGACACCGGTCTGTCCGACGACGACGCGACCGCGATCGAGCGCGGCGGCACGGAAGTAGTACGCGCATGAGTACGGAACCCGCCACCCGCATGACCACGGCCAAGGAAGCAGCCGGCACCCGCATGATCCTCACCGTCACCCCCAACCCCTCCCTCGACCGCACCTACGAGGTGCCGTCGCTCGACCGCGGCGAGGTCGTCCGCGCCACCGGCGACCGCATGGACCCGGGCGGCAAGGGCGTCAACGTCTCGCGGGCCGTCGCGGCCGCGGGCGTACGGACGGTCGCCGTGCTGCCGCTCGGCGGAGCGCCGGGCGCGCTCGTCGCCCAACTCCTCGACGAGCAGGGCATCGAGGCGGCGCCGGTGCCGGTGGCCGGACAGACGCGTTCCAACATCGCGGTGGCGGAGCCGGACGGCACGCTCACGAAGATCAACGCTCCCGGCCCCGAACTGTCGGTGCGAGAGCAGGAGTTGCTGCTCGCCACCATCGCCGAACGGTCGGCGGGCGCCGACTGGATCGCCTGCTGCGGCAGCCTGCCGCGCGGCCTGAAGCCCTCCTGGTACGCGGAGTTGGTGGCCCGCGCGCACGCGGCGGGAGCCAGGATCGCCCTGGACACCTCGGGCCCCGCCCTGCTCGCCGCGCTCGCCGAACGCCCCGACGTGGTCAAGCCGAACGTCGATGAGCTCGCCGAGGCCGTGGGCCGCCCGCTGGCGACGGTCGGCGACGCGGTCGAGGCGGCGGAGGAGCTGCGGGCTGCGGGCGCCCGCGCCGTCCTCGCCAGCCTCGGTGCGGACGGGCAGCTCCTGGTCGACGCGACGGGCGCGTACTTCGCGAGCGCCCCCGTCGACACGGTGCGCAGCAACGTCGGCGCCGGCGACTCCTCCCTCGCCGGCTTCCTCATCGCCGGCGGCACCGGCCCCCACGCGCTCGCGTCCGCCGTGGCCCACGGCGCGGCCGCGGTCCAGCTCCCGGGCAGCGCGATGCCGTCCCCGGCAGACCTCGTCCCCACGGCGGTCACCGTCACGGACGACATCCCCCTGACCCGCCCACTGACCGACTCGTCCCCGGCCGACTCGGCTCCGACGAACCCCGGCCCGGCCGACTCGGCTCCGGCGAACTCCGGCCCGGCTGACTCCGCACCGACGGAGCCCGCCGGATGACGCCCTCCGCCCCGAGCCTCCACCGCCCCCCGGTGGACTCCCCGGCAGCCCCGCCCATTGACCGACTCACTCCCGGCCGGTCCGGCTCCGGCGAACTCCGGTCCGGCCGACTCCGCACCGACGGAGCCCGCCGGATGACGCCCTCCGCCCCGAGCCTTCACCGCCCCCCGGTGGACTCCCCGGCAGCCCCGCCCACCGCGGCGGACGAAGTTCCGCCGGACCTCCTACCGGCCGACTCCGCCCCGACGGAACCCCTCGCATGACCCCCCGCACCCCCACACCCCCCGTCCCCACCCCCATCCCCACGCCCGCCCCCGCCCACCCGGCGATACGGGCCACACGCGTGCGAAGGAGCCCGCGATGACCGAGATGACCGAGATGATCACCGCGGATCTGGTCGATCTCCAGCTCGACCTGTCCGCCGAAACCAAGGAAGCCGCGGCCCGCTCCCTTGCCGAGCGCATGGTGGGGCTCGGGCGCGTGAGCGACCTCGAGGGGTTCCTGGCCGATGTCGCGGCCCGCGAGGCGCAGATGCCGACCGGCCTTGACGGCGGCATCGGCATCCCGCACTGCCGCAGCGCGCACGTCGTCGAGCCGACCCTCGCCTTCGGGCGCTCGGCGCGCGGCATCGACTTCGGTGCGCCGGACGGCCCCGCCGACCTGATCTTCCTGATCGCGGCCCCGGCGGGCGCGGACGACGCCCACCTGACCATCCTGTCGTCGCTGGCGCGGCAGCTGATGGACGCGGAGTTCACGGACGCCCTCCGCGCCGTGGACGACCCGGCCTCGGCGGCGGCGCTGATCAGCCACGGGCGGGTGGCGGAGGAGCCCGCCGCGACCGGCGCGGCGGAACAGCCCACCGGCCCGCGGCCGGACGACGACCCCGACCCCACCCCTGCGGAGCCGTTCCGTATCGTCGCCGTCACCTCCTGCCCCACAGGCATCGCCCACACCTACATGGCGGCGGAGTCCCTCGAGAACGCGGCCCGCGAGGCAGGCGTGGAACTGGTGGTGGAGACGCAGGGCTCCGCCGGTTTCACCCGTCTCGACCCGGCCGTCATCGCCGCAGCGGACGGCGTGATCTTCGCCCACGACGTCCCGGTACGGGACAAGGCCCGCTTCGCGGGCAAACCCACGGTCGACGTGAACGTGAAGGCCGGCATCAACCGCCCGGCCGAACTCATCACGGATGTACGGGAGAAGGCGGCCCGCGGCGAGACCACCTCCGGAGCCGGAGCCGGAGCCGCTTCCGGATCCGCACCCAGCCCCGTCGACAACGCAGGCGACGGCGACGACGGATACGCCACCAAGCTCCGCAAGTGGCTGATGTCCGGCGTCAGTTACATGGTCCCCTTCGTCGCCGCGGGCGGCCTCCTGATCGCCCTCGGCTTCGCCATCGGCGGCTGGAAGATCGACAAGGCCCCGTCCGTCGCGGACCACTTCGTCTGGACGGACCACACCAGCTGGGCCGCGCTGCTCTTCCAGATCGGCGGCCTCGCCTTCGCCTTCCTGGTCCCGGTCCTCGCGGGCTACATCGCGTACGGCATGGCCGACCGGCCCGGCCTGGTCCCCGGCTTCGTCGGCGGTTCGGTCGCCGTCACCATCGACGCGGGCTTCCTCGGCGGTCTCGCCGCAGGACTGATCGCGGGCGCCGTCGTCATGGGCATCCAACGGCTGCGCATCCCCGCCGTGCTGCGCGGCATCATGCCGGTCGTGGTGATCCCGCTGATCTCCTCGGCGGTGGTCGGCTTCCTGATGTTCCTCGTCGTCGGCAAGCCCATCGCCTCGCTGCAGAGCGCGCTGACGGACTGGCTGGAGGGCCTCTCCGGAGCCAACGCGATCATCCTCGGCGTCATCCTCGGCCTGATGATGTGCTTCGACCTCGGCGGCCCGCTGAACAAGGTGGCCTACGCCTTCGCGATCGGCGGCCTCACCCACCCCACCGACGGAAGCCTCAAGGTCATGGCCGCGGCGATGGCGGCCGGCATGGTCCCGCCGCTCGCCATGGCGCTCGCCACGACGGTCCGCGGGCGGCTCTTCACCAAGACCGAGCGGGAGAACGGCAAGGCGGCCTGGTTCCTCGGCGCCTCCTTCATCACGGAAGGCGCGATTCCGTTCGCGGCGGCCGATCCGTTGCGCGTCATCCCCGCGTCCATGGCGGGCGGCGCGGTCGCCGGAGCCCTGTCGATGGCCTTCGGCTGCACCCTGCGCGCCCCGCACGGCGGTGTGTTCGTGGTGCCGCTGATCGGCAGCCCCCTGCTCTACCTGGTGGCGATCGCCGCCGGCGTCTGCGTCTCGACGGCCGTGGTCGTCCTGCTCAAGGGGGCGAGGAAGACGGTGCCCGGTGAGACGCCGGTGATGGACGTGGCCGACAGCAAGGAATCGCGGGTGGCGGTCTGAGGCAGCCCGGGTGGCGGTCTGGGACGGAGTGTGCGACTTGCGTCACTTCGGGACCTAAGTCCTATTACCCCCTGTCGGAAGGCCCCAGCCCTGTTGTCTACTGGGCCGCATGTTCCAGGATGTCTCGCTCGTTCAGCAGATAGGCGTGGCCGTGCTCGCCCTGGCGACCGTCGTCTGGGCCGTCGGCCTGGTGCGGACGATGCGCAGGGACCGCCTCGACGCGGAGGCGCGCTTCGATGTGGAGACGCGCTTCGACGTGGCCGCGCGCCATGACGCGGAGGCGTCGCGTCCGGTCCCGTCGCTCACCATCGTCGCCCAGCCGGGCCCGCCGCGCGCGGAGACCGTGGAGCTCACGCCGGACGAGCGGGCCGCCTTCGCCGGTCTCGTACGGCAGTTCGGCGACGGCCGCTCCTGAGCAGGGCCGCCGCCGACCCGCCCCCTGGGGCACCCACTTGAGACACCCCCGAGCCGCTCCCTCAGCCCTGCGACCTCGGACTGTTCCGGCTCCGCGCCGTCCAGTCGCGGGCCCTGCGCTCCATCGCGGCGCGGGCCGCCTCCTCGGAGTCGTACACCTCGCACATGTGCCGGCGGTCGGGCGTCAGCGTGTGCTCGACCTCCCACAGGCTGATCTCGCCACCGTCGAAGAGCAGGAACGCGTGCTCGTAGAGCGAGAAGCACGTGCGTATTTCACCGGGCAGGCAGGGGCGGCCGAAGGCCTGGGTGATCTGGTGCGCGAACGCGGCGCGCAGCAGGCGCGCGACACTCTCGTCCGGGCGGTCGCCGTCCGGGTTCTCCGCGCGGCGCAGGAGCCGGCGCGCGTGGTCCGCGGAGTCGTCCGGCACGTACGCGTGGCGGGGCTCGGGGTCGGCCGGGAACTGCAGCACGACGGGCCGCCCGCACGCCGGCGGGTCGGGCGGCAGCGGCAGCCGTGAGGTGGCGACGCCCGCCTCCTCCTCGTCCGCGTAGACCTCGTGCGTCGGGGCGCTGCCCGGCGCGGTGTTGTGGACGAGCTCCCAGAGCGTGAGCACGGAGGCGTCGGCGAGCAGCCAGGTGTGTCTGTACGTCTCGCGGTGCAGGCCCGCACTGTGGTGCGCGGAGTGCAGGGAGCTGTCGTGGGCGAGGGCTGAGCCGAGCCGGGTCAGCACCTCGTCCGGCAGGTCGAAGGAGTTCAGGGCACGGCCGAGGAGTCGCTCGAGATGCTCCTCCGGAGAGTGTGGCTCGGGCGACTCGGGTGGCTCGTACGCAGTGTCGTACGGAACGCTCAAGGCTTGCTCCCGGCGTTGCTACATGTCACCTGGTGAGTGCATACCGTAGCCCCTGGGTCCGACATCATGCCCGGGAACGCGAAAACGCGCGGGCAAGATGCCCGGGAACAGGAAAACGCGCGGGCCACGCGGAGAAGTTCCCGCGTGGCCCGCCCAGTTGTGGGTGTGTCAGCTGTGGGTGCGTCAGCTCGCGCTGCCCGCCGTCCACTCGCTCCAGGACATGTTCCAGCCGTTGAGGCCGTTGTCCGGGGCGATCGTCTTGTCGGGGGAGCCCGTGACCGACACGACGTCTCCGATCAGGGAGTTGTTGTAGAACCAGGCGCCCATGGTGTTCGGGTCGCCCGCGCCGCGCGCGTCCTGGAGGCCGACACAGCCGTGGCTGGTGTTGGCGCTGCCGAAGATCGACGGCGAGCCCCAGTAGTTGCCGTGGATGAAGGTGCCCGACGTGGACAGCCGCATGGCGTGCGGCACGTCCTTGATGTCGTACTCACCGCCGAAGCCGACCGTGTCACCGTTCATCCGGGTCTGGGTGAACTTCTCGGAGATCACCATCTTGCCGTTGTACGTCGGGTTCGACGGGCTGCCCGCGGAGATCGGAATGGTCTTGATGACCTTGCCGTCCCGCTCGACCGTCATCTTCTTGGCCTTGACGTCGACGGTGGAGACCTGCGCGCGGCCGACGGTGAAGGTGACCGTCTTGTGCTGCACGCCGGTGATGCCGTTCCCGCCCTTCACGCCGTCCAGGTTGATCTTCATGGTGACCTTGGAACCGGCCTTCCAGTACTCCTGGGGCCGGAAGTCCAGGCGCTGGTTGCCGAACCAGTGGCCGACGACCTTCTGGCCGCTGCTCGACGTCACCGTGATGTTGGACTGGACGTCCTTCTTCTCCGTGATCGGCTTGTCGAAGTTGAAGGAGACCGGCATGCCGACGCCGACGGTGGTGCCGCCGTCCGGCGTGTAGCTGCCGATGAAGCTGTTGGCCGTGGAGACCGTGGTGAACGTCGCGTTCTCGGTCGCCGCGTTGCCCTTGGGGTCCTTGGCGTTGGCGGTGACCTTGTACTTCGTGCCGCGCTCCAGCTGGGCCTTCGGCTTCCAGGTGGTGCCGTTGTCCGAGATGGTGCCCTCGACCGCGGCGCCGGACGTCACCGACGTCATCTTCACGCTGGTCAGCTTGCCGTTCTTGACCTTGACGCCGGTGGCGTTGATCGAGGCGTCGGTGGCGCCGTCCTTCGAGGAGATGGTGATGTCCGCACCCTTGGCGGCGGAGGCGCCGCCCTTCTTGTCGTCCTTGGCGTCGGCGTCGCCGCCGCAGGCCGTCAGGGTCAGCGCGCCCACAGCGGCGAGCGCGGTGGCGGCCAGCAGGGCACGGCGCCGGGGGTTGACTATGACCGACCTTGTCACGGGCTGCTCCAAGTACGTGTTCTGATCCAGTTAGGTGTTCTGATCCAGTACGGGTTAAGAGCGTTCCTGTGCGCGGATAGGTTCCCCCCGGCGGTGTGAGTGTGAGCACACTCGGAGAGCCCAACAGGCAGGCGTATGGGCTGATTTGGTGGACTTTGGCCTAGGTCCCGGGGGGCTTGTAGAGGTCGCGGTACGCGGGGAAGGTGCCGCCCGGCGTCCGCACCGAGTCGGCCGCCAGCATCGCCCGCACGATCGCCTCCGTCACCACGTCCGCGCCCGCGGCGAGGATCTCGTTGAGGGCGAGCGGATTCTCGGCGGCCAAGGCGTGTTCCCCGGTGGCGAGGGCGAACACCGTGTCGCCGTCGTTGAGGAGGTGCACGGGCCGCACGGCCCGCGCCATCCCGTCGTGCGAGGTACCGGCCAGCTTCTGCGCCTGTGCCTTGGTGAGTTCGGCGTCGGTGGCGACCACGGCCAGCGTGGTGTTCAACGGCGCGGGACCGTTCCCCGCGGCGACCTCGGCGAGCCGCCGCTTCGCCTCCTCATGCACCTCGGACGCGGGGTAACTCACCCGCTCACCCCTGAAATACCCCCCGTACAGCACCCCCGTCCCCGGATCCACCCCCGCCCCCGCCGCGTTCGCCACGACCAGCGCGGCGACCGTGATCCCTGAGTCGAGGCGGACACTCGCACTGCCGATGCCGCCCTTGAACTGGCCGACCACCGCACCGGTGCCCGCCCCCACGTTCCCCTCCACGACGGGCGTGAACGGCTCGGTGCGCGCGGCGTCCTCGATGGCGGCCCGGCCGGTCACCGCGTCCGGGCGCGCCGCGAAGTCGCCGCCCCGGCCCAGGTCGAAGACGCAGGCGGCCGGTACGACGGGGACCACGTGGGAGGGGTCGGCGCCCACCCGCACGCCCCGGCCCCGCTCCGCCAGCCACGCCACCACCCCGGACGCGGCGTCCAGGCCGTACGCGCTGCCGCCGGTGAGGACGACGGCCTCGACGCGCTGCACCAGGTTGCGCGGGTCGAGAGCGTCCGTCTCCCGGGTGCCGGGCCCGCCGCCGCGCACGTCCACGGCGGCGACGGCCCCGCCCTCGGGAGCGAGGACCACGGTGGTGCCCGTCAGCCATCCGTCGCCCACCCGCGTGGCATGCCCGACGCGGAGACCCGCGACATCGGTCAGGGAGTCAGTAGTCATGCGTCGATGCGTACCATGCGCCTCCCCTCATGAGTGCCACTCCGTAGGCGTGGTGAGGGTCACCCGCGCCGGGCCGTGCGTGCCGTGAGCGTCACTCCCGTCGCGACCGTCACCGCCGTCACGAGGCCCGCCACGAGCACCGCCCAGCGCCCCGCGAACGTGCTCGCAAGCACCGCCAACGTGGCGACCGGCAACACCAGTTGCTGCGCCGTCCCCACCTTGTAGTAACGGGAGTGCAGCGCCCACACGGTGAACAGATAGAGCGCCGTCGGCACGGTCACCGCGGCCGACGCCGCCAGCGTGGAGATGTGCGCCTTGCCGACGGCCTGCTCGACCGCCACCTCGATCCCGGCACCGATCGCCGCGGCCGAGCCGAGGATCACGTAATGGCCGTAACCCCACAGGAACGCCTGACGGTTGCCGGCCAGCCGCCCGTGGATGGGCACCACGAAGTAGATCCACCACGCGGCGAAGACGATGAGGAGGCCGCCCGCCGCGATGGGCAGCAGCTCGTCGAGCGCGTCGTTCTCCTCGATGCCCGACTTCACGGCGACGGTCGCCGCCGCGATGGTCTCGCCGAGCACGATGATGGTGAACAGGCCGTACCGCTCCGAGATGTGGTGCGGGTGCCAGGCCGTCGTGTACGCGCGCTCCGCGATCACCGGCACGCACAGCTCCGCGACCGCCATCACCAGGAACAGCCAGGGCCGGGCGCCCTCCGGCAGGAACAGCAGCCCGGACCAGCCGATCTGGCAGAGCAGCACCCCGCCCGCGTACCGCAGGGCCGTGCCGCGCTCGGCACCCGTCGCCGACCTGGCCACCCGCAGCCACTGCGAGGAGAGCGCGATCCGCATGATCAGGTAGCCGAGCCAGACCAGGAGGAAGTCGTGCTCCTCGAAGGCCCTGGAGACCCCGGCGGCGAAGACGAGGACACCGGCGATCTGGATCAGCGTGACCACGCGGTACAGCACGTCGTCGTTGTCGTACGCCGAGGCGAACCACGAGAAGTTGACCCACGCCCAGAACATCGCGAAGAACACCATCGCGTAGTTCAGGACACCCTCGCCCGCATGCCCCTCCGCGACGGCGTGCACCAGCTCGGCACCGGCCTGCGCGACCGCCACGACGAAGCACAGGTCGAAGAAGAGCTCGAGGGGTGTCGCGGCGCGGTGCTCCTCGGCACGTCCGCGGGAGACCAGCGGCCGCAGCGGCTTCGGCGTGGTGGCGGGCCTGGGGCGCGGCGGAGGAGAAGCGGAAGTGGACGTCATGCCTCCACAAGAGCAGAGCGGGTACGCCGAACCGGGACCGCGGCGCCGAGCGGCCCGGCGGCGCCACCCGGGCGCCGCAGCGCACCGGGCCCGGAGTCCCTCGCACCTCTTCGGCCCCTGGCCCTCGCACCTCTTCGGCCCCTGGCCCGCGTACCTCTTCGGTCCCTGGCCCGGCCGGCCGGTGCCCTGCGCCTCCGCCGCACCGGCCCCCCGGCGACCGGCCCCCGCCGACGTACTCTGGAGGTATGAGCACCGCCCCCGCCCCCGAACCGCGTGATCCGGACGAGCCGAAGCCCAAGGCGAAGAACAAGCTGGTCTTCGACGATCCGCTGTCGCAGCAGTCTTCGGACGACACGGACCGAGGGTGGGGCGAGCGGGCCGAGAGCGGCGGCGACAGCACCGCCGACCTGGCACGCTTCCTCGACGAGAAGCCGCCCCACCACCTCTGAACCCGGGCTAGCCCTCGCGCGACTGTCCGGGCTGCCCCTCGCCGGGCGCGGAGCCGCGCTGGGCCACCAGGGCGTCGCGGATCTCCTTGAGCACCTCCAGCTCGGTGATCTCCATGACCTCCTTCGTGCCCTCCTTCTCGGCCCGCCTGGCCGCGACCCGCGCGAGGTACTTGGCCATCGGCAGCACCATCAGGAAGTACACGACGGCCGCGGTGATCACGAAGCTGAGGACCGCGCTGAGCACGGAACCCCACATGATCGGGATCCCCTTGACGACCTCGCCCGCGCCGTTCATCTCGCACGGGGCCTTCAGGCACGAGCTGTAGTGATCGAGGTCCTTCGTCCCGAAGGCGCCGACGAGCGGGTTGATGACACCCTTGACCACCGAGTTCACGATGTTCGTGAACGCGGCGCCGATGACCACCGCGACCGCCAGGTCGACGACATTGCCGCGCATCAGGAAAGCCTTGAAGCCCTCCCAGATGCCCGGTTCCTTCTTCTCGCTCACCACGAGGCCTTTCGTTGCATGTGCGGGCTGCTGAACAAACAACTTCGCAACCTACGTGAGGCCATGGCGGACCTGTCCAATCGTCCCGCACGAACGAGCTACTTGACAGGCTGTCAGTGCGATCGTGAACGTTCCGCTTCATCGCAGGGTCACCGCAAGACGTGAGCTCGCCCCTGCTCCGGCCAGCCGTGCCGCCGTGTCCCTCGGCACGGAGAACACCACCAGCGCGCCGCTTTCGGCGGCTCCTTCCCCCGGTTCCCCCGGCTCGGGCACCTCGGAGACGCGCGCCCCGGCCGCCACCACCCGCGGCTTCGCGCCGCCCGGCGACGTGCCTTCGGCCGCGATCACGTCGACCCGGTCGCCGGGGCGCAGCAGGCGCGCCGCCTCCGCGTCCGCGATCCGCACGGGCGCCGCCACGGCCGCCGTCTCCACCGCTTCAGCCGCTTCCGCCGCCCCCGCCGCTTCTGCCGACTCAGCCGCGGACGCGATGCCCTGCGGTCGCTCCACGTCGCCCGGTGCCGTGACCGCCAGAGCGGCGGCGGTCATCGCGAGGCCGACAGCCATCGCCCGGCGTCTGTGCCGCAGCAGCCGGCGCAGCCGCGGGTGTCCGCCGCGCACCCGCACGGGCGGGAAGTGGGGGACCGGGCAGCCGTCTGCCGGCCGGGTCTGAGGGGGTACGTGCGTCACGACAACCACCGCCTGCGGTGCGAGGAGCTGGGCTTCCGCTCTCACGATGCAGGCTCGCGCCGATTCCCGCTGAGGCCGGTGGACTACTCACCGGTTGTGGACAACTCCCTCACCCGAAGGGGAAGTTCCAGCAGGTCAGCGGCCTCTCACGGCAGCGCGATCCCCGGATCCATCCCGCCCAGCGCCCCCGCACACCCGCACTCCCGCGCCGCATCCCCCTGCGGCAGCCCCGCCACCGCGTCGAACAGGACGCCCCGGAGCCGGTCCACATTGGCGGCGAAGACCCGCAGGACCTCGTCGTGCGAGACGCCCTCGCCGCTCTCCGCGCCCGCGTCCAGGTCCGTGACCAGGTTCAGCGACGTGTAGCAGAGCTCCAGTTCCCGGGCGAGCGCCGCCTCGGGGTGTCCGGTCATGCCCACCACCGACCAGCCCTGCTCCGCGTACCAGCGCGACTCCGCCCGGGTCGAGAAGCGCGGCCCCTCGACGACGACGAGCGTCCCGCCGTCCACCGGCTCCCAGTCGCGGCCGCGGGCGGCCTTCAGCGCCGCCGCGCGGCCCACGGGGCAGTAGGGGTCGGCGAGCGAGACGTGCACGACGTTCGGCACGCCGCCGTCGGGCAGGGGTACGCCGTCGAAGTACGTCTGCGCCCGTGTCTGGGTGCGGTCCATGAGCTGGTCGGGCACCAGCAGAGTGCTGGGCCCGTACTCGGGGCGCAGCCCGCCGACCGCGCACGGTCCGAGGACCTGTCGTACGCCGACGGAGCGCAGGGCCCAGAGATTGGCGCGGTAGTTGATGCGGTGCGGCGGAAGGTGGTGGCCGCGGCCGTGCCGGGGCAGGAAGGCGACCCGCCGCCCGGCGACGTCACCGAGGAAGAGGGAGTCGCTCGGGGCTCCGTAGGGGGTGTCGACCTGCGTCTCGGTGACGTGGTCGAGGAAGGAGTAGAAGCCGGAGCCGCCGATCACGCCGATGTCGGCCCGCGCGTCGTTCACCTTCGCCGTGTTCACCATGGCCCGCACAGTAGCCGGGGCGGAACACGCCGACGACCCCGCCGTCCAGGACGGCGGGGTCACACGGAAGAGCTGTGGAAGAGCCTGCGGGAGGTCCTAGGCGGCCGAGCTCGACGACGTGGACGTCGAGGACGAGCTGGTCGACTTGGAATCCGACGACGAGGACGAAGCCTTCGGGGCCGAGGAGTCCGAGGAGGACGAGGCCGACGACTTCGACGACGCGTTCGCCGGGGTGCTGCTCGACGACGAACCGCGGCTGTCATTGCGGTAGAAGCCGGAGCCCTTGAAGACGATGCCGACCGCCGAGAACACCTTCTTGAGGCGTCCGTCGCAGTTGGGGCATACGGTCAGGGCGTCATCGGTGAACTTCTGCACCGCCTCGAGGCCCTCGCCGCACTCGGTGCACTGGTACTGGTACGTCGGCACTTGCTTCCTCCTGGCACTCTCACTCGATGAGTGCTAACGACGGTCCATAGTGACGTATTCCGCGGGATCAGTCCACTGACACCGGCACGCGGTGACCGACGCCACGTGCCACGGTGCGGCCCGGGGCCTTGGGGGCGAGCCGCGAGCGCAGCGTCACGAGGACCACGAGGGCCAGTGCCGTGCCGCCCAGCGGGACCAGGAATCCGGCCCCGTCCCAGAGGCGGTCCTCCAGCTGTCCGGCGACCGTGACGGCCGCCGCCTGGCCGAGGGCGACCGCGCCGGTCAGCCAGGTGAAGGCCTCCGTGCGGCCGCTCGGCGCGACCAGCTTGTCGACCAGCGTGTAGCCGGTGATCAGGGCGGGCGCGATGCAGACACCGACCAGCAGGCCGAGCCCGGCGAGCAGCGGCACGGAGTGCGCGGCCCACAGGCCGGACGCCATCAGGGTCAGTGCCGCGTACCCGACGAGGAGCCGGCGCTGCGGCGAGATCTTCCAGGCGATGGCGCCGCAGGCGACACCGGAGAGCATGTTGCCCGCCGCGAACGTGCCGTACAGGACACCGTTCAGGCCGGGCTCGCCGATCGACTCGGTGAAGGCGGCCAGCGAGACCTGCATGCCGCCGAAGACGGCGCCGATCCCGAGGAACGTGACGATCAGGACCCGCACTCCGGGGATGCGGAGCGCCGAGACGTGCTCCACGCGCGCGTGGGCGTCGTCGTGCGCGGACGGCTTCGGCTGGGTGCCCTTCTGCGCGGCGAACAGCAGACCGCCGACCAGGGTGAGTCCGGCCTCGGTGAGGAGTCCGGCGGAGGGGGAGATGCCGGTGCACAGGGCGGTGGCGAGGAGCGGGCCGAGGACGAAGGTCAGCTCGTCGGTGACCGACTCGAAGGCGGCCGCGGTGGTGGCCAGGGGTGAGCCCTGGAGCTTGACGCCCCAGCGGGCCCGCACCATGGGGCCGATCTGCGGCGTCGAGGCGCCCGCGGGCACGGCGGCCACGAAAAGCGCCCACAAGGGGGCGTCGGAGAGCGCGAGCACCGTCAGCGTGACGACGGACGCGGAGTGGACGAGCACACCGGGCAGGAGGACGGCGCGCTGCCCGAACCGGTCGGCGAGCTTGCCGCTGAAGGGGGCGAAGAGCGCCATGGAGACGCCGGTGGCGGCCGAGACGGCGCCCGCGGCACCGTACGAGCCGGTGGTGTGCTGCACCAGCAGGACGATGGAGATGGTCAGCATCGCGAATGGCTGTCGTGCCGCGAAGCCGGGCAGCAGGAACGTCCAGGCGCGGGGTGTGCGCAGGAGCTGTCCGTAGCCGGGGCGGGATTCGGTGACCGTGGATGCCACGGCCCGTGCCTTTCTGCCGCCTGGTAGCGCGGCCCCCTTTTCTTCAGGGGGACGGCGCCGAGAGCTGTCCTCATGCGCGGAACTGCGGTAGATGCCGGGCGCCACTGCGAGGGTGCCACGGCCGCCATACGGTCGCGCCAGCTCTGCTTCAGGCAGAGTTGGTTCGATCTGGTGCCTTTATCGTACAGGGGAACGTCCCATCAGCCCCTGTATTCGCAGCCGATGAGACCCCCGCCACCTACGATTGGTGTTTTTCTCCGTCGGTTCCCAGCCAACCGGCCAGCTTTCCGCCGTGTCCGACCGCGCGCAGCCGCTTCTCGGCCGCGTCCCGCACCGGGTCCGTCGCCACCACCAGGAGCTCGTCGCCGCGCCGCAGCACCGTCGTGGGCAGCGGCACGAACGATTCGCCCTCGCGGACGATGAGCGTGACCGCCGAGCCCTGGGGCAGCCGCAGCTCGCCCACCTCGACGCCGTGCATGCGGGAGCTCTTGGGGATGTCCACCGACAGGAGGTGCCCCTGCAGCCGCTCCAGGGGCGCGGACTCGATGCCGAGGTCGGCGGCCTCCGAGGCGTCGCCGAGCCGCAGCTTCCTGGCCAGCCAGGGCAGTGTGGGGCCCTGGACGAGGGTGTAGACGACGACCAGGACGAAGACGATGTTGAAGATGCGCTGGCTGTCCTCGACGCCGTTCACCATCGGGATGGTGGCCAGGATGATGGGCACGGCGCCGCGCAGTCCGGCCCAGGACAGCAGCGCCTTCTCCTGCCACGGCGTGCGGAACGGCAGCAGGCTGAGCACGACCTCCAGGGGGCGTGCCACCACGGTCAGGACCAGGCCGATGAGGATCGCGTGCCAGGTGTCGTCGAGCAGGTCGTGCGGGGTGACGAGCAGCCCGAGCAGGACGAACATGCCGATCTGGGCGATCCAGCCGAGCCCTTCGGCGAAGCCGCGGGTGGCGGGCCAGTGCGGCAGCCTGGCGTTTCCGAGCACCATCGAGGCGAGGTAGACGGCGAGGAAGCCGCTGCCGTGGGCCATGGCTCCCGCGGCGTACGCGGTGACGGCGATCGCCATGACGGCGATGGGGTAGAGGCCGGAAGCGGGCAGCGCCACGTGGCGCAGGCCGTAGGCGCCGAGCCAGCCGACCGCGATGCCGATCGCGGCTCCGATCGCCAGCTCCAGGGCGATCGTGCCGAGCAGTACGTACCAGTCGTCCACCGGTCCCGCTGTGGAGAACGCCACGACGAGGATCACCACAGGGGCGTCGTTGAACCCCGACTCCGCTTCCAGGATGCCCGTCACGCGCGAGGGGAGCGGTACCTTCCGCAGCACCGAGAAGACCGCGGCCGCGTCCGTGGACGAGACCACCGCGCCGATGATCAGCGCCTGCCGCCACTCGAGCCCGACGAGGTAGTGGGCTCCCGCGGCCGTGATGCCGACGCTCACCGCGACACCGACCGTGGAGAGCACAGCCGCCGCAGGGAGGGCCGGTCTGATCTCTTTCCACTTCGTCCCGAGGCCGCCCTCGGCGAGGATCACGACCAGGGCCGCATAGCCGATGACCTGCGTCAGTTCGGCATTGTCGAAGTGGACGTCGCCGATGCCGTCCTGGCCGATGGCGACGCCGATGCCCAGGTACAGCAGCAGGCTGGGGAGCCCGCTGCGCGACGAGATGCGGACCGCCGCGACGGCGACGAGCAGGACGAGCGAGCAGACGAGCAGGAGCTGGTTGAGGTGGTGGACAGTCAGGGGCCGTTCCTTCCGCCGCGGAGCCGAGCACTACGTAGGGGGTGCTTCGTGCACTACGTAGCGGACGTCGTGCACTACGTAGGAGTACTTCGTTACCTTACCTAATTGTTAACGCTTCCTTGACGCCGTCGAATGGCTATTCGATCTTTTAGGGTGCAGGTTCCTGACTCCGCGTCCGGAGCCGCAACGCCCTGCGCCTATGGTTGCTCCTGCGCTCCCAGAGCCGCCCAGTCGACAGCACAGCCCGCCCTGCCGCTCGCGTAAGGACAGCAAGGACAGCGATGCCCTCCAACACCACCGCCTCTTCCGGTCATAAGTCCGGCAAGAAGAAGGGGCGCCGAGCCCGACTCGTCGTGATCGTCCTGGTCCTGGCCATCGTCGGAGGCATCGGCTTCGGCGCGTACTGGAGCATCAGCACCGTGCGCGCCTCCTTCCCGCAGACCAAGGGATCGATCAAGCTCGACGGCCTCTCGGACAACGTCGAGGTGAAGCGTGACGGGAACGGGATCCCGCAGATCTACGCCGACTCCGACACCGACCTCTTCATGGCCCAGGGCTTCGTCCAGGCGCAGGACCGCTTCTACGAGATGGACGTCCGTCGTCATATGACCTCCGGGCGGCTCTCCGAGATGTTCGGGAAGAGCCAGGTCAAGACCGATGAATTCCTGCGCACGCTCGGCTGGCACCGGGTGGCGAAGAAGGAGTACGACTCCAAGCTCTCGCCGGAGACGAAGAAGTACCTCCAGGCGTACGCCAAGGGAGTCAACGCCTACCTCGCCGGCAAGGACGGCAAGGACATCTCCGTCGAGTACGCGGCGCTCGGCTTCAAGAACGACTACAAGCCGCAGGAGTGGACCCCGGTCGACTCCGTGGCCTGGCTCAAGGCCATGGCCTGGGACCTGCGCGGCAACATGCAGGAAGAGATCGACCGCTCCCTGATGACGAGCCGCCTCGGCCCGTCGCAGATCAAGGACCTGTACCCGAAGTACCCGTACAAGCGGAACAAGCCGATCGTCCGCGAGGGCGCCTACAACGGCGTCACCGAGGAGTACGACCCCGACGCCACGCCCACCGACACCCAGACCGGGACCGGCGGCACGGGCACGGGCACCGGTACGGGCACTGGCACCGGTACGGGTACCGGCACAGGCACCGGCACTGGCACCGGCACCGGCGGCGCTGCCGGCACCGGCCTCGCGGGCGGCACCGAGGCGCCCGACGGGCTGCAGTCGCAGCTCAACGGCCTCTCCGGCGCCCTGGACGAGGTCCCGGCCATCCTCGGCCCGAACGGCAACGGCATCGGCTCGAACTCCTGGGTCGTCTCCGGCAAGCACACCATCACCGGAAAGCCGCTCCTCGCCAACGACCCGCACCTGGCGCCGCAGCTGCCCTCCGTCTGGTACCAGATGGGCCTGCACTGCCGGTCGGTCTCCGAGAAGTGCGGGTACGACGTCTCCGGCTACACCTTCTCCGGCATGCCGGGCGTGGTCATCGGCCACAACGAGGACATCGCCTGGGGCATGACGAACCTCGGCGCCGACGTCACGGACCTGTACCTGGAGAAGTTCACCGGGGACGGCTACCAGTACGACGGCAAGGTGCTGCCCTTCACCTCCCGCGAGGAGACCATCAAGGTCGCCGGCGGCAAGGAGAAGAAGATCACCGTCCGCGAGACCAACAACGGCCCGCTGATCTCCGACCGCAACGACGAGCTCGTCAAGGTCGGCAAGAAGGCCCACGTCGACACCGCGGCCCCCGACCGGGGCGACGGCTACGGAGTGGCGCTGCGCTGGACCGCGCTGACCCCCGGCAAGTCCATGGACGCCGTCTTCGAGCTGAACAGGGCGAAGAACTTCACGGAGTTCCGCAAGGCGGCCGCTTCTTTTGAAGTGCCGTCCCAGAACCTGATCTACGCCGACACCGAGGGCAACATCGGCTACCAGGCGCCCGGCAAGATCCCCACCCGCGGCAAGGGCGACGGCTCGCTCCCGGCCCCCGGCTGGGACCGCGACTACCGCTGGAACGGCTACATCCCGCAGGACGCGCTGCCCTACGAGTACAACCCCAAGCGCGGCTACATCGTCACCGCCAACCAGGCCGTGGTCAGCGACAAGTACCCGTACAAGCTCACCTCGGACTGGGGCTACGGAGCGCGCAGCCAGCGGATCGACGACCTCATCCAGTCGAAGATCAAGAACGGCGGCAAGATCTCCACCGAGGACATGCGCCTCATGCAGATGGACAACAGCAGCGAGATCGCCAAGCTGCTCGTGCCCAAGCTGCTGAAGATCGACGTCAAGGACAAGTACGTCCGCGAGGCGCAGAAGCTCCTCGAAGGCTGGGACTACACCCAGGACGCCGACTCGGCGGCCGCCGCGTACTTCAACTCGGTCTGGCGCAACATCCTCAAGCTGGCCTTCGGCAACAAGCTCCCCAAGGAGCTGCGCGTCAAGGGACAGTGCCTGAGCGTCGAGCCGGCCGGCAACACCGGTCCCGCCGACGAGGGCAAGAAGGTGCGCGAGTGCGGTGAGCGTGACGCGGACACGGCCCAGCCGGACGGTGGCGACCGCTACTACGAGGTGGTCCGCAAGATCATCGACGACGAGACCAACGCCTGGTGGAAGTCGCCGAAGACCCGCACCGACAAGGCGACCAAGACCCGCGACCAGCTGTTCGCGCGGGCCCTGGAGGACGCGCGCTGGGACCTGACGGCCAAGCTCGGCAAGGACATCGACACCTGGAGCTGGGGCCGCCTGCACCGGCTCACGCTGAAGAACCAGACACTCGGCACCGAAGGCCCCGGCTGGCTGCAGTACGTGCTCAACCGCGGCCCGTGGAAGCTCGGCGGCGGCGAGGCCGCGGTCAACGCGACCGGCTGGAACGCGGCGGGCGGCTACGGAGTGCTCTGGGTGCCGTCGATGCGGATGGTGGTGAACCTCAAGGACTTCGACAAGTCCAAGTGGATCAACCTCACCGGCGCCTCGGGGCACGCGTACAACGCCCACTACACCGACCAGACCGACAAGTGGTCCAAGGGCGAGCTCCTGCCGTGGGCCTACTCGGACAAGGCGGTCGAGGGCAGTACGAGCGACAAGCTGGTACTGCGTCCCTGACGGCCGCGCACGGCACCTCCTGAAAGGGCCCTCCACGCACGCGTGGAGGGCCCTTTCGGCTGCTCCAAAGCCTCGAAGGCCTCAGCGGAAGCGGCGTGCCCCCATCGGCGTCACGACGGCGTGCACCGGCCGGTCGTGCGCCTCTTCGGGGAGGTGTTCGACCACTTCGGAGTCGTACAGGAGCACCACGAGAGCGGGGTCGGCGGTCGAGCGTTCGAGGCGGGTGAGGACCCGGTCGTACGATCCGCCGCCCCGCCCGAGCCGCATCCCGCGCGTGTCCACGGCGAGCCCCGGCAGCAGCACGGCGTCCGCCTCCAGGACGGCGTCGGGCCCGAGCCGTGTCCCCGCGGGCTCCAACAGCTCGATCTTCCCGAGGTGTTGTACGCGGACGAGGGAGCCCTCCCCGTCGTACACGCCCCAGTCCAGGTCGTTGTCCGGCAGCAGCACCGGCAGCAGGACACGAGTCCCGCGCGCGTGCAGGGCGTCGAGGAGCGCGCGGGTGCCGGGCTCGCTCCCCACGGAGACGTACGCCGCGACGGTCCGCGCGTCGGCGAGCTCGGGCAGCTCCAGGGCGCGGTCGGCGAGAACCGCGGCGGCCTTCCGCACGTCATCCTCAGTCAACCCGCTTCTCACCGCGAGGAAGTCTCGCCGCAACATGCGCTTGGTTGGCTGGCCGTCTGGTCCGGTTCCGCCGGTTCGGCTCATAGAGATCTCACAAATCCTTCCTCGTCGGCGCATATGCCGATGAATTATCTGGACCCACAGATTCCGCACATACGCACCGGATAGGGTGGGCGCCATGACTGAGTCTCACCCCCCCCACGCCAGGATCACCAAGGCGGTCATCCCTGCCGCAGGTCTTGGAACGCGCTTCCTGCCGGCCACCAAGGCGACCCCCAAGGAGATGCTGCCGGTCGTCGACAAGCCGGCGATCCAGTACGTGGTCGAGGAGGCCGTGTCCGCCGGTCTCGACGACGTCCTCATGATCACGGGCCGCAACAAGCGTCCCCTGGAGGACCACTTCGACCGCAACTACGAACTGGAGTCCGCCCTCCTGAAGAAGGGCGATGAGGCCCGGCTCGCCAAGGTCCAGGAGTCCAGCGACCTCGCGACGATGCACTACGTCCGCCAGGGCGACCCCAAGGGGCTCGGTCACGCCGTCCTGTGCGCCGCTCCGCACGTCGGCCAGGAGCCGTTCGCCGTCCTCCTCGGCGACGACCTCATCGACCCGCGCGACCCGCTCCTCGCCCGCATGGTCGAGATCCAGGAGCGGCACGGCGGCAGCGTCATCGCCCTCATGGAGGTGGCCCCCGAGCAGATCCACCTCTACGGCTGCGCGGCGGTCGAGGCCACCGAGGACGGCGACGTCGTCAAGGTCACCGACCTGGTCGAGAAGCCCGACGCGGCGGACGCCCCGTCGAACTACGCGATCATCGGCCGCTATGTCCTGGACCCGAACATCTTCGGCATCCTGCGCACGACGGAGCCGGGCCGCGGCGGCGAGATCCAGCTCACCGACGCCCTCCAGCAGCTCGCGGCCGACGAGAAGATCGGCGGTCCGGTGCACGGCGTGGTCTTCAAGGGCCGCCGCTATGACACCGGTGACCGCGGTGACTATCTGCGTGCCATTGTCAGACTCGCGTGCGAACGTGAAGATCTGGGACCGGACTTCCAGTCCTGGCTTCGCAGTTACGTCACCGAGGAGATGTAGCACTTTGAGCAGCAGCACGACGACACCGACCACCGGCCGGGACCAGTTCTGGTCGGTGGAAGAGCATCTGGACGACATCCTCGCGACCGTCCGCCCGCTCGAACCGATCGAGCTCCAACTCCTCGACGCCCAGGGCTGCGTCCTGGTCGAGGACGTCACGGTGCCCGTCTCGCTGCCGCCCTTCGACAACAGCTCCATGGACGGTTACGCGGTGCGGGTCGCCGACGTCGCGGGCGCGAGCGAGGAGTTCCCCGCCGTCCTGACGGTCATCGGCGACGTGGCCGCGGGCGCGGGTGCGCAGCCCACCGTCGGCGCGGGCCAGGCCGCCCGCATCATGACCGGCGCCCCGCTGCCGCCCGGCGCCGAGGCCGTCGTCCCCGTGGAGTGGACCGACGGCGGCCTGGGCGAAGGCCCCGTCTCCGGAATGCGCGCCCACAGCGCCGCCCCCGAGGGCGCCTCCGGAGAGGTCCGCGTGCACCGCGCCGCCGAGGCACGCGCGCACGTGCGCGAGCGGGGCAGCGACGTCCGGGCGGGCGACCGGGCGCTGTCCGCGGGGACCGTCCTCGGCCCCCCGCAGATCGCCCTGCTCGCCGCGATCGGCCGCGGCACGGTCAAGGTCCGCCCCCGCCCGCGCGTGGTCGTCATGTCCACCGGCAGCGAACTGGTCCAGCCCGGCGAGGAATTGGCGGCCGGCCAGATCTACGACTCCAACAGCTTCGCCCTCACCGCGGCCGCCCGCGACGCCGGAGCCATCGCCTACCGCGTGGGCGCGGTCGCCGACGACGCCGAGACGCTGCGCTCCACCATCGAGGACCAGCTGATCCGCGCCGACCTCGTCGTCACCACCGGCGGCGTCAGCGTGGGCGCCTACGACGTCGTGAAGGAGGCCCTGACCTCCATCGGCGACCCGGACACCGAGGACGGCATCGGGGCGGGCAGCGGCGTCGAGTTCCGTAAGATCGCCATGCAGCCCGGCAAGCCGCAGGGCTTCGGCTCCATCGGCCCCGACCACACCCCGCTCCTCGCGCTGCCGGGCAATCCCGTCTCCTCGTACGTCTCCTTCGAGCTGTTCGTGCGCCCCGCGATCCGCACCCTCATGGGCCTCCCGGAGGTCCACCGGCCCGCCACGCGCGCGAAGCTGGAGTCGGACGAGCCGCTGCGCTCGCCCGAGGGGCGCCGCCAGTTCCTCCGGGGGAGGTACGACGCCGGGGCGGGCGCCGTGACGCCCGTCGGCGGGTCCGGCTCCCATCTGATCGCCGCACTGGCGCACGCGGACGCGCTGATCGTCGTCCCCGAGGACACCACGTCGGTGGAGCCGGGCGCGGACGTCGAGGTGGTCCTGCTCGGCTGAGCAGGCCGTCCGCGCGGTACCGTGTCGCGCACAACAGGCCCGCGCGCCGCACCGCGCGGAGCCCGGACCGGGAGCGCCAAGCACATGACCGCGATTTCCCGGGGGGACACCCCCGGAGCCCCTGACCAGCAGCGACTGACCCACATCGACGAGGCGGGCGCGGCCCGCATGGTCGACGTGTCCGCCAAGGACGTGACCGCGCGCACCGCCCGCGCCAGCGGCCGCGTCCTGGTCTCGCCGCGCGTGATCGAGCTGCTGCGCGGCGAGGGCGTGCCGAAGGGCGACGCCCTGGCCACCGCGCGGATCGCCGGGATCATGGGCGCCAAACGCACGCCGGACCTGATCCCGCTCTGCCACCCGCTGGCCGTCTCCGGAGTGAAGCTCGACCTCTCCGTGGCGGATGACGCCGTCGAGATCCTCGCCACGGTGAAGACGACGGACCGCACGGGCGTCGAGATGGAGGCCCTCACCGCGGTGAGCGTCGCCGCCCTCACGGTGGTCGACATGGTGAAGGCCGTCGACAAGGGCGCCGTCATCACGGACGTACGCGTCGAGGAGAAGACCGGCGGCAAGTCCGGGGACTGGAGCCGTGAAGGGACGCAGGCGTGAGCGACGGAAGCGAGCCCGGCGACGAGCAGACGCAGCCCTCCGGGCAGGCGCGGCCCTCCGGGGTGCAGCCCTTCGGGCAGGCGCAGTCCTCCGGGGTGCAGCCCTCCGGGGTGCAGCCCTCCGGGGCGGAGCCCTTCGGGCAGGCGCAGCCCGCCGGACAGACGCATGCGCGGGCGCAGGCACCGTCGCAAGCTCCGGACCCGTCGTGCGGCGGTGCCCTTCTCGCTCCGTACCGCGCGCTCGTCGTGACCGCGTCGAATCGCGCCGCCGCGGGCGTCTACGCCGACCGCGGAGGCCCGATCCTCGTCGAGGGTCTTACCGCGCTCGGATTCGCCGTCGACGGTCCGCGGGTCGTCCCCGACGGCGAGCCCGTCGAACAGGCCCTGCGCGCGGGCGCGGAGGCCGGCTACGACGTCATCCTGACCACCGGCGGCACCGGCATCTCGCCCACCGACCGCACCCCCGAGGCCACCCGCCGCGTCATCGACCACGAGGTGCCGGGCATCGGCGAGGCGATCCGCGCGTACGGCAGGGACAAGGTCCCCACGGCCGTGCTGTCGCGGGGACTCGCCGGGGTCGCGGGCCGGACGCTCATCGTGAACCTGCCTGGCTCCACCGGAGGCGTACGCGACGGACTCGCTGTCCTGGAGCCGCTGCTGAGGCACGCCGTCGACCAGCTGCGGGGCGGCGACCATCCCGGTCCGCCCGGGGGTGCGAGCTGAACGGCTCCTCCTGGCCCGTCGAGCTGACGGACGGCGACATCGCCCTCCGTCCCATAAAGATGCGTGACCAGCGGGCCTGGCGCGAGGTCAACCGGCGCAACCGCGACTGGCTGCGCCCCTGGGAGGCCACGATCCCGCCGCCCACCCCCACCGGCCCGATCGTGCACCGCCCCACCTACCGCCAGATGGTCCGTCACCTGCGCGCGGAGGCCAACGCGGGCCGCATGCTGCCATTCGTCATCGAGTACCAAGGGCGTCTCGTCGGGCAGTTGACGGTCGCGGGGATCACCTGGGGATCGATGTGTTCGGGGCACGTCGGCTACTGGGTCGACGAGTCCGTCGCGGGCCGCGGGGTCATGCCGACCGCCGTGGCGCTCGCCGTCGACCACTGCTTCCGCTCGGTCGGGCTGCACCGTATCGAGGTCTGTATTCGCCCCGAGAACACGCCGAGTCGACGGGTCGTGGAGAAACTCGGATTCCGCGAGGAGGGGCTCCGTCCGCGGTATCTGCACATCGACGGCGCGTGGCGGGATCATCTCGTCTTCGCGCTCACGACCGAAGAGGTCCCGGAAGGGTTGTTGCGCCGCTGGCACCAGGCACGACCTCGGAACACGGCCTAGACCGGCGCCATCCCCGTAAATGAAATAAGTGTTCGAAATTGATCGGTGATGGACCGTCCGAGGTCCGTATGAGACTTGTCTCAGGCATTAAATTTCCGCCTCTGGACGCCTCGTTGATCGCATCAGTCACAAAAAAAGTTCGAGATATCAGCCAGATCGTGCGACACACCGGCGCAATTGGCAGATGGCCTCACGCAAACCCCTCTACCGTGTGAGCGTGAGCAGCAGCGGCCTCATCTACGCAGTCATCGTCGGGGCCTGGGCCGCCTACTTGGTGCCGATGTGGCTCCGTAGGCAGGACGAGCTGAACGAAGCCCGTCCGACGGAACGCTTCAGCACCGCCATCCGGCTGCTGTCCGGACGGGCGGGCATGGAGCGCCGATACGCCAAGGACCTGCAAGCGCGCTCGCCCGAGGAAGGGGAGTCGCTCGACGACCCGGACGGCATCACCGGCTCGGTGGACGTCCGGTCCTTCGTCGCGCCCCTGACCGACACGGCGGCGTCCCGGGCCGACCGGGCGGAGCGCGAACCCGAACCCGAACGCACGCGGGAACCCGAACCCGCGCCCCGCGCCCACGCCCCGGCCAGGCCGACGCCCGCACAGCGCGCCGCGTCGGCGGAGGCCGCCGCGCGCGCCCGCCGCGTCAAGGTGCTCGCCCGGCGCCGCCGCACGACGGTGCTCCTCTTCCTCGCCTTCACGGCCGGCACGGTCGTCGCCGCGGTCGGCGGGCTCGCCTTCCTCTGGGCGCCCGCCGTCCCCGCGGTGCTGCTCAGCGCGTACATCGTCTATCTGCGCGGCCAGGAGCGGCGCCGCTTCACGTACACGATGGACCGGCGCAGGGCCGAGGTCGCGGCGCAGCGGCTGCGCGAGCGGCAGCCCCGCCGCAGGCCCGCGGGCGCGGAGCACACCGCCGACGACACGGCGGACGAGGGAGCGGCGCCCGGAACGGAGACCGGTCTCTCCGCGCTCGCCGCGGACCGCCGCGCCCTCGTCGAGCAGACCGACCACGCGGAGTGGGTCGACCAGCAGCGCGAGCGGCAGCGCGGCCCGGGCCGCGGCGACAGCTGGGACCCGGTCCCGGTGCCGCTGCCGACGTACGTGACCGCGCCGGTCGCCCCGCGCGCCACCGGCAGCGTCGACCTGGGCGCACCCGACGTCTGGAGCTCCGTGCGGTCGAGCACGGCGGAGCCGGCCGCGGACCGCGCGGCCGGGCGGGAGCAACCGGCCGCGGGCCCGGGGGACATCGACGGGGCCGAGGGCGCCGACGCCGGCGGCGGCCGCAGCGACAAGCGCCGTGCGGCGTCCGCGCGGCGGGCTCGCGAGCGCGGCCGCACGCCGCTCTTCGACCAGTACGAGGACGGCGGCCGGCCGCGCGCGGCCAACGAGTGAAGGACCGTGAGGTCGTCCGGGCTGACCAGCCAGGACCGGATTTCCGACCACCCCGATCGGGATGCTAGAGTTTCACTCGTTGCAAGGGCCTGTGGCGCAGTCTGGTAGCGCACCTCGTTCGCATCGAGGGGGTCTGGGGTTCAAATCCCCACAGGTCCACTGCACATGAGATCCCGTCCAGTTCATCGAACTGGGCGGGATCTTTGCGTTGCCTTCCGGGAAGCCGCGCTCCGCGTGTGGTTTATGTGTGGCTGGATACATTTGATCCATGCTGTCCCCTTTGAGGGCTACGAGGGTCGCTGTGATCTGCGGCACCGTGCTGGCCGCCGTGCTCGCGGGCGGGTGTGCCGAACCGCGGGGGCTGCGGGTGGAGGGGCCCGCGCTGCGGCCGTCGAGGATGGCAGGGCCCGTCTACGTGGCCGATGCGTCCGGACAGCCCCTGCAACAGCCCACCGCCGTGGAGCTCACCGAGTCCGTCGTGGTCTCCGAGCTGAGCTGGCGGGACTGGGGCGGCCCGACCGCGCGGGCCACCGGGAAGCTCGCGGGCCCGTGGTGCCGCCCCGGATGCCGGGCCGAGCCGTACGACGCGACGCTGACGCTCAGCGGTCTGGAGCGGCCGGAGGGCGTGGCGTACTACCGGCGGGCCACCGTCGAGCCGGAGAAGCCGGAGGAACTGCCCGCCGCGGCGGTGAACGTGCAGTTCCAGGGGATCCGGCTGTCGGCTCCGGACCTCTGAGGGCATGAGGGCGAGGATGGGGATGGCGATGGGGATGGGGCTGCGCGCCAAGATCGGTCTCGCCATCGCGGCCACCGCGGCCGTGGTGGCCGTCGTGATGGGGCTCCTCGTGCATCACCGCACCGTCGAGGCGCAGTACGCGGGCGCGCGCAGCCAGATCGGGGACCGGTTGCAGACCGCCGTGCAGGACCACGCGGCCGGGATCGACGGGGACCGCACCCTCATCGACCCCGTCGACCTGCCGGGACCGCTCGCCGGCGCCGTGGCGAAGGGGCGGTGGGGCGTCTATCTGGACCGGAGCGGGCGGGTGCCGCAGCTGTGGGCGGCGAGCAAGTACGGCAAGGAGGTCGTCGCGCTGAAGCGCCCGTACGACAGGGAAGTGGAGACCGTACGGGATCTGGACCGGGTGCTGTGGATCTCCGGCGGCATCGGGACGGCGCTCGCGTGTGTGGCGGGGCTGCTCGTGGCGACGCGGCTCGGGCGGCGGCTCAGGGCGAAGGCCGGGGCGGCGCAGCGCATCGCGGAGGGGGACCTGACGGCGCGGCTCCCGCTGCACGGCAAGGACGAGATCACCCGGCTCGCGGCCGCCGTGAACACGATGGCCGACGCGCTCGCCGCCCGGCTCCAGGCGGAGCGCGAGGTGACGGCCAACATCGCGCACGAGCTGCGTACGCCGGTGGCCGGGATGGTGACGGCGGCCGGGCTGCTGCCGCCCGGGCGCCCGTCCGAGCTGGTGCGGGAGTCTGCGGGGCGGTTGCGGGAGCTCGTCGACGACGTCATCGAGGTGGCGCGGCTCGACGGGGCGGGGGAGCGGGTCGCCGCAGAGCGGTGCGGACTGGGCGCGCTGGTGCGGAGGTCGGCGGCGGTCGGGGCCGCGGGGGCGGCCGGTGTGACGGTGGACGTCGTGCGGGACGCGGAGGTGGTGACGGATCCGCGGCGGGTGGAGCGGGTGGTCGCCAACCTCGTCAGCAACGCGCTGCGGCACGGGGCCGCGCCGGTGGTGGTGGAGGTCGACGGCGGGCTGGTGCGGGTGCGGGACTCCGGGAGCGGTTTTCCGGAGTCCCTGCTGTCCGGCGGGCCGCAGCGGTTCCGGAGCGGGTGCGGGGAGAAGGGCGTGGGGCTCGGCCTCGGGCTGACGATCGCGCAGGGGCAGGCGCGGGTTCTCGGGGCGGGGCTGCGGTTCGGCAATCCGGCCGGGGGCGGGGCGTTGGCCGAGTTCGATCTCGGGTCGGCCGTGCGGGAGTAGCCCGCCGCCGGGCGGGCTAGAGGAGCTTTACGTAGCAGCGGCTCAGGTCGTCGAAGCGGTAGTAGCCGAACTTCTCCGGGGCGGGCGTGTAGCCGCTGGAGGTGTAGAGGGCTATCGCCTCCGGCTGCTTCGTGCCCGTCTCCAGGACCATGCGGGTCCGGCCCGCCGCCTTCGCGTCGGCCTCCAGGGCCGCGAGGATGCGGCGGGCGAGGCCCAGGCCCCGGGCTTCGGGGGTCACGTACATGCGCTTCAGTTCGGCGTCGCCGTCCTGGTAGTTCTCCTCGTTCTCGTCCATGGCGCGCCAGCCGCCGGTGGCAAGGGCGGTGCCCTCGTCGTCGTACGCGATGAGGTAGAGGCCGCGTGGGGGCTCGAACATGGTGGGGTCGAGATGGGTGAGGTCGCCGTCGTCGCCGTAGCGCTCCGCGTACTCGAGCTGGACGCGGTCGTTGAGCCGGACCGCGTCGGGGTGCGCGAAGGTCACGGTGCGCAGCTCGACGGAGGTACGGGCGGGGGCGGTGGTGTCGCGGCCCTGGGCGGGTATGGGGGCGGCGGCGTCACGGGCTTGGATAGACATGCGCTCCATCGTACTTCTATGCGTAACGGATGAGAGTGGTGTCGTCCAGTGTGCCGGTATCGTGCCGGGATGCTCACTGTGACCAGCGTGAATGTGAACGGCCTGCGCGCCGCCGCCAAGAAGGGCTTCGTGGAGTGGCTCGCCGGGACCTCGGCCGACGTGCTCTGCCTTCAGGAGGTGCGCGCCGAGGCGCATCAGCTGCCGGACGAGGTGCGGGCCCCCGAGGGCTGGCACGTCGTGCACGCGCCCGCGGCCGCCAAGGGGCGCGCCGGTGTCTCGCTGTACACGCGCCGGGAGCCGGACCGGGTGCGGATCGGTTTCGGGTCGGCGGAGTTCGACGGCAGCGGCCGCTATGTGGAGGCCGATCTGCCGGGTGTCACGGTGGCCAGCCTGTATCTGCCCTCCGGTGAGGTCGGCACCGAGCGGCAGGACGAGAAGGTCCGGTTCATGAAGGAGTTCCTCGACTACCTCAAGGAGCTCAAGGTGCGGGCCGCCGCCGAGGGGCGGCATGTCGTCGTCTGCGGCGACTGGAACATCGCCCACCGGGAGGCCGACCTCAAGAACTGGAAGGGCAACAAGAAGAACTCCGGGTTCCTGCCGGAGGAGCGCGCCTGGATGGACGAGGTCTTCGCGGAGTACGAGGACGTCGTACGGGCGCAGCACCCGGGCGTCGAGGGCCCCTACTCGTGGTGGTCGTACCGCGGGCGCGCCTTCGACAACGACACGGGCTGGCGCATCGACTACCACGTCGCGACGGCCGGGCTCGCCGAGCGCGCGGTGAAGGCGTACGTGGAGCGGGCCGCGACCCACGCCGAGCGGTGGAGCGACCACGCGCCCGTGACGGTGGTCTACGACCTGTAGGGCTCCCCGGGCTCCCCGGGACGGCCATCGGGGTGGTCGGCGGCGGGACACGGGCACAAAGTCCGGCAGAAGACTGTCCGGGGTCCGCCCGGCATGGCAGATTGCGGTCGCGTACATGACCAACTGCCGAGCTGTCGGGGGGACTTCATGTCGTCAGCGCCCATCTCCGCCGTGCCATCGAGACGTGCCGTCGTGCTGGGCGCGGCGGGTGCCGGGATCGCGGCGGCGCTGCCCGCCGCGCAGGCGTATGCGACGGGCGGCGGTGGCGGGGTCCCCGCCGGTACGCCGCCCGTGCTGCTGACCGAGCAGGCGAGCAGGCGCCTCCTCGTGCTTGACCCGCGGCGCCGCGTCTGGGACCCGGCCGCCGATCCGTCCGTCGTGCGCTGGCAGTTCTCGCCGCTCGGCGACCCGCGCTACCAGGACCTGCGGCCGGACGAGAGCTGGGTGTACCCGTGCGAGGCGAAGGTACGGGTGCACCGGCGGCGCGCGTACGTCCTGACGACGGCGTCGTTCGGCTTCGTGGCCGTCGTCGAGCACCCCTCGGGCCGGCGGTACTGGGGCGCGGCGCTCGGTCCCGGCGACGATCTGTTCAACCCGCACAGCGCCGAGATCCTGCCCGACGGCAATGTGGCCGTGGCGTGCAGCACGGGCGCGCTGGTGCGGCTGTACGCGGCGTCGCTGGGGCCGCGGGCCACGCGGTACGCGGAGGCCGGGCTCAAGGGCGCGCACGGGCTGCACTGGGACGGGGCGCGCCGGGTGCTGTGGGCCGTCGGCGACGACGAGTTGGTGGCGTACGAGGTGGGCGGCACGGCGGCGCGGCCCACGCTGGCGCGGAGGTCGGCGGTGGGGCTGCCGGTGGGGACGCCGGGCCGGACGCCGGGCGGGCACGACCTGTTCCCGGTCGCCGGGCGCCCCGGGCGGCTGTGGGTGACGACCAACGCGGCCGTCTTCCAGTACGAGGTGAGCAGCGGGGCCTTCCGGCAGGACTTCGCCGGGGCCGGGGAGATCTCCCGCAAGTCCGTGAAGGCGGTCGGCGACGATCCGCGCACCGGGCAGGTGGTGAGCACGGTGCCGGAGAGCGGGCTCGACGAGACCTGGTGGACCACGACGGTGAGCGTGCACCGACCCGCGAGCAGCTACAAGCTCGTCAACGGCGGTATCTACAAGGCGCGTTGGTGGCTGCCCCGCTGAACGAGCCGCTGATCACGGCTTCTTGAGGCGGCGGTCCATGGCCATCGACAGCTCGGCCTCCACCACGCTCTTGGCGAGCGGGCGCAGCTGCTCGATGTCCACGTCCGCGGCATCGGGCGTGTGCGTGCGCATGACCGTGATGAACAACTCCGCGAGCGCGTCGGCGTGTTCGCGCACCCGCTGCCCCGCCTCCAGGACCGCCGCGAGCGGAACTCCCTTGCGCACGAACGTGGAGGAGGCGTCGAGCAGACGGCGGCTGATGTGGACGAGTTCGTCGCCGTCGGTGCCGAGGTAGCCGAGGTCCAGGGCGGCGACGAGGTTCTCCGGGGTGACCTCGCCCGCGAAGTGGTCGGCGAGCTCCTCGGGGGTGAGGCGGACCGGCTGCTCCTCGGTCGGCGCGCCGAGGCCGAGGAGTTCGCCGACGTCGCGGCCCTTCTCGAAGGCGTCGGCGAGCTCCGCGATGCCGTTGAGGGTGTGGCCGCGCTCCAGGAGGGCGGCGATGGTGCGGAGCCTGGCCAGGTGGTGCTCGTCGTACCAGGCGATGCGGCCCTCGCGGCGCGGTGGCGGGATGAGGCCGCGCTCGCGGTAGAAGCGGACGGTGCGCACGGTGATGCCGGCTGCCTCGGCCAGCTCGGCCATGCGGTATTCGCGTACGTCCCCGGGTTCGGTCTCACGTTCGTCTGCCACGGAGGGAAGCCTATGCCGTGCCCCGGCGGGGGCGCGGGGAACTGAGCGCTCGGCCTCCTCCGAGGCGCGGTCGCGTCTGCCGCGGCGGGTTCCACCGCGGGTGCGGCTTGTCGTCGGTTGCTCGCGCAGTTCCCCGCGCCCCTTACGGGGCCCGAATCCGCTCGACCCCTACCCATGAGTACGGAACTGCCCTACTCTCCAATTGCGCCAGTAGCCACTGGCACGGTTCGCGAACTTCCGGGAGGCGGCGGAATGGCAGAGCACGAGCACGTACGGGTGGCGGTGATCGGATCCGGGTTCGGTGGACTCGGCGCGGCCGTGCGGCTGCGCCGGGAGGGCATCACCGACTTCGTGGTCCTGGAGCGGGCCGGCGCGGTGGGCGGCACCTGGCGCGACAACAGCTACCCGGGCTGCGCCTGCGACGTGCCCTCGCACCTGTACTCGTTCTCCTTCGCGCCCAACCCGGACTGGCCGCGCACCTTCTCCGGCCAGGAGCACATCCAGGAGTACCTGGAGCACGTCGCCGACACCTTCCGGCTCCGCCCGCACATCCGCCTCGACACCGAGGTGAAGCTGATGACCTGGGACGCGGACCGGCTGCACTGGCTGATCGAGACCAGCAACGGGACGTACACCGCGGACGTCGTCGTCTCGGCCACCGGACCGCTCTCCGACCCCAAGACCCCCGACATCCCGGGCATCGACACCTTCCCCGGCAAGGTCTTCCACTCCGCGCGCTGGGACCACGACTACGACCTGCGCGGCAAGCGCGTCGCCATGATCGGCACCGGCGCCTCCGCCATCCAGATCGTGCCCGAGATCCAGAAGAAGGTCGGCAAGCTGACCCTCTTCCAGCGCACGCCCCCGTGGGTGATGCCGCGCGCCGACCGCGCCATCACCGGCGCCGAGCGCTGGCTGCACAAGCAGCTGCCGTTCACCACCCAGGCGCGGCGCGGCATCCTGTGGGGCATCAGGGAGCTGCAGGTCCAGGCGTTCACCAAGCGGCCCAACGAGCTCGGCATGGTCGAGCAGATCGCCAAGCGCAACATGTACCGGGCCATCAAGGACCCGGCGCTGCGGGCCAAGCTGACCCCGACGTACCGCATCGGCTGCAAGCGCATCCTGCTCTCCAACACCTACTATCCGGCGCTCGCCAAGCCCAATGTCGACGTCGTCGCCAGCGGTCTGAGCGAGATCCGCGGCAACACCGTCGTCGCCGCGGACGGCACGGAGGCCGAGGTCGACGCGATCATCTTCGGCACCGGCTTCCACGTCACGGACATGCCGATCGCCGAGCGCGTGGTGGGTGACGAGGGACAGACGCTCATGGAGAGCTGGAAGGGCGGCATGAACGCGCTGCGCGGCGCGACCGCGGCCGGCTTCCCCAACTGGATGACGATCATCGGCCCCAACACCGGGCTCGGGAACTCCTCCATGATCCTGATGATCGAGTCCCAGCTGAACTACATGGCCGACTACCTGCGGCAGCTGGACGTCCTGGGCGGGCGTGGCGCCCTCGCCGCGCGGCCCGCCGCCGTGAGCGCCTGGAACGAGCGGGTCCAGCAGCGGATGAAGCGGACCGTGTGGAACACCGGCGGCTGCAACAGCTGGTACCTCGACGAGAACGGCGTCAACACGACCGTCTGGCCCGGCACCACCACCGAGTTCCGGGCGGCCACGCGACGCGTCGACCTCTCCGAGTACGAGGTGCTGCGCGCCCCGAAGCCGCTCCAGGCGGTGCCCGATTCCCGTACGGATGAGAAGTCCGAGACGGAGAAGGTCGAGGCAGGGGCATGAGCCTGCCGCGCGAACTGACCGCCGTCTCCGCCGACGGGGCCCGCGTCCACGTCGAGGTGCACGGCCCCGAGGGAGCGCCCGCCGTGGTGCTCGCCCACGGCTGGACCTGCTCCACGGCCTTCTGGGCCGAGCAGATACGCGAACTCGGCGCCGACCACCGCGTCATCGCGTACGACCAGCGGGGGCACGGGCGCAGCGCCGCGCCGGAGGGCGCCGACGGGTACAGCACCCGGGCGCTCGCCGACGACCTCGAAGCGGTTCTCGCGGCGACGCTCGCGCCGGGCGAGAAGGCCGTGCTCGTGGGGCACTCCATGGGCGGCATGACGATCATGGCGGCGGGCGGCCGTGAGGGCTTCCGCGAGCACGCCGCGGCCGTCCTGCTGTGCAGCACCGGAAGCTCGTCCCTCGTCGCGGAGTCCCTGGTGGTGCCCCTGCTGCGGGCCGGCCGCGTACGGACCCGGATCACCCGGTCGGTGCTCGGCTCGCGGGCGCCGCTCGGCCCCGTGACGCCGCTGGCCAAGCGCGTCCTCAAGTACGCGACGATGGGCCCCGGCGCGGCGCCGGAAAAGGTCGAGGCATGCGCGCGGATCGTGCACGCCTGCCCGCGAGCGGTGCGCTTCGGGTGGTCGCACGTGCTGGACGCGCTCGAACTGGACGCCGAAGTCGGCGCCTTGCGGGTACCGACCGCCGTCATCGCCGGTACGGCCGACCGGCTCACGCCCGTCGTGCACGCGCGGCGCATCGCGGCCGCGCTGCCCGAGAGCCTGGGGCTCACCGAGCTGACCGGGGTCGGACACATGACGCCCATCGAGGCGCCGGAGGCCGTCACGGGACGGATCCAGGAGCTCGTCACCACGTACGTACAGGTCAAGGAGGGCGCATGAGCAGGGTCAGCCTGGAAGGACAGGTCGCGGTCGTCACGGGGGCCGCGCGCGGAGTCGGTGAGCTGCTTGCGCGCAAGCTGTCGGCGCGCGGCGCGAAGGTCGCGCTCGTCGGCCTGGAGCCGGACGAGCTGAAGCAGGTGTCGGAGCGGCTGCACACCGACTCCGCGCACTGGTACGCGGACGTCACCGACCACGCGGCGATGGCGCGGGTCGCGCAGGAGGTCAAGGAGCACTTCGGCAAGGTAGACATCGTCGTCGCCAACGCGGGCGTGGCCGGCGGCGGGCCCTTCCTGGAGTCCGACCCGGACTCGTGGCGGCGCGTCATAGAGGTCAATCTCATAGGCAGCGCGGTGACCGGCCGGGCCTTCCTGCCCGTCCTGATGGAGAGCCGCGGCTATCTGCTGCAGATCGCCTCGCTCGCCGCGATCACCCCGGCGCCGATGATGACGGCGTACTGCGCGTCGAAGTCGGGCGTCGAGGCGTACGCGCACGCGCTGCGGGCCGAGGTCGGCTACAAGGGCGTCAAGGTCGGCGTCGGCTATCTGTCCTGGACCGACACGGACATGGTGCGGGGCGCCGACCAGGACGACGTGATGCGGGAGCTGCGGCAGCGGCTGCCGTGGCCGTCCAACAAGACGTATCCGCTGGGTCCCGCCGTGGACCGGATCGTGGCGGGCATCGAGCGGCGCTCAAGCCATGTGTACGCGCAGTGGTGGCTGCGGGGCATGCAGGGCGTCCGCGGCTATCTGCCCGCGGTCATCGGGTCGGTGGGCCAGCGCGAGATGCGGCGGTTCGAGCCGCGGCTCGGCAGCGTGTCGACCGGGCTGGTCGGGGCGGGCGGCTCGGCGGACGAGGCGGCGCGCGCGGGGAGTTGACGGCACTGTGAACGCAAGAGGCCCCCGGCGTCCCGGGGGCCTCCGTACGAGCTCAACGTCAGGCGTCGTATTACCGGTTGAACTTGTCCTCTTGCTCCTGCGCGGCCTCACGGGCCTCGTCCGGAGCCTGCGAGGCTCGGTCGCGCGCCTGGTCCTGGGCCTGCGAGGCCCGGTCGCGCGCCTTGTCCCGGGCGCCGCCCGTGGAGTCCTGGGCCTTGTCGGCGAGGTCCCGAGCCTTGTCCTGGAACTGGTCCTTGATGCCCATGCGGTTCACTCCCGTTGTTGGGTGGGGGATGGGGCCTCGATCAGATTTACATGGGCGGGCATACTTCGCATTTCGATCATGTAGCCAGGTCAGGGGCGGGGCGGCAGGGGCGGCCGGCTGCGGTCCGGTACGTCCGAGTAGTCGGGGGGCGTGACCGCCGGGTTCTGCTCCAGGAGGTCCAGGGCGAGCCGTACCGCGTCGTCGAGTTGGGCGTACCGCCCCTCCGCCCAGTCCAGCGGCGTCCGCAGGGCTTCGAGGTCGGGGCTGACGCCGTGGTTCTCGACGCCCCAGCCGTACGCGTCGAACCAGCCCGCGTTCATCGGCACCGTGATCACCGTGCCGTCGCCGAGCGCGTGCCGTCCGGTCATGCCGACGACACCGCCCCAGGTGCGCTGCCCGACGACCGGGCCGAGCCCGAGCAGCTTGAAGGCCGCCGTGATCATGTCGCCGTCCGAGGACGTCGCCTCGTCGGCGAGGGCCACCACCGGGCCGCGGGGCGCGTTGGAGGCGTACGAAACGGGCTGGGCGTTCCGCGTCAGGTCCCAGCCGAGGATCTTGCGCGTCAGCTTCTCCACGACGAGTTCGCTGATGTGGCCGCCCGCGTTGCCGCGCACGTCGACGATGAGGGCGGGCCGGGACACCTCCATGCGCAGGTCGCGGTTGAACTGCGCCCAGCCCGAGCCGCCCATGTCGGGGATGTGCAGATAGCCGCACTTGCCACCGCTCAGCTCCCGTACGACTTCCCGGCGTTTGGCCACCCAGTCCTGGTAGCGCAGGGGCCGTTCGTTGATGAGCGGGACGATCGCGACCCGGCGGGGCGGGCCCTCGCCCTCCGCGGGTTCGAAGGTGAGCTCGACGGTCGTGCCGCCCGCCGCCGCGAGGAGGGGGAAGGGCCCGGTGACCGGGTCGACCGGGCGGCCGTCGATGTGGGTGAGGATCGCGCCCTCCCTGATGCCCGCGCCGGCCAGCGGTGAGCGCGCCTTGGAGTCGGAGGACTCGCCGGGCAGGATCCGCTGGATCGTCCAGCCGCCGTCGCGGTGCACGAGGTTGGCGCCGAGCAGGCCCATGGCGCGCTGGTAGTGCGGCGGGCCCTCGTTGCGGCGGGCGGCGGAGACGTACGCGTGCGAGGTGCCCAGTTCGCCGAGGACCTCGCGGAGCAGGTCGGCGAACTCGTCGGGGGAGGCGACGCGTTCGACGAGGGGCCGGTACTGCGCGAGCACCCCGTCCCAGTCGATGCCGGACATCCCGGGGTCCCAGAAGTAGGCGCGGATGATCCGGCCCGCCTCCTCGTAGGCCTGGCGCCACTCGGCTGCCGGGTCGGCCTCGTGCAGGATGCGGCGCAGGTCGATCCAGACGGTGGTGTCGCCGTCGCCCTGCTCGGTGGCGGGCACGGCGCTCAGGTCGCCCTCGTCGACGACCACGAGCCGTGAGCCGTCGCCGCTGAGCGCGAACCAGTCGAGGTGGTCGACCAGTTGGGACTTCTTGGCCTTGGTGATGTTGAAGTGTTCGAGGGTGGGGCGGCCCGAGGTGTCGGCCGGGTTGACGAAGGTCTCGCCGAGCGCGCCCGAGATCGGCCAGCGCAGCCAGACCAGGCCGCCGCCGCTGACGGGGTGCAGTGCCGAGTACTTCGACGCGGCGACCGGGAACGGCGTGACCCGGGCCGCGAGCCCCTCCACCTCCACCGTCGTGGTGCCGTCGCCCGCGGCACCCTCGGCCGGGTCGAGGCCGCCGGCCGCCGGGCGCCCGTCGGGCAGCAGCGCGAACGGGGACGGGGTCGCCGACGACAGCGGTACGAGGTAGGGGCGGCAGCCCAGCGGGAAGGACAGGTCGCCGGTGTGGACGTCGTAGACCGGGTCGAAGCCGCGCCAGGAGAGGAAGGCGAGGTAGCGGCCGTCGCGGGTGAAGACGGGGTTCTCGTCCTCGAAGCGGCCGTTGGTGACGTCGACGATCGTGCGGGCACCCGGCCCGGCGATGCGGGCCAGCTTGATCTGGCGCAGGGAGCGGCCGATGCCGGGGTGGGACCAGGTCAGCCAGCAGCCGTCGGGGGAGAAGGCGAGGTCGCGGACGGGCCCGTTGACGGACCGGATCAGCTCGCTGACCTCGCCCTCGGAGTCCTCCGACGTGTCGACGAGGAGCAGCCGGCCGTCGTGCGACGCGATGGCGAGGCGTCCGCCGTCGCGGTCGGCCACCATCTCCTGGACGCGGCCGAGCCGGCCGCTCGCCAGCCTGCGCGGCTCGCGGGCGCCGCTGGCCCGCGGCAGGTAGGCGATCTCGATGGCGTCCTCGCCCTCGGCGTCGGTGACGTAGGCGACCTGCCCGCCGGTGCCCAGCATCTCGGGAAGGCGGACCCGCACGCCCGGGGTGTCGGTGATGGTGCGGGCCGGGCCGTCGCGGTGGGTGAGCCAGTAGAGGGAGCCGCGGACGACGACGGCGCTCGCCCGGCCCGTCGCGTCCACGGAGAGCGCGTCGAGGTGCTGCGCGGCCGGCACCTGATAGACCCGCCGGCCGGCGCGCGGCCCGCCGAGCCGCACGTCGAGGCGGCGCGGCACGGAGTCCGCAGCGAGGTCGTCGACCAGCCAGATGTCGCCCGCGCACTGGTAGACGACGCGGGTGCCGTCGCTCGCCGCGTGCCGGGCGTAGAAGTCGGCGTGGTCGGTGTGGCGCCGCAGGTCGGAGCCGTCGGGCAGACAGGAGTAGAGGTTGCCGATGCCCTCGTGGTCGGAGAGGAAGGCGATGCGCCCGGCCACGAACATGGGCGCGTCCAGGTGTCCTTCCAGGTCGGCGAGGATGCGTCGGCCGTGCATCCACAGGCGGCCCGTCGCACCGCCCCGGTACCGCTTCCAGGCGGCCGGTTCGTGCGGCGGTTTGCCGGTCAGGAGCAGCGTCTTGCGGTCGCATTCGCCGTCGGCGAGGGGGTCGGCGAGGGAGTCGGTGACCGCGATGTCCCAGACCGGGCCCCAGGGCAGCTTGCCGCCCGGGGAGCCGTCGACGGGCACGCTGTAGGCCCAGCACAGGTGCGAGAAGGGCTCGCCGTGCGAGGAGACGGCGAGGATGTCGCCGTCGGGGGACCAGCCGCAGACCCGGGTGTCGGTGCTGCCCCAGTAGGTGAGGCGGCGCGAGGGCCCGCCGCGCACCGGGACCAGATGGATCTCCGGGTCGAGGCTGCGCCAGGTCGTGTACGCGATGTGGCGGCCGTCCGGTGAGAAGCGGGGATGGCTCACCTTGGTCCGGTCGACGGTGAGCCGCCAGGCCCGGTCGGCGGGGGTGCCCTCGGGGCTGAGGGGCGCCACCCACAGATCGTCCTCGGCGACGAAACAGAGGCGGTCGCCGCTGAGGTGCGGAAAACGCAGGTAGGCGTGGTCGTCCTGGGTGTCTTCGCGCGCGTCGGTCACCTGTCCATGCTTTTCCGCTCCGGGGGCCGCGGCAACTTGTGCCGGGCACGGAATGTGCCGCGCGGGGCCGAGCCGGGCACGTGATGCAGCACACGTACGAAACGGTTTCGTTTCGTTAGCCGAGGGGCGTACAGTCAGCGCATGTCATGGCGTACGAAACAGTTTCGTACGAGAGGACCGGGGCACCCGGAGGAGGTGGAGATCATGACTGAAGCGGCACCGGCGCGGCGCAGCAGGATCACACCGGAGCGCGAGGCCGAGCTGTACGAGGCCGTGCTCGACCTGCTCCGCGAGGTCGGCTACGACGCGCTCACCATGGACGCCGTCGCCGCCCGCACCCGCTCCAGCAAGGCCACCCTCTACCGCCAGTGGGGGAGCAAGCCGGAGCTCATCGCCAAGGCGCTGCGGCACAACAAGCCGACGTCCCTGGCGGAGATCGACACCGGTTCGCTCCGCGGCGACCTGTACGAGATGGTGGCCCGCTCGGACGACTGCCAGATGGAGAAGGACGCCGCGCTGATGCGGGGCCTGTTCCATGCCGTCCACGACAACCCCGAACTCCACCAGGCGCTGCGCAACCTGCTCATCGAGCCGGAGCTCACCGGCCTCAACGACCTGTTGCGCAGAGCGGTGGACCGCGGCGAGATCGCCGCGGACAATCCGGCGCTGAAGTTCGCCGTCCACATGATGGTCGGCGCCTTCGTGGCCCGGGACCTCATCGAGGACCGCCCGGTCGACCGCGACTTCCTCGCCTCGTACATCGATGCCGTGATCCTCCCCGCTCTCGGCATCTGACCTCCCCACCTACCTCCCCACCCCCTCTACCTGACGTCAACCGCTCACGTCGTCGGGCTGATCCCCCCTGCCCACATCCGGACACACGACCTGACCGGGAGTACGCCCCCGTGGCCACTTTCCTCTACAAACTCGGCAAACTCGCCTTCCGGCGACGCCACTTCGCCGCCCTCATATGGGTGGCGCTCCTGACCCTCGCAGGAGTCGGCGCGGCCTCGGCGCCCACCGCCGCCTCCAGCAGCTTCTCCATACCCGGCACGGAGGCCCAGAAGGCCTTCGACCTGCTGGAGAAGCGGGCCCCCGAGGCCAGCGCGGACGGGGCGAGCGCCCGCGTCGTCTTCAAGGCGCCGGACGGCGAGAAGGTCACCGACAAGGCCAACAAGGCCGAGATCGAGAAGACCGTCGCCGCCATCAAGTCGGGCTCGGACCAGGTGGCCCGCGCGGACAGCCCCTTCGCGACCAAGACGGTCAGCAAGGACGGCTCGACGGCGTACTCCTCCGTCTCGTACAAGGTCACCTCGATGGAGCTGACCGAGGACGACCGGCACGCGCTGGAGAAGACCACCGACCAGGCGCGCGAGTCCGGGCTCACGGTCGAGGTCGGCGGCGACGCCCTCCAGACCATGCCGGAGACCGGGTCGACCGAGATCATCGGCATCGCGGTCGCGGCGGTCGTCCTCGTCATCACCTTCGGCTCGCTCATCGCGGCCGGACTTCCGCTGCTCACGGCGCTGATCGGCGTGGGCATCGGCGTCTCGACGATCACTGCGCTGGCCAACGCGCTCGACCTCGGCACCACCACGTCGACGCTCGCCATGATGATCGGCCTCGCGGTCGGCATCGACTACGCGCTCTTCATCGTCTCGCGCTACCGCGGCGAACTCGCCGAGGGCCGCGACCGCGAGGAGGCGGCGGGCCGGGCCGTCGGCACCGCGGGCTCGGCGGTCGTCTTCGCCGGACTCACCGTGGTCATCGCGCTGGTCGGCCTCGCCGTCGTCAACATCCCGATGCTCACGAAGATGGGCTTCGCCGCGGCCGGCACGGTCGTGATCGCCGTCCTCATCGCCCTCACGCTCATCCCTGCACTGCTCGGGTACGCGGGCAAGCGCGTCCTTCCCATGGGCGAGAAGAGCAGGCTGTTCGGCGGCGCCAAGAAGAAGGCCGCGAACGAGAAGGCCGCGAACGAGAAGGCCGCCGACTCCGACGGCGGCGAGAAGCCGAACATGGGCACCCGCTGGGCCCGCTTCGTGGTCCGCCGCCCGGTCGCCGTGCTGCTCGTCGGCATCGTGGGCCTCGGCGCCGCCGCCATCCCGGTCGCCCAGCTCGAACTCGGCCTGCCGGACGACGGCGCGCAGCCGACGTCCACGACCCAGCGCAAGGCGTACGACCTGGTCTCCGACGGGTTCGGCCCCGGGTTCAACGGCCCGCTGATGGTCGTCGGAGACCTGAAGGGCGCCGAGAACCCCAAGGCCGCCGCGGGCGAGATCCGCAAGACGATCTCCAAGCTCGACGACGTGCTGACCGTCGCCCCGCCGATGGTCAACAAGGCCGGCGACACCGCGATCATCAGCGTCGTGCCGTCCTCCAAGCCCAGCGGCATCGAGACCGAGGACCTGGTCCACTCGATCCGCGACACCGGTGCGCAGATCAAGTCCGACTCCGGCGCCGAGATCATGGTCACCGGCACCACGGCCATGAACATCGACGTCTCGCAGAAGCTCAACGACGCCCTGCTGCCCTATCTGGCCCTGGTCGTCGGCCTCGCCTTCCTGCTCCTGATCATCGTCTTCCGCTCGGTCCTGGTCCCGCTCAAGGCGGCCCTCGGCTTCCTGCTCTCGGTCCTCGCGGCCCTCGGCGCGGTCGTCGCGGTCTTCCAGTGGGGCTGGCTCGGCTCGCTCTTCGGCGTCGAGCAGACCGGCCCGATCATGTCGATGATGCCGATCTTCATGGTGGGCGTCGTCTTCGGCCTCGCGATGGACTACGAGGTCTTCCTCGTGACGCGGATGCGCGAGGCGTACGTCCACGGGGAACGCCCGGCCCAGGCGGTCGTGACCGGCTTCCGGCACGGGGCGCGCGTGGTCTCGGCGGCGGCCGTCATCATGATCGCGGTGTTCGCGGGCTTCATCGGCTCCAGCGAGCAGATGGTGAAGATGATCGGCTTCGGTCTCGCGATCGCCGTCTTCTTCGACGCGTTCGTGGTCCGCATGGCGCTGGTGCCCGCGGTCCTCGCGCTGCTCGGCAAGAAGGCGTGGTGGCTGCCGAGGTGGCTGGACCGCGCGCTGCCGAACGTCGACGTCGAGGGTGAGGGGCTGCGGACGGCGGCGGAGAAGGACGCAGGCACCGAGCGGGAGCTCACCCGCGTCTGAACTGGTGTGACGTCAGCGGGTGACCGTCAGCGGCTGACTGTCAGCGGGTGACCGGGGTGGCGGTCGTGCGGGTACGACGCAGGAAGCGGATCAGCGCCGACGCGTCGAACTGCACGACCGTCACCCCGTCGCCTTCGTGGAACTCCACGACCGTCTGGACCCGGCCGCACGGCCATACGTGTACGCCGCCGGAGGTGGCCGGGGCCCGCAGTCCCCGCTCCAGGAGCTGCCGGGCGAAGACGCGGTGCGGTGCGTCGGGAAGGTCGATCCGTACCGCGTGCGGGTCGGCCTCCGGGTCGTAGCGCAGGACGACGGGGACGGCGCGGTGGCCCTCGGAGGAGTCCGTGACGAGGTGGGCGCGTGCGTACTGCTCTACTGCGGGCATCGCTGGACTCCTCATTCCTGCGGGCATTCCCTCACCAATGTCCCATATGTACGATATTTCGTTGCGGGTGGACAGCCGCGGCGGCGGGCGCGGTGGGGGCGCGCGGAGGTGCGTAGCCGATTCGGGACAGTCGCGCTCTTGCAAACCGTTTGCAACAAGGCCCTATCATTGAACGGTTCACGAGCATCGAACGGTTCACGAGCCTTCCGCCCTGTCAGGGCGCCTGCCCAGGAGCGCGCGCATGCATGTCCCCGACGGGTTCATCGATGTCCCGGTCTCCGCCGCCGCCGGGGTCGTCGCGGCGGGCGCCGTCGCCGTCAGCCTCAAGGGCGCCCGGCGCGAACTGGACGAGCGCACCGCGCCGCTCGCCGGTCTCGTCGCCGCCTTCATCTTCGCCGTGCAGATGCTGAACTTCCCCGTCGCGGCCGGGACCAGCGGACATCTCCTCGGCGGCGCGCTCGCCGCGATCCTCGTCGGCCCCTTCACCGGCGTCCTCTGCGTCTCCGTCGTCCTGCTCATGCAGGGCGTCCTCTTCGCGGACGGCGGCCTGACCGCGCTCGGCGTGAACATCTCCGACATGGCGATCGTCACGACCGTCGTCGCCTACCTCGCCTTCCGCGGCCTGGTGAAGGTGCTGCCCCGCGGCCGCCGCTCCGTCACCGTCGCCTCCTTCGTCGCCGCGCTGCTGTCCGTGCCGGCCGCCGCGGTCGCCTTCACCCTCATCTACGCCATCGGTGGTACGACCGACGTCTCCATCGGCAAGGTCGCCACCGCCATGGTCGGCGTCCACATCCTCATCGGCATCGGCGAGGCCGCGATCACCGCGCTCACGGTCGGCGCCGTCATCGCCGTACGACCGGACCTGGTGTACGGGGCCAGGGGCCTGACGCAGCGGCTGCAGCTGCGGATCGGCGGAGAGCTGGTGGACGCGCCCGCGCCCGCCGCGGCCCCCGTGCCGGTCACCGCCGCCCGCTCGACCCGCCCGGTCTGGATCGCGGGCATCGTCGCCTCCCTCGTCCTCGCGGGCTTCGTCAGCTTCTACGCCTCGGCCGACCCCGACGGCCTGGAGAAGGTCGCCCACGACAAGGGCATCGACAAGAAGGCCGAGGAACACGCCACCGCGGACTCCCCGCTCGCCGACTACGGCGTCGAGGACATCACCGACTCCCGCCTCTCCGGCGGCCTCGCGGGCGTGATCGGCGTGGGCGTCACGGTGGTCGCGGGGACGGGGGTGTTCTGGGCGCTGCGGAGGCGTCGTACGAGTGACGCGTCTCCGGCCGCCGTACCCGCCGAACCCGCCGTACCCGCCGTACCCGAGACTCCCGCTTCCGAGAAGGCCTGACGTGGGCGCGGGCCACGCCCACCGGCTCTACCGGCACGGGCACTCGCCGGTGCACGCGCTGCCCCCGCACACCAAGCTCGCGGCGGTCTTCTGCTTCGTGATCGTCGTGGTCTCCACGCCGCGCGAGGCGATGTGGGCCTTCGGGGTCTACGCGGTCCTGCTCGGCGTGGTCGCGCACGCCGCCCGCGTCCCGGCCGGCTTCCTGCTGAAGCGGCTGCTGATCGAGGTCCCGTTCGTGGCGTTCGCCGTGCTGCTTCCGTTCGTCGCGCAGGGCGAGCGCGTCGACGTACTCGGCCTCTCCCTGAGCGTCAACGGACTCTGGGGCGCCTGGAACGTCCTCGCCAAGGGAACCCTGGGCGTCGCCGCGTCCGTACTCCTCGCCGCCACCACCGAACTGCGCTCCCTGCTCCTCGGCCTCCAACGCCTGAAACTGCCCCCGCTGCTGGTCCAGATCGCCTCCTTCATGATCCGGTACGGCGACGTGATCACCGACGAGATGCGCCGCATGAAGATCGCCCGGGAGTCGCGCGGTTTCGAGGCGCGGGGTGTACGTCAGTGGGGCGTCCTCGCCAAGTCGGCGGGCGCGCTCTTCATCCGCTCGTACGAGAGGGGCGAGCGGGTGCACCTGGCCATGGTCAGCCGGGGCTACGCCGGATCGATGCCGGTCATCGACGAGGTGACGGCCTCGCGGGCGCAGTGGACGTACGCGCTGACCCTGCCGTCGACCGCACTTGCCGTATGCCTGTTGGGATGGACCCTGTGACTGCTCCCGCCTCTCTCGAGGTCTCCGGCCTCGCCTACGCCTACCCCGACGGGCACCAGGCCCTCTTCGGCGTCGACTTCACCGTCGCGCGCGGCGAGCGCGTCGCCCTGCTCGGGCCGAACGGCGCGGGCAAGACGACCCTCGTCCTGCACCTGAACGGCATCCTGACCGGCGGCGCGGGCACGGTCACCGTGGCCGGGCTGCCCGTCGGCAAGGAGCACATGGCGGAGATCAGGCGCCGGGTCGGCATCGTCTTCCAGGACCCGGACGACCAGTTGTTCATGCCGACGGTGCGGGAGGACGTCGCCTTCGGGCCCGCGGCGGCAGGGCTGCGCGGACCGGAGCTGGAGGCGCGCGTACGCAAGGCGCTGGGGGAGGTGGGCATGGCGGAGTTCGCGGACCGCCCGCCGCACCACCTCTCCTTCGGGCAGCGGCGGCGGGTGGCGGTGGCCACGGTCCTCGCGATGGAGCCGGAGATCCTCGTCCTGGACGAGCCCTCGTCCAACCTCGACCCCGCCTCGCGCCGCGAACTGGCCGACATCCTGCGGTCGTTGGACGTGACGGTCCTGATGGTCACGCACGACTTGCCGTACGCTCTGGAGCTCTGCCCGCGCGCCATGATCCTCAGCGAGGGCGTCATCGCGGCGGACGGGCCGACGGGTGAGCTGCTCGGCGACGAGGACCTGATGAGCGCACACCGCCTGGAACTGCCGTTCGGCTTCGATCCGAAGACGGTACGGGTGGGGAGCTAGGGAATCGATGGCGTGCGGTCTCGGTTGGCCTTGTCATGAGCGATGACGTCATAGGTGGGGCTGTTCCGGTGCGTGGCACGGTGCACGGCACGGTGGCGGCCGGTTTCGAGCCGGTGCGGGACGCGTTCGCGGACAACTTCGCCGCGGGCGGCGAGCGGGGCGCGCGGGTGACCGTCTACCGCGACGGGCACAAGGTCGTGGACCTGTGGGGCGGTACGAAGGACGTCGACGGGGACCTCGCCGCCGGGGACGCCCCGTGGGGGCCCGGCACCGCGCAGATCGTCCGCTCGGCGACGAAGGGTGTCGCGGCCGCCGCGCTGCTCCTCCTCCACCAGCGCGGGGAGCTGGACCTGGACGCGCCGGTCGGCTCCTACTGGCCGGAGTTCAAGGCGCGCGGCAAGGAGCGCGTCCTCGTCCGGCACGTGCTCTCGCACCGCGCCGGGGTGCCCGCCCTGGACCGTCCGCTGACCCCCGCCGAGGCGCTCGACCCGGACCTCGCCGCCGCGGTGGTCGCGGCGCAGGCCCCGTTCTGGGAGCCCGGCGAGGACCACGGGTACCACGCGCAGACGTACAGCTGGCTGACCGGCGAACTGGTGCGGCGCGTGACGGGCCGGCCCGTCGGCGAGTGGATCGCCGAGGAGATCGCACGGCCGCTCGGCCTCGACCTGTGGGTGGGGCTGCCGGACGCGGAGTCCGCGCGGGTCGGCCGACTGGGCCGCATCGAGCCGCCCGCCGCGTCCGGGGGCCTGCGCCTGCGTCCCAAACGGAACGTGGCCGAGGCGTACGCGGACCCCGACTCGCTCACCCGTCGCGCGTTCGGGGCGATCGACCCTCTGCCCGACGAGAACGACCCGGAGTACCGGGCCGCCGCCCTGCCCGCATCCAACGGCATCGCCACGGCGGACGGCCTGGCCCGCTTCTACGCCGCCCTGATCGGCGACGTCGACGGTGGCCGGCGGCTGTTCGATCCGGCCACGGTCTCGCTGGCGCGGGGCGAGGCGTCGGCGGGGCCCGACCGCGTGCTGGTCGTCGGTACGCGCTTCGGCCTCGGCTACATGCTGCACGGGCCCGCGTCCCCGCTCCTCGGGCCCGGCTCCTTCGGCCACCCCGGCCGCGGGGGCGCCCTCGGCTTCGCCGACCCGGAGTCGGGGCTCGCGTTCGGCTACGTCACGAACGGCATGAACAAGGGGGTTACGGCGGATCCTCGGGCCCAGTCCCTGGTCCGCGCGCTCCGGGACACGCTGTAACGCCCACCTGGCGTCGGGTGCCGCCCACTCCGCACCGTCCCGGAGCCGGGTGCCGCCAAGTCCCCTCGGGCGTCGCGCGTTCGGCCCCGCCAGTCCCCTTCGTGCCGTCGGCCACCCGGCGCGGTCAAGCCCCACCGCACCGCCCCCCGGTCCGGCACCGTCAGCTCCCCACCCGCCCGCCCCCACCGAGCCTTCGGTCAGGCCCCGGGCCAGGGCGACGTGGCCCACGACAGCAATCGGCGCCCTGACTTCGCGCACCGTTATCCGCCCGGCCCCGCCAGCTCCCATCGCACCGCCACCCGCCGCGCGCGGCCAAGCCCCACCGCACGGCCCCCCCGGTCCGGCACCGTCAGCTCCCCACCCGCCCGCCCCCACCGAGCCTTCGGCCAGGTCCCGGGCCAGAACGACGCGGCCCCGGCCCCACAACCTAGATCGGCGCCCCGCCCCCACCCCCTGCGCCGGGCTCCCGCCCCAAAGCCGACGTGGCCGCAGGAGTTCGGGAAAGCGTTCGGGGAACGGTCACCGTGACCGTTCCCCGAACGGAAACTGCGGAGGTTGGCGTGACGCGAGCGGGAGACCGGGCGAATCACCCTCCGGCCAACTCGCAGAGGGCCGCGGTCGAAGCCTCTAGACGTCCTCGTCGTCTCCGCCCACGAGGTGGCCCAAGCCAGCACCACCGAAGAGGCTGTCGTCAATGACCCCGCCGACAATATTCGGTGCGGGAACATTGATGGCGCCGGGAGGCACGGGGGGGGGGGGGGGGGGGGGGGGGGGGGGGGGGGGCGCGCGCCCCCGGGGGGGGGGGGGGGGGGGGGCGCGGGGGGGGGTGGGGGGCGGGTGGGGGTGGGCTGG
>NZ_JBJDPY010000003.1:462628-502590 GCF_044903205.1 Streptomyces sp. NPDC029674
ACCCGGCCCCCCCCCCCCCCCCGCCCCCCCCCCCCGCCCCCCCCCCCCCCCCGCCCCCCCCCCCCCCCCCCCCCCCCCCCCCCCCCCCCCCCCCCAGCGTGGGCGGCCGTGGCACCGAAGAGTGTCAGAGTGCTCGCCAGGGCGGCGACAGCGATGGTGCCGCGTATGCGCATGGTGTACCTCCGGAGAAGCGCTGGTGGGAGGTTTCAGCACATCACGCAGATACCTCGCGCGCATGTCCTGACCCCCCCAATCGGGGGAGACCCTCCTCAGCAGGTGGGCCCTGTTGGAGAGGATTGAAAACAGGCACTCAGTCCAGATGCTCGTCGTTGCCCGGCGGCGGGATCCGCGTGCCCCGGCTCTCCGCGACGCGGTGGACGTCGCGGAGAGCCTCGGAGAGGCAGGTGGTCAGATAACGGACTTCTCGCGGATTCGCCTTGGGGTCGGCCAGCAACTCCTCTGCGTGACCGAGTAGTTGGAGGGCCATGCCGAGCTGGATGGACTCGACGTTGTCCGCGAGGCGGGAGACGTAGCCGCCGTCCGAGTCCGTGATGACGTAGCAGGGTTTGCCGTCGGGGCCGGTCCAGGGCAGGAGCCGGGCGGTTTCTGTCATGTGGTCGCCTCCAGCCGTGGCCGGCCGGGGCGCGACATCGACCCTGTTCGTGGCCCTGTTCGGGGCAAACCGCGGCGCACGCCTGTGTGGAACGTAACGGTGGCGGCGCTGTTGGCCCTTCTCGCGAAGTCGTTCGGCGGGGCTTGGCTCGGGCGGACGATCCTGTCCGGACTGCCTGGCACGTCCAGCACGCGTCTACCTGCTTTCCTCGGACGGACCCGCCCCGGCCGGCCGTACACACGGTCGCGGGGCCCGCCACCATGTGACGGTGCCGTCACGCTAGGTCCGCCTGCGGAGCGTGCCCAGGGACGTGCCGTGCCACCTTGGTCGACGGGTGGGACGCCGTGTCCTACCCGTCGATGTTCAGCCGGTCGGCGAGGCCGGTGAGCGGCGACGTACGCCGGTGTTCGCGCTCGCGGAGGTCGGCGACCAGGCGCCGGCTCGTGGAGTGGTACCGCATCCATTCGGGCGCGGTGCGCTCCGCGGTGAGGAGTGCGCGCACGGCACCTTCCTCCTGTCCCAGATCGGCATGCGCCGTCGCGAGGTCGATGTGGTAGCGGGCCCGCCAGGTGGGAGGCAGGGCAGCCAGATCGGGGACGGTGTGTGCGCTGCGCAGCGCTTCGGCGTTCTCCTCCATCTCCACCAGGAAGTTGACCCTGGCCACGCCCACGTTGGTCGGGCCGAACGGAGTCGCGTAGTCGAGACGGTCCATCCCGATCCGCGCTGCCGCCGCGCCGGCCATGTTGAGCAGATCGCGGACTGTGTCGCGCCGCTCCAGGCGGACGGCGGCCGTCGCCGCGCGGAGCAGGAGGACCCCCCACAAGGCCAGTTCGAGGGGACGGGAGCGAAAGCCGGGCTCGATCTTCTCTGCGGTGGCCAGGGCGACCCGCTCGGCGTCGTTGAGGCGCCCTTGCTTGGTGAAGATCCAGGCAAGGCTGGAGACTCCGACCGTTTCGAGGTGAGGATCATTTCCCTTGCGGGCCGCGTCCATGGATCGCTCAAGGGCGGTGAAGGCCGCGTCCTCCTTGCCGAGTGCGGTGAGTGTGGTCGCGGCGACCTGGAATGCCTCGGCCAGCACGGCGTACGCCGAGGCCGCGTCGCTCCCGGTGGATGCGCGTGCCACTGCCTTGGCGTCGCGGATCAACTGCGGGAGCACGGAGCCGATCTCACCCATCCTGCCTTCACGGCGGATGCGCTCAGTGGAGCGCAGAGTGTCCCTCAGTGCTGCGACGGTAGGCGGCTCCTCGGGGTCCGGTTCTTCGCCGAGCAGATCGGAGACGGGTGATACGGCCTGGCGCAGAGCCAGCACGGACGGTTCGTCGTCGCCCCGCACTTCGAAGGTGGCGGGCTGCCCGACGAGGACGGACGGTTCCACGTCCAGGGCGCGGGCGAGTGCGTTGAGGGTCGTCAGACGGGCTGTCTGCCGGACACCTTGCTCAAGTTTGCGCACGATGTCGACGGACAGGCCTGCCCGCTCGGCGAGCCCTTCCTGCGTCAGCTTCCGGCGCGTCCGCAGCCGGGCAACTCGGTCTCCGATGCTGGGCTCTTCGTGAAACTGCACGGCTACCCCCAGGGAAGGTCCTGGCATCCACGCTACGCCGGGGGCGGGCGGCGCGGACGGCGACGCGTGATCCGTCGCCCGTCTGAGCAGTCGGGCCGGTCAGCCTTCCATGAGTTGTCGAGGAGGGCGTCGGCTCGCGCGGACCCGGTCCTCGATCCGGCGCAGGGCGAGCAGGCCCCCGGCCCCCGGGACCAGTGCGCGCCACCGTGTGCCGTCCGATGGCACCACCGCCGGGAGCATCCACGTGGCCGCGATCACGACGAGATACGCCGTGCCGTGCAGCGGGCCGAGGAGCGACGAGAGCGGCCCGGCGTGGATGGTGAACAGGTTGGTGAGGAGGAGTACCAGGGATACGGCCTCCGCGCCTGCCGCGATGCGGAGCGTGCGCAGCGTGAGCATGGTGGTCACGCCCCCGTCGTGGAGCCGGGGCGGACGATCATCAGGACGGTGACCGTCGCCCAGAGGACGTTGAAGATGCCGGTGAGCATCGTGAGCCGGGCCGTGGCGGGGCGCGCCGACTCCGGAGCGGACCGGGGCGTCCCGTCCGGCGCCTCGTCCGCGAGCTCCAGCAGGCTCCGCTGCCCCGGCAGGATGACCAGCGCCAGGAGCCCGGCGGCGACCGCCGTCAGCAGGAGCGACGCGATCAGCCACGCGTCGGTGAGGACGCCCAGCTGGATCGCCGTGGCGATGCCGAACACGGGTACGGCGAGGCCGGCGACGGCGTAAGCGCGGCATACGCGGTGCAGGAGCGCGGCGATCCCAGCGGCCCGGCCGCTGTCACTCCGCTCGCCACCGTCACCCCGCTCGCCACCGTCACCCCGCTCGCCCCCCTCACCCCGCCGCTCCTCACCACCGTCCCCCGCACCTCCCAGCGCCCGCAACGCGTAGCGCGGAAACATCGACGCGGCCACGGTGATCGACCCGACGGCCAGGATCGCCACGAGGACGTGGACGGACAGCAGGAACTTGGTCACGGCGGGGCCTCCAGGACTGAACTGGCTCGGGGAGTGGCGGCTGGGACATACATGCCGCCACTCCCCATGCGTTGGCAGCCAACGCAATTACGTTGGCTGCCAATACATACACTGCCAACGCCTTCTTTGGGTAGGCTGCCTACTCATGAAGGCGGATGCGGTGCGAGGGCACCTCGACGGACTGCTGCTGGCCGTGCTGGAACCGGGCCCGCTGCACGGGTACGCGATCATCGCGGCGGTGCAGCGCCGCAGCGGGGGCGCACTTGAGCTGCGTACGGGCACGATCTACCCGGCGCTGAACCGCCTGGAGCGCCTCGGCCTGCTCAGCAGCAGCTGGGAGTCGGCGGCGGGCGAACGACGCCGCAGGGCGTACGAACTCACCGACGCCGGACGCGCCACCCTGGCCGGCGAACGCGCGGCGTGGAGCGAGTTCACGGCAGCGATCGGCTCGGTCCTGAACCCCGGCGCCCAGCTGAGCACGCAGCCCGGACTCGCCACGTGAACCCCGTCGCGAAGCCCCTCGACGCGCACATCGCAGCCCTGGCCGCCGCCCTGCACGGCCCCGCCAAGGCCAAGTCCCGGCTGGTCGAGGAGATGCGCGACGGCCTCACGGACACGGCCGCCGCCCACGCGGAGGCGGGCGCGGACGACGAGGAGGCCGCCCACCGGGCGATCCGGGAGTTCGGCACCGTCGACGACCTCGTCCCGGTCTGTCAGCGCGAGTTGACCGTCGCACAGGCCCGGCACACCGCCCGCACGGTCGCGCTCACCGCACCGTTCCTGGTCGCCTGCTGGTACCTCGCCCGTACGGCTGGCGGCGGACCCGCGCCCTGGCAACTCGCGCACACGCCCCAGCTGCTGGCCGTCCACCTCGCCCTCGTCGCGACCCTCGCCGCGCTGCTCGCCGCGGCGACCCTGGCCGCGACCGGCCCCCTCGCCCGCCGACTCCCCACCCCACAGCGGCTGCCCCTCGTCGTCGCCTGGGCCGGCACCACCGCGAGCGCCGCGATGGCCGTCGCGACCCTCGCCCTCGCCACGGCCGCCGCCCTCACCACGAACTGGCCCCTGCTCGCCGCCGCCGGCGCCCTGGCCGCCGCCTCCCACGCCGTCGTGGCAACGTCAGCCCGCGCCTGCCGCCGCTGCGCGACCCTGTTCGCGCCCGCGTGACCGGCCTCTCCACCGACCCGCCCCACGTGCCCTCCGCATCGCCCTCCACGTCCTTGACGGGCGGTCAAGTGGCGATGCCGAGCTCCTGGCCCGTGCGGTGGAAGAAGTCGCGGACCGCCGGCTCGCGTCGCCAGGGCGCGAGGGCCGCGTTGAATTCGCGGACGTAGTCTTTGGCCCGGCTCGACCGGACGCGCGCCAGGATGTCCACGGACCGGTGGCCGAGGTCGAGCCCGTGGTCGAGGTCGCGGGCCTGGAGGTGGGCGGTCCCGACGATGGCCAGACGCATGCCGACGGAGCGGGTGAACAGGCCGGTCGGCATGGCGGCGGCCTGTTGGTTCCACGTCAGGGCCATCTTGGGGTTCTTCAGGTCCCGGAAGACCTCGGCGGCGTCTGCGGACAGGCGGGCGTGGTGGTAGAAGTCGATCCATGCGGGCTCGTCGCCCGTGTCGGCCTTCGCCTGGTCGAGCAGCCTTTCCGAGGCGACCAGGGCCCGAGAAGCCGCTCTCGGCTCGTTCTCACGGGCGTGGGCGCGGGCCTCGATCAGTTTGGTGAACGCCACTACTCTCGGGGCCGCTTGACCCTTCGCCCGGTTGAAGGCGCCCTGGGCCATGTCCACGGCTTCGGAGGCGAAGCCCCGCATGAGGGTCTGCATGGCCATGGTGGTCAGCACATAGCAGCCCAACTGCACATCGCCACCGGCGCGAGCGAGGCGGAGGGCTTGGATGAAGTGCCGCTGAGCGACCTCGTGCCGGCTGACGTCGAAGGCCGTCCAGCCCGCCATCCGGGACAGCTCGGCGGTCACGGAGAAGAGCTCACGGCCGATCTTGTCGGAGAACGATCCTTCGAGCAGCGGAGTCGCACGCCGGTCGAGGCAGTCGGTGATGGAGCCGGCTCTCCAGTTGCCTCCACCGAATCTGGAGTCCCAGCGGCGGGCGTCGTCGGCGGCCTCGCGCAGTTCGTCGAGGTCGGCCCGGCCGACCTGCCTGCCGCCCCGGCGTTCCGCGGTGGCGTCGGCGGGGGCGACCAACCAGCGGGTCACGGGCGTGGTGAAGGCGGAGGCAGCGAAGCCGGATCCGGCTCGGGCCAGGAAGTCGCGGCGGTTCACGGAGCTCCAGAACGAAGTGGCGACGCGGACGGCGTCGGCGGGCTGCCTCGATCTACCTGGTGTTGGCCGACTTGATCCCCGTGATGAAGCCGTCCCACGCGGTGGACGTGAAGACGAGCGTGGGACCGCTCGGGTGCTTGCTGTCACGCACCCAGGCGCGGCGGGGAAACTCGGCGACCTCTATGCAGTCGCCGCCACTTGAACCTCCGCCGCTGTAGCTGCTCTTGCGCCATATGGCGTTGCCGAGTTCGGGGGCAAGCACGGTACGCACCTCGTATCCCGATGGTCACAGCTCCCGACGGTTGTCGGCCCTACGCGTCTCCCAAAGCGAGGCGTATGGCTGACCTCGGGCTACGCGGGGCTCGTCGATTTGATCCCCGCGACGAAGCCGTCCCATGTCTCTGGGCGGAAAATTAGGGTCGGCCCCCCGGGTTCTTGCTGTTACGTATGACGTGCCCCTCGGTGCTGGTGCGTGCGATCTCCAGGCAGTCGCCCTGCTGGTCCGAGCGTGAACGGGACGTAATTGAGGGGGTGGGTGGCGGCGCGGCAACGGCTGACGGCGCGTCGCCGCCCCCCCCGGCCGGGTGGCAGGTGGTGAGCCACCGCACCGCCGACCGCCGACGCAACTACCCCGCGTGCAACATCAACCCGATCCCCGCCACCATCAACCCCGCCGCCACCAACCGCGGCGCCCCGAACCGTTCCTTGAAGAAGACCGCGCCGATGGCCGCGCCGACGATGATCGAGGATTCGCGGAGGGCGGAGATCGGGGCCAGTTCCGCCCGGGTCTGGGCCCAGAGGACCAGGCCGTACGCCGAGACCGAGAGGGCCGCGCCGAGGAGGCCGACGAGGGCGAAGGGGCGTAGGCGCGGGAGGAGTTCGCCGCGCCAGTGGTACGCCGCGTACAGCGGGACCGCGAGGCCCTCCAGGATCATCAGCCAGGCGATGTAGCCCATGGAGGAGCCGGAGGCGCGGACGCCGAGGCCGTCCACCACCGTGTACGCCGCGATGGAGACGCCCGTCGCGAGGGCCGCGCCGATCGCCGCCCAGTCCGGGCGGCGGCCCGTACCCCGGATGCCCCACAGGGCGAGGCCCGTCAGGCCCGCGCACGACACCGCGACGCCCGCCGCCTGCCAGCCGTCGGGGACCTCGCCCGCGAAGACCGCCGCGAGGACGGTGACCACCAGCGGCGCCGTGCCGCGCGCGATCGGGTACGCCTGGCCGAAGTCGCCCAGCTTGAACGACTTCATGAGGAGGGCGTAGTAGCCGACGTGGATCGCGGCGGAGAGGAGCAGGTAGGGCCAGGCCTCGGTGTCCGGGATCGGCACGAAGGGGGCCAGGAGCAGGCCTATCAGCGTGCCGCCGCCCGATATGAGCGTGAAGCCGACCAGCTTGTCCGTGATGTGGTGGGCTATCGCGTTCCAGCTGGCGTGCGTGACGGCGGCGAGCAGAACCGCCGCCGCGACGAGCGGGGTCACTTCGCCGGCTCGCGCACGTCCACCAGCGTGCCGCCCGCGTGCGCGATCAGCGTCTTGGGAGCCATCGGGAAGACCGCGTAGGGCGTGCCGGCCGCCGCCCACACCTCGTCGTGGTCGAGGAGGGAGCGGTCGGCGAGGACGCGGGTCCGGGTGGCGTGGCCGAAGGGCGGCACGCCGCCGATCGCGTAGCCCGTGGTCTGCCGGACGACGTCGGCCTTGGCCCTGGTCACCTTCTCCGCGCCGAGTTCCCGGCGTACGAGTTCGAGGTCGACGCGGGACGCGCCGTCCATCAGGACCAGGATCGGCACGCCGTCCGCGGCGAAGATCAGGGACTTGCAGATCTGGCTCAGGTCGCAGCCGATCGCCGCCGCGGCCTCGGCCGCCGTACGGGTCTGGTCCGGGAAGCGGCGGACCCGGGGAAGCAGTTCGCCGAGGCCCAGTTCACGCAGGGCCTCGGCGAACCGGGGGTGGGCGTCGGACGCGCCGGACGCGCCGGACGCGCCGGACGGCTCGGGTGCTGTAGCGCTCATGCCCCGCACGCTAGCGGCCCGTGTACGGGGCACGCGACCACGTATCCGGATGGCGGACAGAGCATCCCGAGTGCCGGTCTCAGCCCCCCGCCCGCAGCATCGCCCGTACCACCGGCCCCGCCGAGTCCCCACCGTGTCCGCCCTGCTGGACCACCGCCGCCGACGCGAGGTCGCCCCGGTACGCCGTGAACCAGCCGTTCGGCTTCTTCTGGTTGTCGACCTCCGCGGAGCCGGTCTTCGCGCCCATGTCGGAGCCGAGGCCCTGCATGGGCTTGACCGCCGTGCCCGCCACCGCCGTGTAGTGCATCAGCTCCCGCAGCGCCGCCGCCGTCGCGCCCGACATCTTGCGCGGCGCCGTCGCGAGCGTGCGGTCGTCGATGTCGGGGGAGACCAGGTAGGGCTGCTTGAACGTGCCCGACTTCACCGTGGCCGCCACCGACGCCATGTTGAGGGGGTTCATCCGCACCCCGCCCTGGCCGATCAGCGAGGCCGCCATCTGGGCGTCGCTCTGCACCGGCACCGCGCCGTCGAAGGACGGGACGCCGATCGACCAGTCGTCGCGGCCGAGTCCGAAGACCTCCTGGGCCTGCTTGGTCAGGGAGTCGTCGTCGAGCTTCTTCGCCTGGCTGATGAAGGCCGTGTTGCAGGACCGCGCGAAGCTCGCCCTGAACGTGCCGTTCTTGATCTGGAACTTGTCGTCGTTCTGGAACTTCCAGCCGCCGTACGTCTCGTACTTGGGGCACGGGTGCTTCTTGTCGACCCCGGCGAGCTTCTTCTCCAGGAGCATCGACGACGACACGACCTTCATCGTGGAGCCGGGTGCGAGGGAGCCCTGGAAGGCCGTGTTGAAGCCCGTGGGGTTCGAGTTCGCGGCGGCCAGGATCTCGCCGGTGCTCGGCTTGAGCACGACGACGGACGCCCGTTGCCGCTTGGCCGTCTCCCGCTCGGCGGCTGCCTGCAGCGAGCCGCTGAACGTCGTCTTCAGCGTGCCCGGCGTGCCGGGGGAGAGGGTGAGCAGCGTCTTGTCGGGCGTCGACTTCGCGTCGGCCTTCTTCGACGACCCCGAGGACTCCGAGGACTCCGAGGACTCCGAGGACTTCGAGGATTTCGACGAGTCCGCCCGTACCACCCGCAGCTCGACTCCCGCCTTGCCGCCCGCCTTCTTCCCGTACTTCTCGCGAAGGCCGTCGAGCACCGTGCCCAGCGACGGGTACTTCGCCGGCGTCAGCTCGGCGCCGTCCCGGTCCACCGCCTTGATCGGCGGGTCGCCCGCCTCACCGGTGACCAGCCGGTCGCCCCGCTGCTTCAGCTCCGGGTGCAGCACCGAGGGGCGCCAGCCGACCAGCGTCCTGCCGTCGCTCTTCCTGCGGACGACGGTGAGTTCGGACTCGTAGGCGAGGGGCTTGCTCTTTCCCTTGTACGAGACGGTGGTGGTCGCCTTGAAGGGCACCTCGGCGCCCGACCGCTTGCCGGGCGTGAGGACGGTCTTCGTGAGGTGGCCGTCCTCGCGGTAGGACGTCAGGGCCTTCTCCGCCGCCGCGCGGTCGTCCGTGAGTGCGGCCGCCCGCGCCGCGTCGCCCTCGGCCCACGCGGTGAGGAACGCCCGCGCTGTGGTGCGGACTTCGGCGGCCGTCGGCGGGCCTGAAGCCACCGGCTTCTCGTCGACGGTCGAGCCGTCGCCGCCGGAACCAGAACCGGAACCGGAGCCACCGGAGAGCGCGAACGCGGTGGCCCCCACACCGCACAAGACCACGGCCGCCACCCCGCCGAGCACGCCCGGGTGCAGCTTCGTGTTACCGATGCGCATGTTCCCGTTGCGCACGTTCCCGACGCCGACGCTCTTGCGCTCCGTGGCGCGCCTTCGCTTGCCCACAAACCCTCCGCAGTTCCCCAGAACCCCCGGCTCTTCACCAGAACCCCCGGCTCGTCACCGGAAGGCCACCTTAGAGGCGTACGGAGAACCCCTCGACCACTTCCCCGCCCGGCCGGGCGGGGCACCCCGCGAGCGCCTACCCTGCGCGCAGCACCGCCGCCACGATCGGCCCGGCCGCGTCGCCGCCGTGCCCGCCTCCCTGCGCCATCGCGGCCGCCGCGACATCGCCCCGGTAGCCGGTGAACCAGCTGTCCGACTTCTCCTGGCCGTCGACCTCGGCCGACCCGGTCTTCGCGCCGATGTCGCCGCCGAGGCCCGCCATGGCGCGCGCGCCGGTGCCGCTGACCGCCGTGCGGTGCATCATCTGGCGCAGCTGCTGGACGGTGGAGGCGCGCAGACCCTGGGCGGTGGCCAGTTCGCGGTCGTCGAGGGACTTCGGCACGATGACCGGCTGCCGGAAGGTGCCCGTCATCGCGGTCGCCGTGACCGACGCCATGTTCAGCGGGTTCATCTCGACCTTGCCCTGGCCGATGGCGTTCGCCGCGCGGTCGGGTCCTGCCGACGCCGGGACGGAGCCGTCGAAGGAGGTGACGCCGACCTGCCAGTCGTCCCCGCCCAGGCCGAAGTTGTTCCGCGCCTCCTCGGTGAGGGAGGAGTCCGTGATGCCCTCCTCGTCGATGAGCTTCACGAACGCCGTGTTGCAGGAGCGCGCGAAACTCTCCGAGAACGTCGCCGACTCGTTCGGCACCATGCCCTTCAGGTTGCTGATGGTCTGGCTCTGCCAGGTCGCGGTGGCCGGGCACGGGGCGGGTCCTGCCGCCTTGGTGACGCCCTTGTCGAGGAACATCGCCGCCGTGAGGATCTTCATCGTCGAGCCGGGCATCACCCGCCCCTCGAACGCCGCGTTGAACGCGTCCTTGCGGTTGTTGGCGACCGCGAGGATCTCGCCGGTGCTCGGCTTCACCGCCACCACCGACGACTCGTCACTGCGCAGCACCGCCTGCTCGGCCGCCTTCTGCACGCCCGCGCTGAGCGTCGTGCGCAGCTTGCCCGGTCTGCCCTTGGCGAGGGTGAGCAGCGTGCGGGCCCCCGCGTCCGTCTGCTCGGTGTCCGCGGGCCGGACGTACAGCTCCACGCCCGGCTTGCCGCCCGCGCTGTCGCCGTACTTCGCGCGGAGCTTGTCCAGGAGCGGGGCGAGCGAGGGGTGGTCCTTCGGGCGCAGGACGGTGCCCGCGCGGTCCACGGCCTGGATGGGTGGAGCGGTGGCCTCACCCGTCACGAGCGTGTCGCCCTTCTCCAGAGAGGGGTGGACGACAGCCGCCGACCAGTCGACGAGCGCCCGCCCTGTGGTCTCGCCGCGGACGACGGTGAGCTGCGAGTCGTACGTGAAGGGCTTGCTCTTCCCCTTGTACGAGACCGTCGCCGACACGGAGAACGGCACGCGGGCGCCCGACGCCCGCTTCGGCGTCAGCTTCACCTTCGTCAGGTGCGCGTCCTCGCGGTAGCCGGTCAGCGCGGTCGCCGCCGCCTCCCTGTTGTTCGTGTACGCGGCGGCCCCCCGGGCGTCGCCGTCGGCCCACGCCGCGAGGAACTTCCGTGTGGTCTCCCGGACCTCGTCGCTCGTGGGCGGCCCGGTCTTCACGGCCACCGGCCCGGAGCCGGACGAGCCGCCGCCCCCGGTGACGCCGTTGACGAGGTTGTACGCGCCATATCCGGCGCCCCCCACCATGGCGGTGAACACCCCGCCGACCAACGCGATCTTTACCCCTTTGCGCACGATGCGCTCCCCTCCCCAGGTTCGCCATGAACCTTAAGGGAATGGAGTGGTGCAGGGGGCTGTCGTTATCCGAAGGTATCCGAAGGTGTCCATTACACCCACGTATCCAGCCACATTCGGGAACGCCAGGAATCGATGGGAATCGCGGTGCCGGTATAGATCGGCCAGAAGTAGATGAAATTCCAGATGATGAGCAGGACGACGACGCCCGAAGCCGCGGCGCCCGCCACCCGGCGCCGCTCGCTCGACCCCGGCGGCCCCAGCATCGCGCCGATCATCATCGCCACCGCGAGACAGAGGAACGGCACGAAGACGACCGCGTAGAAGTAGAAGATCGTCCGCTCCTGGTAGAAGAACCAGGGCAGATAGCCCGCGAGGACGCCGCAGAGGATCGCGCCCGCCCGCCAGTCGCGGCGGAACGCCCACCGCCACAGGACGTACAGGAGTGCGAGGGCCGCCACCCACCACAGCATCGGCGTGCCGAGCGCGAGGACCTCGCGGGCGCACTTCTCCGTGGTGTCGGCCGGACAGCCGTCCTTGCCGGGCAGCGGCGACTCGTAGAAGTACGAGACGGGCCGGCCGTCGACGATCCAGCTCCACGGGTTGGACTGGTAGGTGTGCGGCGACGACAGGCCCACGTGGAACTCGTACACCGCGTGCTCGTAGTGCCACAGGCTGCGCACCCAGTCCGGCAGCCACGTCCAGCTGCCGCCCTTCCCGGCGGTGGCCGCCCAGTCGCGGTAGTAGCCGCCGCTGCCGTCCGCCGGCGAGAGGATCCAGCCGAGCCAGGAGACGACGTACGTGGCGAGAGCCACCGGGACCGTCGCCACGAACGCCGGGAACACGTCCCGCCGCAGGACCGCACGGTAGGGCCGCGCCGCCCCGGCCACCCGGCGCGCGCCGACGTCCCAGAAGACGGTCAGCAGGCAGAGGAAGACCATGACGTACAGGCCGTTCCACTTCGTGCCGAAGGCGAGCCCGAGACAGAGACCGGCCGCCCACCGCCACGGCCGCCATCCGAGACGTGTCGTTTCCGCGACGTACGCGTCCGGTCGTACGATCCCGTCCGCGCTGTCGGGGTCGACCGGCAGCGCCGCCGCCAGCCGCGCCCGCGCCTTGTCCCGGTCGATCAGGAAGCACCCGAACGCGGCGAGCACGAAGAACATCAGGACCTGGTCGAGCAGCGCTGTCCTGCTCATCACGTAATGCAGGCCGTCCACCGCGAGCAGTCCGCCCGCCAGACATCCGAGCAGCGTCGAGCGGAACAGCCGCCGCCCGATCCGGCAGAGCATCAGCACCGACAGCGTGCCGAGCACCGCCGTCATGAACCGCCAGCCGAACGGGTCGAAGCCGAACAGCCACTCGCCGATCCCGATCACGTACTTGCCGACCGGCGGATGCACCACGTACGCCGCGTCGTGCGGGATCGCGATGTCGCTGCCCTGCCGCAGCACGTCGTCGTTGATCTTCTCCGGCCAGTTGACCTCGAAGCCGCGGTGGATGAGCGCCCAGGCGTCCTTCGCGTAGTACGTCTCGTCGAATATCACGGCCTTCGGATTGCCGAGGTTCAGGAACCGCGTCACCCCGGCGACCAGCGTGATCAGCAGCGGACCGACCCAGCCGGACCAGCGCACCACCTTGTCGGCGGCCGTCTTCGACAGACCGAACGTCATCCACAGGCGGGGGCTCGGCTCCGTGTACGGAGGCACGAGGCGCGCCCTGACGTCCGCTCTGGGCCGCGCCGCATGTCCGAATCGGCGCAGCCGCCGCTGCCACGGGGGCTGCTGCTCCTCGGCTGCCTGGCCCCCGCGGGTGTCCGGGGAAGACGCGGTACTGGTCACCGCGCCATCGTAGGGAACCAGACTGTGCGAGTCCCGTCCGTGGGCCCTGCGAGGATGGATCCGTGACAGGAAGCGCAGATTCCCCCGGAACCCTGGTCCTCGCGGGCACCCCCATCGGCGACGTCGCCGACGCCCCGCCGCGGCTCGCCGCCGAACTGGAGGCCGCCGACGTCGTCGCCGCCGAGGACACCCGGCGCCTCCGCAGGCTCACCCAGGCGCTCGGCGTGCAGGTCGGCGGCCGGGTCGTCTCCTACTTCGAGGGCAACGAGTCGGCGCGCACGCCCGAGCTGGTCGAGGCGCTGGTGGGCGGCGCGCGGGTGCTGCTCGTGACCGACGCGGGCATGCCGTCCGTCTCCGACCCCGGCTACCGCCTCGTCGCCGCCGCCGTCGAGCGGGACGTGCGGGTGACGGCCGTGCCGGGCCCCTCCGCCGTGCTGACCGCCCTCGCCCTGTCGGGGCTGCCCGTCGACCGCTTCTGCTTCGAGGGCTTCCTGCCGCGCAAGGCGGGCGAGCGCCTCTCGCGCCTCAAGGAGGTCGCGGAGGACCGCAGGACACTCGTCTACTTCGAGGCCCCGCACCGCATCGACGACACGCTCGCCGCGATGGCCGAGGCGTTCGGCGAGGAGCGCAGGGCCGCGGTCTGCCGCGAGCTGACCAAGACGTACGAGGAGGTCAAGCGCGGGTCGCTGAAGGAACTCGCCGAGTGGGCCGCCGACGGCGTGCGCGGCGAGATCACCGTCGTCGTCGAGGGCGCCCCCGAGAAGAGCGCCGCCGAACTCACCCCCGACGAGCTGGTGCGCAGGGTGCGGGTGCGCGAGGAGGCGGGGGAGCGGCGCAAGGAGGCGATTGCCGCGGTCGCCGCCGACGCGGGCCTGCCCAAACGCGAGGTCTTCGATGCCGTCGTCGCGGCAAAGAATGCGGATCGGGGCAGCCCATCGGCAGGCAAAGGACTATCGTGAAAAGCAAAGCGCGGACCGCGCACCAGGCTGCTTTCGGGCCTCTTTCCTAAGGGGAGGCCAAATCGGCTCCAATGCTCGACAGGTCTGATGCGCTCGCTCCCGTAAAGGCGTCCACTGGTTGGAGGGACGCACCGGCAGTGCTTGTCCCCCGGGCAAGAGGAGCAGCTGGCATGAGTGAGATCGCAGACACCGGCCACCCCACCACAGCGCTGAATGTCGTGCGGGAGTCGTACGCTTTCGCCTGCATGCGGTGCGGGCACGGCTGGGAACAGTCGTACGAGATCGAGCACCACGTCGACGCCAAGGGCCAGGAATTCGTGACGTACCTGGCGGACGGCGCCAGGGTGCCGTCGCCGCTGACCCGGCCCACGTGCCTGAACTGCGGCGGCCACGTCGTGCGGATCATGCGGGCCGGGCAGGTGTCCTCGGTGCTCGACATGATGCGGCGCCAGCATGAGAGCGCCGCGGGCGCCGGGGTGGGGAAGCAGGCCGGGCCCGTCGACCCGGTCGGGCCCGTCGACGGACAGGAGCGGCACCACTGGCACCTCTCCGACCTGCTGCACCCGTTCCAGCACCGGAAGGGACAGTAGGGCGGGACAGCGGGACAGCGGGACGTGAGCTGGTCGGGCCGGTGAGCCTCTTCGTAGGATCGGGGCATGCCTTCGAAGAACGCCGACGTCCCGCCGCCCCCGCCCGCACCGCTCCGGGTCGCGGTCGCCGACTCCCACACCCACCTCGACATGCAGTCGGGCACGGTGGAGGAGGGCCTGGCCAAGGCCGCGGCCGTCGGCGTCACGACGGTCGTGCAGGTCGGCTGCGACGTCCGCGGGTCCCGGTGGGCGGCCGACACCGCCGCCGCGCACGACAGCGTGCACGCGGCGGTCGCCCTCCACCCGAACGAAGCGCCCCGCATCGTCCTCGGCGACCCCGACGGCTGGTCCCGGCAGGGCGCGCGCGAGCCGGGCGGCGACGCGGCCCTCGACGAGGCGCTCACCGAGATCGACCGGCTCGCCGCGCTGCCGCACGTGCTCGGCGTCGGCGAGACCGGCCTGGATTACTTCCGCACAGGACCCGAGGGCATGGCGGCCCAGGAGCGCTCCTTCCGCGCCCACATCGAGATCGCCAAGCGGCACGGCAAGGCCCTCGTCATCCACGACCGCGACGCCCATGACGACGTACTGCGCGTCCTCAAGGAGGAGGGCGCCCCCGAGCGCACCGTCTTCCACTGCTACTCCGGCGACGCCGAAATGGCCCAAGTCTGCGCGGAGAACGGCTACTTCATGTCCTTCGCCGGCAACGTCACCTTCAAGAACGCGCAGGGTCTGCGGGACGCGCTGGCCGTCGCCCCGCTCGACCTCGTCCTCGTCGAGACCGACGCGCCGTTCCTGACGCCCGCCCCGTACCGCGGACGGCCCAACGCGCCGTATCTCATTCCGGTCACGCTGCGGGCCATGGCCGAGGTGCGCGGCATCGACGAGGACGCGATGGCCACGGCCATCGCCGCGAACACGGCCCGCGCCTTCGCCTACTGACGGTCAACGCCGCGACCCTGAGTAGTCGCGCTGCTTTGGAGAGTGACGAGAGCTCCGCTAGGTTCTGTCCGCCCGGTACGGACCCCTGGAGCGTCGTCGTGAGCAACTCGCAGTACGAGACGTACGAGACCTACGAGACGTACGAGACGTATGCGTCATACGAGCCGTATGAGCCGCCCTACGAGGTGTGGCAGGACACGTCGTACGGGAGCGACGGCGCGACGCTGCCGCGACAGGCGTCCGAGTCGCCCGTACCCGTGCCCGTGCCCGTACCTGTGCCCGGTGGTGGGCGCGCCGAGGCCCGGCGGGCCGCGCGGGGGCGGGGTGCGGAGCGGCCCGAGACGGTACGGCGGCTGCTGCCGCAGGCGCTCGTCGTCGCCTTCCTCGCCGGCGGCACGTCCGCGTTCGTCGCCGACGACAAGGCCGTGCAGCTCATCGTCGACGGCAAGCCGCGCACCCTGCACACCTTCGCGGACGACGTCGGCGAACTCCTCGCCGACGAGGGTGTGGACGTCGGCGCCCACGACATCGTCGCGCCCGCCACCGGCGCCGCGCTGGCCAGCGGCGACGAGGTCGCCGTCCGCTACGGCAGGCCGGTCCACCTCACCCTCGACGGGGAGCGCCGCCAGGTGTGGACGACGGCGCGCACCGTCGACGGGGCGCTGCGGCAGCTCGGGGTGCGGGCGGAGGGCGCCGCGCTGTCGGCCTCGCGCAGCCGCCGCATCGACCGGGACGGACTCACGCTCGACGTCCTCACCGAACGCACCGTCACGATCATGGCCGACGGGCGGGAGCGGACGATCCGCACGAACGCGGCGACCGTGCGGGAGGCCGTCGCCGAGTCCGGGGTGACGCTGCGGGGGCAGGACACGACGTCGGTGCCGCCCGACAGTTTTCCGCGCGACGGGCAGACCGTGACGGTCATGCGGGTGACCGGGACGAAGGAGGTGCGGGAGGAGCCGATCCCGTTCGGGGTGGAGAGGGTGCAGGACCCGTCGCTGTTCCGCGGCACGGAGGTCGTGGCGCAGGCCGGGCGGCAGGGAGTCCGGCGGGTCACGTACACGGTGCGGAGCGTCAACGGCGTCAAGCAGAAGCCGCGGCGCGTCAGGTCCGAGGTGGTGCGGGAGCCGCAGAGACGGATCGTGAAGGTCGGCACGAAGCAGATGCCCATGTCCGTGGCCGGGGCGGACGGCCTGAATTGGAGTTCGCTGGCCCGCTGCGAGTCGGGCGGCCGGCCCGGCGCGGTGGATCCCTCCGGCACGTACGGAGGCCTCTACCAGTTCGACACGCAGACCTGGCAGGCGCTTGGCGGCTCGGGGCGCCCCCAGGACGCGCCGGCGGCGGAGCAGACGTTCCGCGCGAAGAAGCTGTACGTGCAGCGGGGCGCCAGCCCGTGGCCGCACTGCGGCAGCAGGCTGTAACCCGCCGGGGCCGCGGCTTTCATTGACGCGACGGTCGGGCTGTGGAAATCTCCCGGTGATCCAACGCCAGGGGGAGGCGCCATGACCGGCACGACCGCGTCGCCGGGGCTGCTCTCCCGTCGCCACCGTGCCTGCACGCTCGCGGTGAGCAGCACCTTCGTCCTGGTCGCGTTCGCCGGACTGGCGCTGAGCACGGTGATGCCGGTCGCCGTCCAGGAGCTGGACGGACTGGGCCTGTACGCCCTCGCGTTCGGCGGCTTCCTCACCACCGGCATCATCGGTACCGTCCTGGCGGGCGGCTGGGCCGACCGGCGCGGACCCGCGCCCGCCCTGCTCGCGGGGCTGCTCTGCTTCTCGGGCGGTGCGCTGCTGTCCGGGCTGGCGACCGCCCTTCCGGTCTTCCTTGCCGGACGGTACGTCCAGGGGTTCGGCGGCGGCGCGGTGACCGTGGCCCTCTATGTGGTGGTCGGCCGCGCCTACGCCGCCGAGCTGCGCCCGCGGATGTTCTCGCTGATCACCGCGTGCTGGATCGTTCCGTCCATGGTGGGCCCGCCGGTCGCGGGAGCCGTCGCCGAAAGCCTGTCGTGGCACTGGGTGTTCCACGGGATCGCCTTCCTCGGCATGGTCGCGCTGGTGCTGCTCGCCCGGCCGTTGGCGCGGCTCGGGGCGGACGGTGCCGGGGGCGGTGGGCAGGGCGCGGGCGGCGAGCCGGTGAGCGGGCTGCGGGTCGTGCCCGCGCTGGCGGTGGCCCTCGGTGCGGGTCTGCTGCAGTACGCGGGCACCCCTGCCGCCCCGTACCGTCTGCCGGCCGCGGTCGTCGGGCTGGTCCTGCTCGTGGTCTGGCTGCGGCGGCTGCTGCCCGCGGGCGCCCTGCGGGCGCGGCGCGGCATTCCGGCCCTGGTGCTGCTGCGCGGCGTCGCGGCGGGCGCGTACTTCACCATGGAGACGTATATCCCGCTGATGCTCGTGAACGAACGGCAGTGGTCGCCGGGGATGGCCGGCATGTCGCTCACCGGGGCCGCGCTCACCTGGTTCGCCGCCTCCTGGCTGCAGGGCCGCCCCCGGCTGCCCTGGCCCCGCGAGCGGGTCGTCCTCATCGGCGCGCTGATCCACGGCGCGGGTGCGGCCCTGACGCTGAGCGGCACGCTGCGGACGATGCCCGCGGTGACCGTCGCCGTCGGCCTGGTGGTCGCCGGCTTCGGGATGGGACTGCTGCTCCCCGGCGTCGGGGTCCTCACCCTCGAGCACTCGCCCACGGACCAACAGGGCCGCAACTCGGCCTCGTTGCAACTGTCCGACAGCCTGTCCAGCGTGCTGCTCGTCGTCCTGTGCGGGGCCCTGTTCAACATGGCGCATGTGCGCGCCGGGCAGGACACGGCGGCCTTCGCCGCCGTGTTCGCCACCACCCTCGCGGTGGCCGCCGCGGCCGGGCCGGTCGCCCGCAGGATCACGGTGCCGCACCCGGAGGAGAAGAAGGACCTCGCGACGCTATGAGCCGGTGGGCGCCGCCTCTCCGGCCGTGGTGCCGGTGAACCTCTCCGGGACGCCGTATCCGTGCTCGCCCGTCCAACTGCCCAGCTCGATGTGGGCGTTGAAGGGCTCGCCGTCCTCCCTTGTCATCTCCGGCCGGGGATGGTCGAGGTGCAGCAGCGCGTCCTCGTAGCGGCGCAGCGGGGCGGCGGCGCCGAGCCGGGCGACCACGTCGTCGTCCTCGCCGCCCCACCCCTCGTACCGCTCGTCGAAGCCGCCCACCGCGTGGAAGACGTCGGCGCGCAGCCATACGCAGCCGCCGGGCGGCTCCCGCAGCAGCAGGCCGCGCAACACGGACGGGGGTACATCGGCGGCGCCCTCGTCGTTGCGCAGGCCGATGGCGCGCAGGGTGGACGGGGCGTCGAGCGAGAGCGACCAGCGGAACGGCAGATGGGTGCCGTGCCCGCCGTCGCGCAGCCGCGCCGTGTTGCGGGCGACGAAGTGCCGGTCGACGAGGATGTCGGCGTCCAGGACGCACACGTACCCGTCCCCGGGCGCCGCATCCCGAGTCGCCCGCACCACACCGACGTTGACCGCCCAGGCCTTGTTGAACAGACCGTCCTTGCGGGCGAAGACGTACTGGTCCACGACACCGGCCAGCGCCTCACGGGTGCGGGGCTCGCTGTCGGTCTCCACCACCGTGACCCGGTGGCCGGGCCCGCCCTCCTGGTCGGCGAGCGCCCGCAGGCAGGCGAGCAGGTTGCGGGTCCGCGTCCCGCCCGCCCGGTCCCGGAAGGGGATCACCACCTGGACGTCCGGCGCACCGGGCCGCGGCCGGGCGCCGGGCGCTCCGGTCGCCGCGGCCGTCTCCGGCACCTGCGGCGGGAGCGGTGGCGCCTGTGCGGTGTAGTCGGCGCCGAGGTGGTAGTCGATCCAGATGTGCCGGTCGGCCTCCGCCACCGCCTCCGCCAACTGCCGCCCCGGCGCCGGGTGTTCGGCGAGCAGGGCGGTGAGGGCGGCGCGCAGGGTGTGCTGATGCGCGGCGTGGACGGGGTCGGCGAGGACCTTCTCGTACGCCGCCCGGGCAGTACCGGAGACGAAGGCGGCGAGTGCGGCGTCGACCGTACGGTAGTGGTCCTCGCTCTTGGCCCAGTAGTCGGCGGCGATGGCGGGCACGGCCGGGTCGTGGGCCAGCACGGCGTAGGCGGTGAGGCGTTCGGCGAGCCGGTCGGCGGACGGCCGGGGCGGCTCGGGTGGCGTGGGCACGGGTCTGCTCCGATCGGTGGCGGTCGGTGGGGTCATGCTCCGTCGTCTGCCGCCCGGGGCCGCGACTAGTGCGGGCCGGGCGTGTCCTGCGAGCGGACCGGTCCGGGCGCCCCGTTCAGCCGCTCGTCCAGGACCCGGTTCGCCCGCCGCCCCGCCACGCGGGCCGGAGTGCCGGTGAGGACGTCGGTGAGGAGGGTCTTGACCGGGTTCGGCTCGGCCTCCACCAGCGGCCAGCGGGGGGCGGCCGGGGTGGTGTGCCCGTTCGCGGCGGCCTGCGCCTGCACCTTGACCACCGGGTTGTCGACCTCCTGGGCCAGCGCGAGCCGGTTGGGCAGGGTGCCGTTCGCCTCCGCGATGAGCTTCTGCGCCCGGGGACCGCTGATCTCCGCGACCCAGTCCCTCGCCAGCTCCGGCTGCCCGCTGCGGGCCGACACCGCGACGTTCGAACCGCCGAGGAAGACACTGCCCGGCCGGTCCGCCGAGCGGCCCGGCACCGGGAACATGCCCAGTTTTCCCTTCAGTTCGGGGTTGATCCGCTCGGCGTCGGCCAGCTCCCAGGGCAGCCCCACCATCTGGCCGACCTGCCCCTTGGCGAGCTCCTCGTACTGCAGCGGATGCGCCTCGTCCTGGTCCTTCGGGGCTTGTGACAGCGACTGGAGCGTGCGGTAGTACTTCAGCGCCGACGCGGCCTCGGAGGTGGCGAGCCCACCGCGCCACCGCCGGCCGTCGTGCGCGGCGAGCCGGCCGCCCCGGTCGTGCAGCAGACCGGAGAACACGTACCAGTTCTGACCGGGCAGGTAGAGCGGCTGGAAGCCGGGCTCCTGCCGGTGCTCCCGGCCAAGCGCCCGCGTGGTGCGCAGCCATTCCCGCTGGTCGTCGGGGGCCTTGAGGCTGGCCTGCGCGAAGAGGTCCTTGCGGTAGATCACGACGCGGGAAGCGGCGTACAACGGCACGCCGTACTGCCGCTCCTGCCACTTCCCCGACTCGCGCAGCGACGGTATCCACTGCTCCGAGCCCAGCTCACCGGCGTGCGCGCTGAGGTCCTTGAGCAGGTCGGCGGAGGCGAGGGAGGGCGTCGTGGTGGTGCCGATCTCCACCACGTCAGGGGTGTCGGCGGAGCCGAGCGCGGTTTCGAGGCGCTCCTGGATGCCGACCCAGCTCTGCAGCTGGACGTCCACCTCGACGCCGGGGTGCGCCGCCTCGAACTCGTCGGTGAGCCGGTCCACCACGGGGGCGGGCACCGAGCCCCACATCAGCCAGACCTTCAGGCGCCGGGGCGCGGTGTCCGCCGGTGCGGCCGACACGTCCGTGGCGAGGAACGTCAGCATCAGTGAGGCCGCGAGTGCCCCTAGGTATCGCTTGCTTCTTGGCATTCGGATCCTTGGTGTCGTCAGCCGGCGGGCTTCTCGGCCCGGAGCGTGAGGTACATGGGGGCGGCCCTGCGCGCCGTACAGGTCGCGGGGTCCTGGAAGTTCTCCGGCACGGGCCGGCCCTCGGACAGCGCGGTCAGGGCGAGCCCGGCCTCGTGCAGGTCCCGGACGTAGGTCTCGACGGTGCGGTGGACCTTGCGGACGGAGGAGCCGAGCCACTCGCAGGCGCGCTCACCCTCGTCGAAGTAGCCGCGCACCCGCATCTCGGACGGCACGCCCGCGTGGAAGTCTCCGTCGTAGGCACAGGTCACCACCGGATGTTCGACGGAGAGGACGAGCCGTCCGCCGGGGGCCAGGGCGGTCCGGACCTCGCGCAGCAGCGCAGGCAGGTCGTCCAGGTAGTGCAGCACCATGCGGGCGGTGACCGCGTCCCACACGCCCGGTTCACGGCAGGTCCAGGCGTTGAGGTCGGCGCGCTCCAGCATGGCCGGGTCCAGCCGGGCGGCCGCCGCCGCGAGCATCCGTTCGCTGCCGTCGATGCCGTGGTAGCGGGCCGCCCCGGCCCGGAGCGCGGACTCCCCGAACGTGCCGTCGCCGCAGCCGAGGTCGAGCACCGCACGCCCCCGCAGATCGCCCAGGAAGGCCAGGACGTACGGCTCTTCGAGGGTGGCGTTGCCCTCGTCGGTGACGGCCCGGGTCTCCTGGTAGCGGGGGAAGACCTCGGCCGCGTCGTAGAAGTCGGGTCCGTAGTCGAAGGTCGCGGTGGTCATGGGTGGCTGCCTCTTCCTGTTCTTCCGACGGACGGGGAGCGGTTCAGTGGGATACGCGGTACACGCGGCCGTCGTACGAGCCGGCCAGGAAGCACTCCGCGTCCGCGTCGTAGAACAGCGAGGAGATGCCCGCGGTGGTGACCCGGCTGATCGTGCTCCAGTCATCGGCCGTCACGTCGTAGATGGCGACGAGGCCGTGGTACGAACCGGTGGCCACGAACCGCCCGGCGGGGTCGGCGGCGACGCACTTGATGGAGTGGTCGTGCGGCGTGGCGACGACCGTGGGCTCGAAGCCGCGCCACAGCCGCAGCTTGTAGTCACGGCTCACGCTGGCGAAGTCGCCGCCGCCCAGCGGCGCGCAGCCGTTGGCGATGCGGTCGTGCGCCTCGGGGATGTGGTGCAGCCGGGTCAGGTCGTCGATGGAGAACCAGGTGGTACTGGCGTCGGCGCAGACGGAGAAGATCCGGCCGTCGGAGACGGAGACGCCCTTGACGGCGTTCTGGTGCAGCTGGAGGGTCGCCTCGTGGCGCACGGCGCCGTCGGCCGCCACGGACAGGACGATGCCCTCGCCGGTGTACGCCCCGATGACGACGTGCGTGACGCCGTCGCGTTCGAAGGCGGCTCCGCAGTTCAGCGGTGAGCGGTGCTGGTACAGCACCTCGCCGGTCAGCGCGTCGAAGACCTTGCCCATCTGGCCGCCGGTGAGGACGCGCCCGGCGGCCGGGGTGAGGAAGTTGCAGAGGCTGCCCGTCTCGCTGTGCCGCTTCCCGTCGATCCACAGGACTCCGGCGTCACCGATGGTCAGCGTGCGGCCCCCGTCCACGGTGACCGCGTTGACGCAGGGGGTCTGCTCCACGCCCTCGAGGTTCCACTCGCCGGCGCCGATCCGGTACGTCGCGTACGACGACCCGAAGGTGGCGAAGGCGAGGGTGTCGCCGTCGAGGAAGGCGCACGACCGCGGCCAGACGTCGGAGGGCAGCGAGGCCTCGGCGACCTGGGCGAGGTCCTCGGAGGTGTCCCATACGCGCAGGGTCCGGTCGTAGCTGAGGCTCACGAGGAGGTCCCGCTCGGCGTTGTAGACCAGGCGCTTGATGCCGGCCTCGTGGGCGGGGCGGGTCTCGGTCCTGTCACCGGTGATGACGATGATCTCGCCCTCGTCGTTGCCCGCGTAGATGACGCCGGCGCGGGTGATGGCGACGGTGTCGGTCTCGACGCCGGCGAGGTCGACCTCGCTCGTCATGGCGCCGCTCTCCAGGGACCAGCGCTTGATGGTGCCGTCGTCGCTCGACGACACCAGCTCGTCGGAGCCCGCGACCCATTCGACCGAGATGACGTCCGCGGTGTGTCCCTCGAACGTGGTGATCAGCGCGCCGGTGAAGTCGTACACGCGGACGTTGTGGTCGCGGGACGCGGTGGCTATCAGCTCCTTCGTGGGGTGGAACACGGACATCTCGACGTCGTCCTTGTGGTCGGAGAGGACCGCGACGAGGTTCAGGTCCGGGAGCGACCACAGGCGGGCGGAGTAGTCGCTCGACGAGCTGACGAGGAAGCGGCCGTCCGGGCTGAACGACGTCTGGTTGACGAGGTGGTCGTGGTTCACCCGCGTGAGCGGCTGCTTGGTCGCGGCGTCCCAGAGGATCAGCTGGTTGTCGTAGCCGGCCGTCGCGACGTACCGCTTGCCGTGGGTGGCGACACCGCTGATGGGACCGTAGTGGCGGATCATGTGTGCGTTCCTCTTTTCGTTGGTGGGGAGGTGGGCTCTTCGGCCCGGGGGCTGCCGAGCAGTTCGGGTGCCAGCCGTCCGGTGAACCGGTAGCCGAGGCCGCCGAGCGTGACGAGGGCCGCGAGAACGGCCCACAGGACCGCGGTGTGCCTTTCGACCAGGGCCCCGACGAGTGCGGGTCCTGTCACCGCGGACAGCGTCCAGGTGAGGTTGAACAGCGCGAGGAACCGGCCGCGCGCCTGCTGCGGGCCCGCGGTCGCGGACAGTGCGACCGCGGCCGGAGTCGCGGTCATCTGCCCCGCGGTGAACAGCACGACCGCCGTGATCACGAGCGCGATCGCGGGCCGCCCGCCGACGGCCGGCACCGCCGCGAGCAGGCCGACGGCGCTCAGGATCAGGACGGCCGCCCAGGAGATGACGCGGCCCCGCCCCACGGCACCGAGCCGGCCGGTGACGTACGTCTGGCCCCCGACGATGAGCAGCGAGCTGAGCATCAGCGTGGTGGAGGGCAGCCAGGCGGGCAGGTCCTGCACCTCCACCAGGTAGACCGGCAGGATGACGGTGGGGATCAGCCAGCCGAAGGCGAGCGCGGCCTGGGAGGCGAGCAGGCAGAGCAGCACCCGGTCCCGGAGGATCGTTCCCCAACCCGCCTGCCCCGACTGCCCTGCCTCAGGGGTTGTGGCCTTCTCCGGGTCCGGGTCCGGGACTTCCGGCCGTGGCCGTGCGGGCCGCATGAACAGCAGGGCCGTGAGCACGCTCGTGCCCGCGTTGAGTACGACGATGAGCACGGGCGCTCCGGACCAGCCGGTGGCCAGGACGGAGCCGCCGACCGCGCCGCCGAGCGCGATGCTCGCGTTCTTGCCGGCGGCGGTGAAGGCGTACCAGCGGTCCAGCTCGGCGCCCTGGGCGAGGTCGGCGATGAAGGCGGGCCAGGACGCCCAGTACAGCCGCTCCGCGCAGAGCACCACGAGCATGCTCGCCACCAGGGCGGGCAGCGAGTCGACCAGGAGGTAGCAGAGGTAGCCGACGGCGGCGAACACGTTGTTGGCGACCAGGCAGGCGCGCGGGCCCCAGCGGTCCACGGCGCTTCCCGCCAGGGGCGCGAACGGTATGGACAGCAGCGTCGCCACACTCGTTCCCCATCCCACCTGCGCCACCGTGAGGTCGGTGCTGAGGAGGAAGAAGAGGAACGACAGCGGGATGAACATGCCCACGCCGAAGGTGTCCAGAGAGGTGGCCACCACGATGCGCCCGTGACCCGTCAGGTCCGGGAGTCCCAGGCGCCGGCGCCACTGCCCGGCCGTCGTCTCCGGGAGTACGGGGGACTGGGACGTCATGCCGTGGCGGTGTCCGTCAGGACGATCCGGTGGCCGGCCTGGGCCTTCGCCTCGATGTAGCGGCGATTGCTGCTGTGCAGGAAGACGCCGGTGCGGACCGACTCCAGCACGGTGATGCCGCTCGCCGTCAACTGGGCCGCTTTGTCGGGGTTGTTGGTGAGCAGCTGGATGGAGGTGACGCCGAGCGCGTCGAGCATCTGGGCGGCGACCCGGTAGTCACGGAGATCCGCCTCGAAGCTCAGCCGGCGGTTGGCCTCGAACGTGTCGAGGCCCTCGTCCTGCAGCAGGTAGGCGTCCAGCTTGTTGTAAAGACCGATGCCTCTGCCTTCCTGCCGCAGGTAGAGCAGGATGCCGCCGTCGGCCGCCAACAGGCCGATGGCTTCCTGGAGTTGGGGGCCGCAGTCGCAGCGGCCGGAGCCGAAGACGTCTCCGGTGAGGCACTCCGAGTGGACCCGCACCAGTGGCGCGGGGCCGGGCGCGTCACCGAAGACCAGCGCCAGGTGTTCGCGGCCGTCGAGCAGGCCGGAGAAGGTCATCATGCGGGCCATCACGGGGCCGGTGCCGGTGTCCACCGGCACAGAGACCTCGGCGCGGACGGTGCAGAGCGGTACGTCGGTCCGGGAGTTCTCTCCGGCAGGTACAGCCGTGGTCATCGCATTCTCCATACGGTGTCGTGCTGGTCGTGTGGTGGGAACGGTCCGCTCACACGGCGTCCGCGAGCGACGGGTCCTGCCAGATCCGTTCCGCCGCGGGAAGAGCGGCGAGCCGTTCGGCGGGGACCGGGGGCGGCGGCCCGTACGTGCGGCGGTCGCCGAGCCCCGCGGCGAAGCCGTGCTCGGCCAGGGTCGTCAGCCTGGCCGCGTGCTGCTCGGTCCACAGGCGCTGCGCGGCGGGGAGCGCCGTGCCCCCGAGGACGAGGCTGCGCAACGCCACCCGTACGAGCCGGGGAGGCGGCGGGCCGTACGGGTGCGAGGTGTGGAGTCCCAACAGGTAGGCGCAGTACCAGAGTTCCTCGCACAGCCAGAACAGGTCGTCGGGGGCCTGCAGCTCCGCACGGGCCGCCTTCCAGTGGGCCAGGCCGCGCTCGGCCATGTCCGTGTCCCTGAGGTAGGTACGCAGTGACATGCAGCGCGGCTCGCCGCCCGCGGTACCCGCCCGGTCGGTGAGGACGACGTGGGCGCGCCCGCGCAACCGGTGCACGAGCACTTCGGGCAGCCGGGCCCGGCCGGCCCGGGAGGCGGGATTCTCGGGGTGGCCGAAGGCGGGTACGTCGTCGGCGAAGCAGGCCGAGTGCCGGGGCCCGTAGCCGTCGTTGCCGATGAGGCTGGGGTGCCCCGCGTGCTCGACGAGGTGCGGCACCGAGATGAGCACCTGTCGTCCGCGCGCGCCGAGTTCGCGGGCCAGGACCACGTCGTCGGGTTCGGGCTCCGCCTCGTCGGGCGGTGCGGCGGACAGCAGGGCGGTCACGTCCCGCCTCGGCAGGAGCAGCGCCAGGGTCGGTATCCACTCTCCGGGTACGGCGGGCACCCAGCGTTCGCCGCCGAGCGCGGCGGCCCGGGTCGCCGCCCCGTTCCACGAGTCCCAGTTCGCGTAGAAGGCCAGGGGCGTGTCCGGGTGTTCGAGGACCGCCGCTTCGACGCGCTCGGCGAAGTCCCGGCACAGCTCCACGTCGTCCTGGAGCACCAGGTGGTGCGTGGCGTCGGGGCGGATCGCGCCCCAGGCGGCCCACGCGGTGCGCAGGGTCGTCGGCGGGCCGTCGGGGACCGGGTCGTGCGCGACGTGGGTGTGCCACCGGTCCAGTGCGTGTGCCAGCCGCGCGGCCTCGGTCTGCCTACGGGGGTGGGACATCACCGCGGCACTGATCACGGGGCGGGACATGACGGGCGCGGCACGAGTGGTGTCGGCGGCATCGGTGCGGGCAACGGCGTCAGTGGTGTCACTGGTCATCCGGACGCGCCTCCGGTCCGGTGGTGCCGGCGTCGGAGACCGCGCGGACGCTGTGCCAGCCCCGGTCCCCCCTCGCCCACTCCCACAGCGCGCGGTACACCGAAGCGGAGCCGACGAGGTGCCAGGGCACGACCAGCGCCCAGGCCAGTCCGTCCGCCCGGTCGCGGTACTCGGAGCTGCGGCGGGCGCCCAGGACGCACAGCGCGTCCGCGGCCAGCAGAGCGGCGGTCACCTTACGGGCCCGGGGGGACACCGCGGAGGCGGCGACGGCGACCGGCAGGGCCGCTCTGGCGGCCAGGCTGCCCACGGTGACCGCTCCCAGGACCCGGCCCCGCGCGGAGAGGCCGGGCCAGTTGACCGCGACGGCCCGCAGCTGTCCGCGGGTCCAGCGTGCCCGCTGGCGCAGAGCCGCACCGGCGCTCTCGGTGGAGCTGACGCCGGACGGCGTGCGCAGGAAGCCGGTGCGGACGCCGTGGCTCATCAGCTGCAGCGACCAGTGGTAGGACTCCTCGACGTCGTCCGAGCGGATCGGGCGTACCCGGTCCCAGGTGGACGCCCAGGCGTAGACGGAGCTTCCGGCGACGACGTGCACACCGGCCGTCCTGGCAAGGCCGCGCACGGAGGCCTGCCACACGGCGTCCTCGGCGGCCCTGAGGCGGGCCGTGAGCCGGGTCCCGCGCTCGCTGACCTCGTCGGCCTGCACCAGCGCGTAGTCCTGCTCCAAGGCCCAGACGGCTTCGGCGGGTTGGCCGGGGCCCGGCACGACATCGGCGTCCACGACGGCGATCACTTCGCCGTCGGCGTGCGGAAAGGCGTGGTTGAGCGCGGCGCCCTTGGGGCGCATGCTCGGAAGTCTCAGGATCTCCCAGTCGAGGTCGGGCCGGTTCACGGCGGCCCGGACCCGCACGGCCCGCTCCCGGTCCTGGGCGCCGTCCGGCCCGTCCTCGACGAGCCAGAGCACCTGGAGAAGCTCCGGAGGGTATTCCAGCGCCGCCACGGCCCGGGCGGAGCGGGCGAGGGTGGCCTCGGTCTCGCGGTAGAAGGGCATCAACAGAGTCAGGCGCCGGGTGGGGCGCCACTGCGACGGAAGCCGGTCCACCGCGTACGGGGTCACCGGCCAGGTGGGTACCAGAATGTCGGTCATATGCACTCGGGTTTCGAGTATGTGAACCGATCTCGCGCTGCCTGCATCGCTAACCCCCGATAGTCGACAGAACTGCGCCCAGATAAACGGAATGGGGCATTCTGATTTCTTTCCACGTGAAAACACGCGAGAAGGAAAGCCCCGCCGATAAACCCGAACGCAGCAAGCAAGTCGTGAAAGAGCTGGCGAAAACCCCCGGTAAAGCGAAGATCATCTCCAGCGCCTCGGCAATCTAGCACTCCCGTTCAACGACCTGTCAACCACTATTTCTGAGCGATGAGAGGCCGAAACGAGAGGGGGTTGACGGGCCTGTTGACGGCCTCTAGCGTGATCCGCCGTCTCGCGAACCAATTTCGAAGCAACCCTTCAATATATTTCGAAGCAACCCTTCAAAATAATTCCCCGCACCGTCAAGGAACTCCACGCCATGCCCGTGCCGCACGTTCTGCTCTCGGCCGCCGTGTCGTTGGACGGCTGTCTCGACACCCGACAGGGCGAAAGCCGTCTTCTGCTGTCCAATGAGGAGGATTTCGAGCGGGTCGAGGCGGAACGCGCATTCAGTGACGCCGTTCTGGTGGGAGCGGGGACGCTCCGCGCCGACGATCCCCGTCTGCGGGTGCGTTCGCTGGCACCGCACGAACATCCTCTGAAGGTCACCGTCACCAGGAGCGGTGATCTCGACCCGGCATGGAGGTTCTGGCACCACGGCGGACGCAAGGCCGTGTACGCGGTCGGCTCCCGGGCCCGGACACGGGCCGAGGCCGCCCTCGGCGGCCTCGCCGAGGTGTACGAAGTGGCGGACGCCGGCACCTGGGAAGCCGTCCTCGGCCACCTCCACACACTCGGCGTGCGGCGGCTGATGGTCGAAGGCGGCGGGCAGGTCCACACCCAGCTGCTCCGGCAGGGCCTGGCCGACGAGCTCCAACTCGTCGTCGCGCCCCTCCTCGTGGGCCAGGCCGACGCGCCGCGCATGCTGGGGCCCGGGCCCTACCCGGGCGGCCCGTTGCACCGGCACACCCTGGTCGACACCAGGCGCATCGGCGACGTGGTCCTGCTCCGGTACGCGCTGAACCGCCGCCCCGGCACCGACGCCACGGCCACCGCCGCGGACCTGGCCTGGCTCGCGGAGGCCTGCGAACTGGCCGCCCGCTGCCCGCCGTCACGGACCGCGTTCTCCGTCGGCGCGGTCGTCGTGGCAGCCGACGGGGAGGAGCTCGCCCGGGGGCACTCCCGTGAGGGAGGCGACCCGCGCGTGCACGCCGAGGAAGCCGCGCTCGCCAAGCTGGCGGACAGCCCACGGCTGCGCGGAGCGACGGTCTACAGCAGCCTGGAACCCTGCGCCAGGCGCGCGTCGAGCCCCCTCTCGTGCGCGCGGCGGATCATCGACTCGGGCGTCCGGCGGGTGGTGACGGCCTGGCGCGAGCCCGACACGTTCGTCGTCGCCGCCGACGGCGCCGAACTGCTTCAGGATGCCGGTGTGAGCGTGGCGGAGGTGACGCGGTACGCCGAGGCCGCGATGGCGCCCAACGCGCATCTTCTGGGCAACCGGGCCTGAAGCGAGCCGAACCGAGCCGAGCCGAACCGAACCGAGCTGAGGAGAAGCCATGTCTGTGGAACCGGTGGACTGGGTCGAGATCCCGGCCGGACTGCTGCGCCGGGGCACACCGGCCGACGAGGTGGAAGAGGTGGCCCGCCGCTACGCCGACACCGGGGTCCCCGTGGAGTGGTACAGGAAGGAAGCCCCGCGTACGGAGATCCGCCTGCCGGCGTTCCGGATCGCCCGCACCCAGGTCACGGCCGGCCAGTGGACGCTCTTCGCGAAGGCCACCGGCAGGCCGATCCCACACGCGCCCGCGGACCATCCCGTCACCGGCGTCAGCTGGGACGACGCGACGGCCTACTGCCGGTGGCTGGGCGAGCGGCTCGGCGAACCGGGGATACGGCTTCCCACCGAGGACGAGTGGGAGCGTGCCGCCCGCGGCGACGACGGCCGGGAATTCCCGTGGGGCACGGAGTACCGCACGGGCCTGGCCAATCTGGTGGACCTCGGCATCGGCACCACGACGCCCGTCGGTTCGTTCCCCGAGGGCGCGAGCCCGTTCGGCGTCCTGGACATGGCGGGCAACGCCGACGAGTGGACCTCCACGCTCTACGCCCCCTATCCGGGCGCTCCGACCGAGGTGCCGGGCGCCGAGGACTGGGCGTTCGATCCCCACGTCACCCGGGGCGGCGCGTTCCGCCACGACCGTGACCTGGCCCGGTGCGCCCGCAGGCACGGCGCCTACGAGCAGGACCTGAAGGCGATCGGCGTGGGCTTCCGGCTTGCGGCCCCCGTAACCTGGGCACGTGAGCAATGAGCACGGCGCCCTCCTCGGCCCCGCCGAAATCCGCGAGCTGGCCGCTGCCCTGGGCGTACGCCCGACCAAGCAGCGCGGCCAGAACTTCGTCATCGACGCCAACACCGTACGGCGTATCGTCCGCACCGCGGAGGTCCGCCCGGACGACGTCGTCGTGGAGGTCGGCCCGGGCCTCGGGTCGCTGACCCTGGCGCTCCTTGAGACCGCCGCGCACGTCACCGCGGTCGAGATCGACGACGTGCTCGCCGGGGCGCTGCCCGCGACCGTGGAGGCCCGCCTTCCGCAGAAGGCCGGCTCCTTCGGGCTCGTGCACAGCGACGCGATGCTGGTGAGTGAGCTGCCGGGGCCCGCGCCCACCGCGCTGGTCGCGAACCTCCCGTACAACGTGGCCGTGCCCGTGCTCCTGCACATGCTCGACACCTTCCCGACCATCGAGCGCACCCTCGTGATGGTGCAGGCCGAGGTCGCCGACCGGCTCGCCGCCGGGCCGGGCTCGCGGGTGTACGGGGTGCCGTCCGTGAAGGCCAACTGGTACGCCGAGGTGAAGCGCGCCGGGTCCATCGGGCGCAACGTCTTCTGGCCCGCGCCGAATGTCGACTCGGGTCTCGTCTCGCTGGTGCGGCGGGCCGAGCCCGTCAAGACCAGCGCGTCGAAGCGCGAGGTCTTCGCCGTCGTCGACGCCGCCTTCGCGCAGCGCAGGAAGACGCTGCGGGCGGCGCTCGCCGGCTGGGCGGGGTCCGCGGCCGCCGCGGAGGCCGCGCTGGTCGCTGCCGGGGTCTCGCCCCAGGCGCGCGGCGAGGCGCTGACCGTGGAGGAGTTCGCGCGGATCGCCGAGCACAAGGAGGCCGGCGCGTGAGCGTCACCGTGCGGGTTCCCGCGAAGGTCAACGTGCAATTGGCCGTGGGGGCCGCGCGCGCCGACGGATTTCACGACCTCGCCAACGTCTTCCTCGCCGTCGGGCTCTACGACGAGGTCACGGTCACGCCCGCCGACGGGCTCCGGGTGACCTGCGAGGGCCCCGGGTCCGACCAGGTGCCCCTGGACCGCACGAACCTCGCCGCCCGCGCCGCCGAACTGCTCGCCGCGCGGCACGGCATCGCACCCGACGTCCACCTCCACATCGCCAAGGACATCCCCGTCGCCGGCGGCATGGCGGGCGGCAGCGCGGACGGCGCCGCCGCGCTCGTGGCGTGCGACGCGCTGTGGGGCACGCACGCCTCCCGCGACGAACTGCTCGACATCTGCGCCGAGCTCGGCAGCGACGTGCCGTTCAGCCTGGTGGGCGGCGCCGCGCTCGGCACCGGGCGCGGCGAGAAGCTGGAGCCGCTGGAGGTCGGGGGCGGTTTCCACTGGGTGTTCGCCGTCGCCGACGGCGGTCTCTCCACGCCCGCCGTCTACCGGGAGTTCGACCGGCTCACCCCGGTCGCGCCCGCCCCCGAGGCGTCCCCCGCCCTGCTCGCCGCCCTGCGGAACGGTGACGTCGAGGCCCTGGCGGCCGCCGTCTCCAACGACCTGCAGCCCGCCGCCCTCTCCCTCTTCCCCTCGCTCCGCGACACCCTCGCCACGGGCACCGAGGCGGGTGCTCTCGCCGCGCTGGTCTCCGGGTCGGGGCCGACGACGGCGTTCCTCGCTGCGGACGCCGCGTCGGCGCGGAAGGTGGCGGACGCGCTCCTCGCCTCCGGCACCTGCCGTGCCGCGCGGGTCGCGGAATCGCCCGCTCCGGGCGCCACGCTGCTCTAGGTACTCAGGTCTCCATGTACTCAGGTACGCATCTGAGTACGGGCGCGCTGACCCCGGCGTACGACGGCAGGCGACCGTACGTACATGGGATCAAGCGTTCGCGAACTCGCCGAGAAGACGCCCGCCGGGCGTGACCGGTACGTCGACCTGCTGCGCGTCGCCTCGCTCGGCACGGTTGTCGTCGGCCACTGGCTGATGGCCGCCGTGACCGTCGGCGACGATGGCCGCGCCGAGGTCGGCAACCTCCTCGCCGTGGTGCCGGAGCTGCAACTCGTGACGTGGGCGCTGCAGATCATGCCGGTCTTCTTCTTCGTCGGCGGGTTCTCGCACGCGCTGTCGTACCGCTCGCTGAGCCGGAGGTCCGAGGGGCGGTCCGTCTATTCGGCGTTCGTACGGGCCAGGCTCCAGCGGCTGCTGCGGCCCACCATGGTGTTCATAGGGGTGTGGGGCGCGGCGGCGCTCGCCCTCCAACTGGGTGGTCACGGCGGCGGGCTGCTCGATGTCGCGCTGCGGCTCGTCGCGCAGCCGCTGTGGTTCATCGGCGTCTACCTCGCGATGGTCGCCTGCACGCCGCCGCTGCTGCGGCTGCACGAGCGGTGGGGGTGGGGCGCGTTCGGCGCGCTCGTCGCGGCGGCCGGCGCGGTGGACGTGGCGCGCTTCGCGTTCGGCGTGCCGTACCTGGAGTTCCTGAACTTCGCCTTCGTGTGGCTCGCCGTGCACCAGCTGGGCTTCCTGCGCGCGGACGGCAGGCTGCGGACGGGCGGGGTGCGGGTGCCGTACGTCCTGGCGGGCGCGGGACTCGCGGGCGCCTCCCTGCTCGTGGCCCTCGGCCCGTATCCGCTCTCCATGGTCGGCATGCCCGGCGAACGCGTCTCGAACATGGCGCCGCCCACCTTCGCCCTCCTCTGCCACGGCATGTGGCTGGTCGGCGCGGTGGAACTGCTGCGTGGCCCGGCGACGCGGTGGCTGGCGCGGCCGCGGGTGTGGCGCGGCGTGGTGGCGGCCAACGGCGTTTCCATGACGGCGTTCCTCTGGCATCTGACGGCGATGCTCGGGGTGTACGGGATGCTGCTCGCCCTCGACGTTCCGCTGCCGGAGCCCGCGTCGGCGGCTTGGTGGGCTCAGGTGCCGCTGCGGATGGGGGCGGCCGCGGCTCTGACGGCGGGGCTCGTCGCGGCCTTCCGCCGCTTCGAGCGGCCGGGGGCGGCGGGGCCGAACGCTCCGGGCACGGCCTCGGGTCCGGCGGCGGCGCTCGGCGTCACGCTCTGCCTGTTCGGGGTGCTCGGCCTGTCGATGGTCGGCTTCGGTGGCCTGCTGGAGGGCCGTACGGCGATGCTGGTCGCCGTCCAGGTGACGGCGCCGGCGGCGGTGGGGATGGCGCTGGCGGGGTGGCTGCTGGTGGAGCGGGCGGGGGGCCGGGTCAGAGCAGGTCGATGGCGGTGAGGTCGATGTCGATGCCGAAGGGCACGGAGACCTTGAGACGGTCGTGATAGATACCGGTCAGGGCGTATGTACCGGACACCGTGCCGAGTTCGTAGACCTGGACGACAGGGTGGTCGTCCTGCCCCGCCATCTCCACCAGCCAGAAGTGGCGGATACCGGCAGCGGCGTACTTGTGAGGCTTGGTGTCCCGGTCGCGGGCCTCCGAGTCCGGGGAGACGACTTCTACGGCGAGAAGGACGTCGGCGGCGGAGAACGAGGTCTGATCGCGGCTCTTGACCGCTTCCTTGCGCACGACGGAGATGTCCGGCTCGGGGCCGTTGCGGCGGTCGAGGACCACGGTCATCTCGCGGCTGACCCGCATCTCCGGCGGCACGCTGCTCCGTAGCCCGTTGACCAGCAGATCGATGGTGATGCTGTGGAACAGGCGCTGCGGACTCACGAAGATCAGGCTCCCGTCGATCATCTCTGTGTGCGGCGGGAGATCGGGCAATGTGTACAGGTCGTCCACGGTCCAGCCTTCCGGCGGCGGCACCGGCCACCGGGGCCCGGACACCGGCTCGGAGGCCGGCTCGGAAATCGGCTCGGCGGTCATGGTTCCTCCCATGGGCGGGATTCTTCGGCCTGTGCCTCAACGGTAGCCGCGGATCCCTTGATCCGTCATCACAAAGAGTGAGCAAGCCGGTACGCCCAGGGAGGCCGAGGACCCGCCCCCGCGGGCGACTACGCTGGAGGATCGATCGATCCCCCCTGTCAGGAGAGAAATGGCCGTCAATCTGGTCAATGTCGAGGCAGTCAGCAAGGTGTACGGCACCCGTGCCCTGCTCGACGGCGTCTCACTCGGCGTGTCCGAGGGGGACCGGATCGGTGTCGTCGGGCGCAACGGCGACGGGAAGACCACCCTGATCCGGATGCTCGCCAAGCTGGAGGACGCGGACACCGGCCGCGTCACGCACAACGGCGGGCTGCGGCTCGGCGTGCTGACGCAGCACGACTCGCTCGACCCCGCCGCCACCGTCCGGCACGAGGTCATCGGGGATCTCGCCGACCACGAGTGGGCGGGCAGCGCCAAGATCAGGGACGTGCTGACCGGGCTGTTCGGCGGGCTCGACATGCCGGGCTTCCCGCAGGGGCTCGACACCGTCATCGGCCCGCTCTCCGGCGGCGAGCGGCGCCGTATCGCGCTCGCGAAGCTGCTCATCGGCGAGCCCGACCTGATCGTGCTCGACGAGCCGACCAACCACCTGGACGTCGAGGGCATCGCCTGGCTCGCCGAGCACCTGCGCACGCGGCGCTCGGCGCTCGTCTGCGTCACGCACGACCGCTGGTTCCTGGACCAGGTGTGCACGCGCATGTGGGACGTGCAGAGCGGGTCCGTCTACGAGTACGAGGGCGGGTACTCCGATTACGTCTTCGCCCGTGCCGAGCGCGAGCGCATCGCGGCGACCGAGGAGACCAAGCGCAAGAACCTGATGCGCAAGGAGCTGGCCTGGCTGCGGCGCGGCGCCCCGGCCCGCACCAGCAAGCCGAAGTTCCGCATCGAGGCGGCCAACGAGCTGATCGCGGACGTGCCGCCGCCGCGCGACACCAGCGAGCTGATGAAGTTCGCCACGACCCGGCTCGGCAGGACGGTCTTCGATCTCGAGGACGTGTCCGTGCAGGCCGGGCCCAAGATGCTGCTCAAGCACCTGACCTGGCAGCTCGGTCCCGGTGACCGTGTCGGTCTGGTCGGGGTGAACGGCGCGGGCAAGACCTCGCTGCTGCGGGCCATGGCGGACGCGGCGCGCAGCCAGGGCGACGTGCAGCCCGCGGCCGGGAAGATCGTCGTCGGCAAGACCGTGAAGCTCGCCTACCTCTCGCAGGAAGTGGCCGAACTCAAGCCGACGCTGCGGGTGTTGGAGGCCGTGCAGCAGGTGCGTGAGCGCGTCGACCTCGGCAAGGGCCGGGAGATGACCGCGGGGCAGCTCTGCGAGACGTTCGGGTTCAGCAAGGAGAAGCAGTGGACGCCGGTCGGCGACCTCTCCGGCGGTGAGCGGCGCAGGCTGCAGCTGCTGCGTCTCCTGATGGACGAGCCGAACGTCCTCTTCCTCGACGAGCCGACCAACGACCTCGACATCGAGACGCTGACGCAGCTCGAAGACGTGCTCGACGGGTGGCCCGGCTCCATGGTCGTGATCTCCCACGACCGGTTCTTCGTCGAGCGCACCACGGACAAGGTGTTCGCGCTCCTCGGCGACGCGACGATGCGGATGCTGCCGCGCGGCATCGACGAGTACCTGGAGCGCAGGCGGCGGATGGCGGAGACCGCGAGCGCGTCGGCGCCCGCGCAGAGCGCGCCCGCACAGGCCGCCGCGACGAAGACCGTCTCCGCCGCCGACGCCCGCGCCGCGAAGAAGGAACTCCAGAAGATCGAGCGGCAGCTGGACAAGGTCTCCGCGAAGGAGACCAAGCTCCACGCCCAAATCGCCGATAACGCCACGGACTTCGAAAAGGTGGCCAAACTGGACGCGGAACTCCGTGAACTAATCGGCGAGCGCGAGGAGTTGGAAATGCGCTGGCTGGAGCTCGCGGAGGACGCGTAGAGCTCCCGTGGAGCTCCAGTAACGGACGCATTACGGGCCGGTCCTCCCTTGGGAACAGGGGCTGGACCGGACCCGTGTGGTACGGGGGCAGGGTGATAGAAAGGCTGCCCTGAGCACCACTTGGCGTGCCGAAAATCAGTGAAGGGGGAAGCGCTGATGACTCAGCCGCCCAACCAGCCGCCGCCCGGCGGCTTCGGAGCTCCGCAGGATCCACGGCAGGGCGGGGCACCACAGCCACCGGGTCAGCCGCCGCAGGCACCGGGTCAGCCGCCGCAGCCCGGTTACGGCTACCCGCAGACGCCGCAGCCGGGCCCCTACGGAACCCAGCCGCCGCAGCCGGGACCGTACGGCCAGCCCCAGCAGCCCGGTCCGTACGGCCAGCCGACGCAGCCCGGCCCCTACGCCCAGCCGACCCAGCCCGGCCCCTACGGAGCCCAGCCGCAGTACGGATACCCGCAGCAGCCGCCGACGCAGCCCCAGTTCCCCGCGGGCCCCGGCGCACCCGGCACCCCGCCCGGCGGCGGCGGTGGCGGCGGCAAGCGCAAGAAGCTCGTGATGGTCGTCGCCGCGGCCGTGGCCGCGCTGCTCGTCGCGGGCGGTGTCACCTATGCCGTCGTCAGCGGTGACGACGAGGGCACGAAGAAGTCCGAGGCGAAGAACAAGGATCCAGAGCCCACCGCCTCCGCCCCGGCCAACCCGGGCACCGGCGACGGCGACGGCCACGAGGGCAAGGAAGACCTCAACGAAGGCCGTCAGGCCGGCGAGGCGAAGGTCCTCTGGTACAAGGAGGCGCCCAAGGTGCCCGGTTCCGGAGGCGACGCCCCCGGCATGTGGGTGTACGGCGACACCGTGGTCAAGGCCGCGTACAAGCAGCTCCTCGCGTACAAGGTGGGGACCGGCAAGACCGCCTGGAAGGCCATCGAGTTCCCGCAGAAGATCTGCGCGGCGACGCAGACGGCCACGGACGACGGCAGGATCGTCGTCGCGTACAAGGAAGGCACCAAGAGCGACGCCAAGTGCAACCAGCTCCAGGTCATCAACCTGAAGAACGGTGACAAGGGCTGGGGCAAGCCGGTCAAGGAGGAAGGTCTCTTCGACTTCGCGCTCAGGAGCCAGCTGGTCCTCGTCGGCGACATCCTGATGGTCGGCCGCGACCAGTCCGGCACGGCGCTGCGGATGAGCGACGGCAAGAAGCTCTACGTCGCGGACAAGAAGGACGAGGGCACCTGCTTCCCCAACGGCTTCGCCGGCGGCGAGAAGCTCCTCATGGCCCTGTCCTGCGGCGCGAGCACGGACAACCAGCACGACGAACTGCAGCAGCTCGATCCCCAAACGGGCCGCGCCCTGTGGACGAAGAAGTTCGCCAAGGGCTGGCGCATCGGCAAGATCTTCTCGGTCAGCCCGACGATCGTCTACCTCAGCAATGAGGACAAGAAGCAGTTCAACATCATGGTGCTGAAGGAGAACAGCGACAAGACGCGCTCCGAGGCCATCACCAAGGACAGCTTCGCGCCGGAGTGCGACACCTCGGTCCTCAGCCGTGAACTGGGCGGCTGCCTGGGCGTGGCCGTCGACGACAAGTACCTCTACCTGCCGACGAACGAGAAGAGCGGCGCGAACCACGTCGTGGCGATCGGCCTGGCCACCGGCAAGGAGGCCTGGCGCACCAAGTCGCCGCTGGACGAAACGATGCTCCCGCTGAAGGTCGAGAACGGCGAGCTGATCGCGTACGTCACTCCGTCGTACGACTCCGGCGGCCGTGTCGTCTCCATCGCGACGTCCGGTTCGCACAAGCCCGAGACACTTCTGCAGCACCCGAAGGGCACCTCGCGGATCGAGAGCGGCTTCTACTCGAAGGACGTCGACTACGTGGACGGGCGCTTCTACATCTCGACCACCAGCATCATGCGCACCTCCGGCCAGGCGAAGCTGATGCTCGCCTACGGCAAGTGACGCGCCCCCACCCAGTCATCAGCTCGACCGCTCACGTCCCCAAGGAATAGACGACGTCATGACCCAGCCGCCCCAGCCACCGCAGCAGCCGCCGAACGAGCCCCCGCAGGGAGGTTTCGGCGCCCCGCAGGACCCTCCGCCCGGAGGCTTCGGCAAGGCACCGGACCCGTCGTACGGCTACCCGCAGACGCCCCCGCCGCCCGCGGCTCCCCCGGCGGCACCCCCGGCTCCCCCGGCACCCCCGGCGGGCCAGCCCACCTACGGCTACCCGCAGGCGCCCCAGGCACCCCAGCCTCCGCAGAGCTACGGCTACCCGACGCAGCCCGCCACGCCGCAGTACCAGCAGGGCTACCAGCAGCAGTATCAGCAGGGGTACCAGCAGCCGCCGACCATGCCGATGCAGCCGCAGCCCGGTGACTCCGGCTCCGGCGGTGGCAAGAAGTTCAACGGCCAGATGGGGATCATCGTCGCGGCGGTCGCCGCGATCGCGCTGATCGTCGGCGGCGGTGTCTACTACGCCTCGACGAAGGACGACGACTCCAAGAACACCGCGCAGGAGTCCGGCAAGGACGGCAAGGGCGGCAAGGGTTCGGAGAAGGGCGAGAAGGGCGGCAGCGCGCCGGAGCAGGGCCCGGCCAAGGAGAAGGCGCCGGCCGACCCCGCGGCCAAGGTCCTGATGCAGCTGCCGCAGCCCGAGGTCGCCAAGGACCAGATCTGGAACGTCACGGGCTCCGTGCTGACCGACGACGTCTACGCCAAGGCGGGCGTCAACGAGCTGAACGGCTACGACCCGGACACCGGCAAGAAGAAGTGGACGGTCCCGCTCTCCGGCATGACCTGCGCGATGTCGCCGGAGGTCACCGAGGACGGCATCGTCGCGGTCGTCACCGAAGAGGCCAAGCGGAACAAGAAGGGCGACTACGAGCAGTGCAGCAACGTCTCCGCGGTCGACCTGAAGTCCGGTAAGAAGCTGTGGACCGAGAGCGTCGAGACGAACGGCGTGAAGGCGACCTTCAAGGAGGTCACCATCTCGGGCACCACGATCGCCGCGGGTGCGGGCACCTCCAGCGGCGGCGCCGCCTGGGACGTCAAGGGCAACTCCCTGTGGAAGCCCAAGGTCGGCAAGTGCGAGGACGTCGGCTACGCCGGCGGTGACCAGCTGGTCGCGGTCCGCAAGTGCGGCACGTACGGCGACGAGCGGCTGAAGGTCCAGCTCCTCGACCCGAAGACCGGCGACGACAAGTGGACGTACCCGCTCGCCGACGGCATCGACAACGCCAAGATCATCTCGACGAACCCGGTCGTCTTCGGCCAGGACACCACCGAGATCACGGCCTCGGGTGCCACGGACGTCTTCTCCATCGGCAGCAACGGCAAGCTGCGCGCCAAGATCTCCCTGGAGGACGGCAAGTACGAGCACGACTGCGGCGTCAACATGGTGAACGACTGCAAGGCGATCACCGTGGGCAACGACCGGCTGTACGTGCCGACGAAGCAGCACGACGGCGCAGGTGAGAGCTACAACCGCACCAACGAGATCGTCTCCTTCTCGCTGGCCACCGGAAAGCCCACCAGCGACCGCGCGGTCGCCGGTGACGACGGCGAGATCTTCCCGATCCGTATGGACGGCGGCAACGTCATCGCGTACAAGGCGCACGGCTACAAGCAGGGCGCCCAGGTCGTGTCCCTCGACGGCAAGACGATGAAGGAGACCAAGCTCCTGGAGACCCCGGGCTCCGAGGCGGTCACCGACGCGATCAGCGGCATGGTCCCGAAGTCGAACGAACTCCTCTACGGGAACGGCCACTTGTTCCTCGGCAAGAAGCTGCTGAGCAGGCCCTACTCGAAGGACGAGAAGGAGTTCGTGGCGATCGGCTTCATCGCGAAGTAGCGGCAGGAGCACGGCAGTTACGGACGGGGGGGGGGGGGCCCCCCCCCCCCCCCGCGGGCCCCCCGGCCCCCCCCCCCGACCCCCCCCACACCACCCCCCGCACCAACAAAAACCACCAGAAGGAAAGCGAGGAGCACGACC
>NZ_JBJDPY010000003.1:502600-688073 GCF_044903205.1 Streptomyces sp. NPDC029674
CACCTATATGGTTTTTTTTTTTGTGTTTGCTGGGGTTAACCGGGTTTTTTGGCGCGCGCCCCGGCGTTTCCCGGGGGGGGGGCCCCCCCCCCCCCCCCCGGGGGGGGGCGCCCCCCCCCGTCCGCGTACCCCTCAGTACTTCCCAGCGCCCCCGAAGGGCAGGGATTTCGGCATTCCGGGCCGCTTCTCACGGGTAGGGGGCGCGCAACGTCGAACAAGCGTGTAGCTTCCGGGGGATGAAGGGTCGGGGGGCCCGCGGGGAAGTGGGGGGTTGCTATGGGTGTGCGGCTCATGGTGGTCGACGATCACCGACTGCTCGCCGAGGCACTCGCCTCGGCACTGAAGTTGCGCGGGCACCGGGTGCTCGCTGCCGCCGCGCCCGCCGCGGGGGCGGCGGAACTGGTCATCAGCAGGGCCCCGGAGGTCTGCCTCCTGGGTACGGCGACGCCTGCCGAGCCGGGCATGTTCGACCCGGTCGTGAAGATCAAGCGGGAGCGGCCGCAGGTGGCGGTCGTGGTGCTCGGACCGGTGCCGAATCCGCGCGGCATCGCCGCCGCGTTCGCCTCCGGCGCGTCCGGTTACGTACGCCATGACGAGCGCATCGAAGGAGTGGAGCGCGCCATCATGAAGGCGCGCGCCGGGGAGGCCGCCGTGGCGCCCCAGCTGTTGCAGGGTGCCTTCAGCGAGCTGCTCAATCCGGCCGCGCAGCCCGACGACGAGGGGCAGCGGCTCCTCCAGATGCTGACGCCCCGCGAGGTCGAGGTCCTGGTGCGGGTCGCGGACGGCGAAGACACTCGGCTGATCGCCGCCGGGATGGGGATAGCGCCCAGCACGGCGCGTACGCATGTGCAGCGGGTCCTGATGAAACTGGGCGTCGGCTCACGCCTGGAGGCCGCCGCGCTCGCGGCGCGCACGGGCCTCCTGGAGCGCGCCGAGCGCCCCGCGACGATGTACGCGAACAGCGCGGACATGCCGGCGGGGCCCGAGTCACCGCGGTGAACCCGGGCCCCGCACGGGACGTCAGTCGCTCTCCGGCTCCTGTGCGGGCGCGATGGTCGGGCGCAGCCACATCCACCCGAGGAAGAAGAGCCCGAGGGCGAGCATGCCGAGGCCCGTCCACAGGTTGATGTTGATGTCCTCGGCCTTCTTCAGGTCGGCGTCGGACGCGGTGATCCCGGCGATCGTCACGATGACTCCGTAGACGACGAACAGGCCGCCGATGATGCGCCGGATGTCGAAGAGGCGGGCCGCCGTCGCGGACTTGGCCTCCAGGTCGGAGACGTGCTTGTGCAGGTCGGACATGTCTTCGGTCCTCCGATCGGGGGCTAGAGCGAGTACGGCAGGTAGCAGGCCGCGGCGAGGACGACGGCGCCCCAGCCGAGCAGGGCCGGCTTGCGGTACCAGGCGTCGTCGCCCGCCTCCGCACCCTCGTCGTCGGCGCCCTCCAGGCCCGGGGACGCCGTGCCGTAGACCAGACCGGCCAGTTCGGCCTCCGGCTTGGGCGCGGTGAAGAGCGTGACGACGACCATCACGACGGCGCCCGCGACGAAGCCGACGATCGCGGAGACGAAGTTGGCGCCCTGGTCGGTCGGGATGTCGATGACGCCCTGCTTGTAGATCCAGAAGTAGTTGACCATCGCCGCGGTGGTGCCCGCGACCAGGCCCCACACACCGGATTTCATCGAGGCGCGCTTCCAGAACATGCCGATGATGAAGACCACGAACATCGGGACGTTGAAGAAGGAGAAGAGGGTCTGGAGGTACCCCATGATGTTCGAGAACGACGAGGCGATGAACGCCGTGCCGATCGAGGCGAGCACACCGATCGCGGTGATGAGGCGGCCGAAGTTCAGGTAGTAGCCGTCCTCGCGGCCCTTGACCACGTACTTCGCCCAGATGTCGTACGTGAACACGGTGTTGAAGGACGACACGTTCGCCGCCATGCCCGCCATGAACGCGGCGAGCAGACCGGTCACCGCGATGCCGAGCACGCCGTTGGGCAGCAACTCCTGCATCAGGTACGGGATCGCGTCGTTGTACGTCAGGTCGGAGCCCGGCGTGCCGATCTTCGGCACGAGGACGGCGGCGACCAGGCCCGGGATCATCACCAGGAAGACGATGAAGATCTTCGGGAAGGCGGCGATCAGCGGGGTGCGCTGGGCGGCGGAGAGGTTCTTCGCGGACAGGGCGCGCTGCACCTCGGCGAAGTTGGTCGTCCAGTAGCCGAAGGAGAGCACGAAGCCGAGGCCGAGGATGATCGTCAGCCAGTTGGCGCCGAGCGGGTTGGCGTCACCGATGCCCGTACCGCCCCAGGCGGTCATGAAGTTGTCGCCGTGCCGGCTCTCGATGGAGCCGGTGAGGCCGTCCCAGCCGCCGACCTTCTTCAGGCCGATGACGCAGATGGGTATCAGCGCGGCGAGGATCACGAAGAACTGCAGGACCTCGTTGTAGATCGCCGAGGAGAGACCGCCGATGGTGATGTACGCGAGCACGAAGAGCCCCGCGACGACGATCGCCACCCACTGCGGCCAGCCGAGCAGCGCCTCGACGACGATCGACAGGGCGTAGAGGTTCACGCCCGCGATGAGGATCGCCGCGAAGGCGAAGAGCGCCGAGCTGAGCAGGTGCGCCGACTTGTCGAAGCGCTGGAGCAGGAACTCGGGGACGGAGCGGACCTTGCTGCGGTAGTAGAACGGCATCATGACCAGGCCGAGGAAGACCATGGCCGGGATGGCGCCGATCCAGTACCAGTGGACGACCGCGACGCCGTACTGCGCGCCGGTGGCGGCCATGCCGAGGATCTCGGTGGCGCCCAGGTTCGCGGCGACGAAGGCGAGACCGGTGACCCAGGCGGGCAGGGAGCGGCCCGAGAGAAAGAAGTCGAGGCTGGTCTTCACGGAGCGCCGGGCTGCGAAGCCGATGCCGAGGACCACGGCGAAGTAGATGGCCAGGATCGCGTAGTCGAGGCCGTTGGTGGGCAGCCGAAGCCCCTCGGCCAGGGTTGTTGTGGGGGACTGCATGTGAACTCGCTTCGTTGCGCGAACGGATCAGACCGGAACCTACGCCTCTCACTTCAATAACTGAACAGTTCTGTTGGTGTTCTTTGTTTGATTGTGATCGTTGACGTTCCTGTTGGCTTGTGGTTTGTTATGTTCGGTTCTGTTGGGTAGGTGGTGAGGAGCCCCGGACGTGAAGAAGACCTCGACCTGTCTCGCCGACGGTCGTGAGCTCATCTACTACGACGTACGCGACGACGCCGTGCGCGACGCCGTCGACCGGCGCCCGCTCGCGCCCGTCGCCACCACATCGGAGGTGCGCAAGGACGCCCTGCTCGGCGACTCCGTGGCCATCGCGTCCCACCGCCAGGGCCGCACCTACCACCCGCCGGCCGACGAGTGCCCGCTCTGCCCCTCCGCCGGGGACCGGCTCAGCGAGATCCCCGACTCCGCGTACGACGTCGTGGTCTTCGAGAACCGCTTCCCCTCGCTCGCGGGCGACGCGGGCCGCTGCGAGGTCGTCTGCTTCACCTCCGACCATGACGCGTCCTTCGCGGACCTCACCCCCGAACAGGCCGGACTCGTCCTGGAGGCCTGGACCGACCGCACCGCCGAGCTCTCCCACCTGCCCTCCGTCGAGCAGGTCTTCTGCTTCGAGAACCGCGGCGCCGAGATCGGCGTGACCCTCGGCCATCCGCACGGGCAGATCTACGCGTACCCCTTCGTCACCCCGCGCACGGACCTGATGCTCCGCTCGCTCGCCGCGTTCAAGGAGGCGTCGGGCGGCCACAACCTCTTCGACGACATCGTCGCCAAGGAGAGCGCGGGGGGGCGGGTCGTCCTGGAGGGCGAGCACTGGACCGCCTTCGTGCCGTACGCCGCGCACTGGCCCTACGAGGTGCACCTCTACCCCAAGCGCCGGGTGCCCGACCTGCTCGGGCTCGACGAGGCGGCGCGCACAGAGTTTCCACAGATCTACCTGGAACTCTTGAGGCGCTTCGACCGGATCTTCGACGAGTCGGGGGAGTCACCCACCCCCTACATCTCCGCCTGGCACCAGGCACCGTTCGGCACCCTCGACGGATATGAGGGGATCAATCGTGATGATTTCGCCCTGCACCTCGAACTTTTCACGATTCGCCGCACTTCGGGCAAGCTGAAGTTCCTCGCGGGTTCCGAATCCGGCATGAGCGTGTTCATCAACGACGTGCCGCCGGAAGCCGCGGCCCAGCGACTGCGAGAGGTAGCGAGTTCATGAGCGGTAAGTACCTGGTCACCGGTGGAGCGGGCTACGTGGGCAGTGTGGTGGCCCAGCACCTGATCGAGGCCGGGCACGAGGTGACGGTCCTCGACAACCTCTCGACCGGCTTCCGCGAGGGCGTTCCCTCGGGTGCGGCCTTCATCGAGGGCGACATCCGCGATGCCGCCAAGTGGCTGGACTCCTCGTACGACGCCGTGCTGCACTTCGCCGCCTTCTCCCAGGTCGGCGAGTCCGTCGTGAAGCCCGAGAAGTACTGGGACAACAACGTCGGCGGCACGATGGCGCTGCTCGCCGCGATGCGCGACGCGGACGTGCGCAGGCTCGTCTTCTCCTCCACGGCCGCGACGTACGGCGAGCCCGTGAACACCCCCATCACGGAGACCGACCCGACCGCCCCCACCTCCCCCTACGGCGCCTCCAAGCTCGCCGTCGACCACATGATCACCGGCGAGGCCGCCGCGCACGGCCTGGCCGCCGTCTCGCTGCGCTACTTCAACGTGGCGGGCGCGTTCGGCGACTGCGGCGAGCGCCACGACCCCGAGTCGCACCTCATTCCGCTCGTCCTCCAGGTCGCGCAGGGCAGGCGCGAGGCGATCAGCGTCTTCGGCGACGACTACCCGACCCCCGACGGGACCTGCGTCCGCGACTACATCCACGTCGCCGACCTCGCCGAGGCGCACCTCCTCGCCGTCGAGGCCGCCACCCCCGGCGAGCACCTCATCTGCAACCTCGGCAACGGCAACGGCTTCTCCGTCCGCGAGGTCATCGAGACCGTCCGCCGGGTCACCGGGCACCCCATCCCCGAGGTGGTGGCGCCGCGCCGCGGCGGCGACCCGGCGGTCCTCGTCGCCTCCGCCGCCACCGCGCGCGAGAAGCTCGGCTGGAACCCGTCCCGCGCGGACCTCGCGGGCATCGTCGCCGACGCGTGGGCGTTCGCCCAGCGATAACCGTGATTGAGGGATAACCGATGGACGTAGTGGCGCAGTTCGCGGAGCTGTACGGATACGAGGCGGAGGGGGTCTGGTCGGCCCCCGGCCGGGTCAACCTCATCGGCGAGTACACCGACTTCAACGAGGGCTTCGTGCTGCCGCTCGCGCTGCCGCACACCGCGGTCGCGGCGGTGGCGCGCCGCACCGACGGCGTCCTGCGGCTCCACTCCGCCGACATCGACGCGCCGGTCGCCGAACTGCGCGTGGCCGACCTGACACCCCTGTCGCAGTACGGGCAGGGCGGCTGGGCCGCCTACCCGGCCGGTGTGGTGTGGGCGCTGCGGGAGGCGGGCCACGACGTCTCCGGGGGCGCCGACCTCCACCTCGCCTCGACCGTGCCGACCGGCGCGGGCCTGTCCTCGTCGGCCGCCCTGGAGGTCGTGACGGCACTGGCCCTGAACGACCTGTACGAACTCGGCCTGTCCGCGCCCGAGTTGGCGGTCCTCGCTCAACGCGCCGAGAACGCCTTCGTCGGCGTGCCGTGCGGCGTGATGGATCAGATGGCCTCCGCGTGCGCCACGGAGGGCCACGCCCTGCACCTGGACTGCCGTGACCTCTCCATACGCCAGGTCCCCTTCGACCTGGCGGCCCACGGCCTGCGGCTCCTGGTCGTCGACTCCCGCGTGAAGCACGCCCTCGGGGACGGCGCCTACGCGGAGCGGCGCGCCGGCTGCGAGGCGGGCGCGCGGGCGCTCGGAGTCTCGCACCTGCGCGACATCCCATACGCCGAACTGGACTCGGTGTTGGCTCAGTTGACGGACGACAAGGTCCGCCGCTACGTCCGCCACGTCGTGTCCGACGACCACCGCGTCGAGCAGGTCATCGCCCTCCTCGACGCCGGCGACGTCCGCGCCATCGGCCCCGTCCTCACCGAGGGCCACACCTCGCTCCGCGACGACCTGCGCATCTCCTGCCCGGAGCTGGACCTCGTGGTGACCTCCGCGAACGCGGCGGGCGCGCTCGGCGCCCGGATGACCGGCGGCGGCTTCGGCGGCTCGGCGGTCGTCCTGGTGGAGTCCGCGGACGAGGACACGGTGACGAAGTCGGTCCTGGAGGCCTTCGCCGCGGCGGGCTTCACGACACCGAGGGTGTTCCCGGCGGTGGCGTCGGCGGGGGCGCGCCGGGAGAGCTAGCTAGCCCAGCCGCTTGGTGAGCGTGAACTCCTTGACGCCCTCCGGGTAGTCGGGGATTACGCTCACCAGCTCGTAGCCGCGGTTCCGGTAGAAGCCCGGGGCCTGGAAGTCCCATGTCTCCACACGGGAGTTGAGGCAGTCGCGGTCCTCGCGGGCCATCCGCTCGGCCTCCGCGAGGAGGCGCGAGCCCAGGCCCGCGCCGCGGTGGCGGTCGTCGACCCAGAGGTAATTCACGTGCAGCCAGCGGGCCCAGGTGTGGGCGGCGAGGCCCGCCGCGAGGGCGCCGGCCTCGTCCAACGCCCAGACCGCCAGGGGGACTTCAAGGTCATCCTGGGTCCCGCGCAGGGCGCGGAGCTCGGGAGACGCCGCCGTGTTCGTCTCGCGCAGCCGCGAACGAAGCAGACCCAGCCGCTCTCTGTCGACTCCCGTCTCCATACGAAACATACGGCTCACCATAAACGCGTCGGCCAATCAGTTCTGCAAATCTCCTTCCGCTTCCGGCGTCCGGCCCTACTCTGAAGGGCAGTGCCGGTGGGGGCCGGCACTGATCAGGGGGCGAGACAGTCGGGTACGACGCCCGGCGTGGGGGTGGCGGTCACTGCACGGCGGCGGCCGTGCGACCGCGTCGACCCCCGCACCGGGCGCCGTACCCGCACCAGCCGTTCTCCGATGACGGGGTATCCCCTGCTCCTTGCAGGAGCGTGGGGAAGGGGGTTTCTGTGGTTCGTATCCGAGTTCTGGTCGTCGACGACCACCGCATCTTCGCCGAGTCGCTGGCCGCCGCGCTCGCGGCCGAGCCCGACGTCGACGTGTCCGCGGCCGGCAGCGGTCCCGCCGCGCTGCGCTGCCTGGAGCGGGCGGTCACCGAGGGCCGCAGATACGACGTGCTGCTCGTCGACGCCGACCTCGGCAGCACCGCGAGCGCCCTCCAGAACACCAGGCCCGCCGTCCCCGTCCAGGAGGGCAACGCCGACGGGCTCGTCGACGGTATCTCCCTGGTCGCCGGCGTCCGCTCGGGCCAGCCCGCCGTGCGCACCGTCGTGCTCGCCGAGAAGGACGACCCGCGCCGCGCGGCCCTCGCCCTCCAGGCCGGTGCCTCCGGCTGGGTCGCCAAGGACTGTTCCCTGTCCCGGCTGCTCACGGTCATACGTGGGGTACTACGGGACGAGACCCATCTGCCGCCCGCCCTGCTCACCGGCGTCCTGCGCGAGCTCACCGCCGCCCGCAAGCACCGCACCGAGTCCGAGCGCCTCGTGGAGTCCCTGACCCCGCGCGAGCGCGAGGTGCTGCGCTGCATGGTGGCGGGCTTGGGCCGCAAGGCCGTCGCCGAGCGCCTGTACCTCTCCCCGCACACCGTGCGTACGCACATGCAGAACGTGCTGGGGAAGCTGGGTGTCCACTCCACCCTCGCCGCTGTGGCGCTCGCCCGGCGCGCGGGCGTCGGACCGGCCGACCTAGCCGGGGATGTTGTCGAACGGGGCGGTCAACTGGCGTAGCAGCCCGGCCAGTTCACCTCGCTGGGCGCGGGAGAGCTCGGCGAGGATCGCCCGCTCCTGCTCCAGGAGTCCGGCCAGGGCCTGGTCCGCGCGGTCCCGGCCCTCCGCGGTGAGGCGCACGAGGACGCCGCGCCGGTCGCTCGGGTCGGGCAGGCGCTCGACGAGGCCCTTCTTCGCGAGGCGGTCGATGCGGTTGGTCATCGTGCCGGACGTCACGAGCGTCTGGGTCAGGAGCTGGCCGGGGGAGAGCTGGTAGGGCGCGCCCGCGCGCCGCAGCGACGTCAGGACGTCGAACTCCCACGGCTCCAGGTTGTGCTCCGAGAAGGCGAGTCTGCGGGCCCGGTCCAGGTGCCGCGCGAGCCTGCTCACGCGGCTGAGTACCTCGAGTGGTTCCACGTCGAGGTCAGGGCGCTCCCGGCGCCACGCTGCGACCAGCCGATCGACCTCGTCCTCCATGACGATCAGTGTAGGGGGTCTGTCGACGTGAAGTCTCTTGACGTCAAGATATCCGGGCGTTCAGGATGGGTTCAGGATGGCGACAGACCCCGTCACCCGAGGAGGCCCGCACCATGCCCGCAGCCGCCCCGACCTGGGATCCGCAGCAGTACCTGCGCCACGCCGGCCACCGGTCCCGCCCCTTCCTCGACCTGCTCGCCCGGGTGCCGGAACTTCCTGCCGCCGACCGGCCGCCCCGCGTCGCCGACCTCGGCTGCGGCCCGGGCAACGCCACCCGGCTCCTCGCCGACCGCTGGCCCACCGCGCACATCACCGGCTTCGACAACTCCCCGGAGATGCTGGCCCGGGCGGACGAGCTGGCGGGCCCCACGGTGGGCGGCGGCCGCCTCGACTTCGCCCCCGCCGACGCGACGGACTGGACGCCGCCCCCCGGCACGTACGACCTGATCCTCTCCAACGCCACCCTGCAGTGGGTGCCGGGCCACTCCGACTCATTCCCGGCATGGATCGCGGCCCTCACCCCCGGCGGCACGTTCGCCTTCCAGGTCCCCGGCAACTTCGACGCCCCCAGCCACGTACTGATGCGCGACCTCGCCGCGTCCCCCCGCTGGCGCGACCGCCTCGGCGACGTCCTGCGCCACGGGGACGCGGTACTCCCGCCGGGGGCGTACCTGGAACGCCTCGCGGACCTCGGCTGCGAGGTCGACGCCTGGGAGACGACGTACCAGCACCTCCTCCAGGGCGCCGACCCCGCCCTCGACTGGGTCAAGGGCACGGGCCTGCGCCCGGTCCTGACAGCCCTTGCGGACGACCGGGGGGCGACCGAGGCGTTCCTCGCGGAGTACGCCGAGCTGCTGCGCGTGGCCTACCCGAGGACCACTCACGGCACGGTCTTCCCGTTCCGGCGGGTGTTCGCGGTCGCCCGCAAGGCGGGTGACGCCTGATGCTCACGGCCGTCGACCACGTCCAGCTGGCGGCCCCGCCGGGCAGTGAGCCGGAGCTGCGCGCGTACTACTGCGGGGTGCTCGGCATGCGGGAGGTGCCGAAGCCGCCGGTGCTCGCGGCCCGCGGCGGGTGCTGGTTCGAGGCGGGCGGGGTACGCCTGCACCTGGGGATCGAGGACGACTTCCGGCCCGCGCGGAAGGCCCACCCCGGGCTGCGGGTCACCGGCATCGAGGCGTACGCGCGACGGCTCGCGGCCCGGGGAGCGCAGGTCGTCTGGGACGACGACCTCCCCGGGCACCACCGCTTCTACTCGGAGGACCCGGTGGGCAACCGCTTGGAATTCCTGGAGCCGGACGAGGAGTGACGGCGGCGACGTCAGCTCTTACGGTGGCCTATCAGACGAGGCTTCGGCTCCAGCCCGTCCAGCCCGTGCCACGCCAGATTCACCAGATGCGCCGCCACCTCCGCCTTCTTCGGCTTGCGCGCGTCCAGCCACCACTGGCCCGTCAGCGCGACCATGCCGACCAGCGCCTGCGCGTACAGCGGCGCCAGCTTCTGGTCGAAGCCGCGGCCCTTGAACTCCTGGCCCAGGATGTCCTCCACCTGCGTGGCGATGTCCGAGATCAGGGAGGCGAAGGTGCCCGTGGACTGGGCCACGGGAGAGTCGCGGACGAGGATGCGGAAGCCGTCCGTATACGTCTCGATGTAGTCGAGGAGGGCGAACGCCGCCTGTTCGAGGAGTTCCCGGGGGTGCCCGGCGGTGAGCGCCCCCGTCACCATGTCCAGGAGCTGCCGCATCTCGCGGTCCACCACGACCGCGTACAGCCCCTCCTTGCCGCCGAAGTGCTCGTACACGACGGGCTTGGAGACGCCGGCCTTCGCGGCGATCTCCTCCACCGACGTGCCCTCGAACCCCTTGGCGGCGAACAGCGTGCGACCGATGTCGAGCAGCTGCTCCCGGCGCTCGGCACCCGTCATCCGGGTCCGGCGGGTGCGCCGGGGCTGCTTCTCTTTGCCGGCAGGGCCTGAATTGCTGGAGTCGGTCGCCACGTCGTCCATCATGCCGCGTCAGCGGCCTGCGGCCGGCGGCGGGAGTCGATGCGCGCCTTCGACGGCCACCGCACGTCGTACGCCCAGCCGAGCCGCTCGCACCAGCGGATGATCCGCGCCGACGAATCGATCTGCCCCTTCATCACGCCGTGCCGCGCCGACGTCGGGTCGGCGTGGTGGAGGTTGTGCCAGGACTCGCCGCAGGACAGCACCGCGAGCCACCACACGTTGCCCGAGCGGTCACGCGACTTGAAGGGGCGCTTGCCCACCGCGTGGCAGATCGAGTTGATCGACCACGTGACGTGGTGCAGCAGCGAGACGCGGACCAGCGAGCCCCAGAAGAACGCCGTGAACGCGCCCCACCACGACATGGTGACAAGGCCGCCGACCAGCGGCGGGATGGCCAGTGACACGACCGTCCACATCAGGAACTGCCGCGAGATCCGGCGGATCGCCGGGTCCTTGACCAGGTCCGGCGCGTACTTCTCCTGCGACGTCCGCTCCTCGTCGAACATCCAGCCGATGTGCGCCCACCACAGCCCCTTCATCAGGGCCGGCACCGTCTCGCCGAAACGCCACGGGGAGTGCGGGTCGCCGTCCGCGTCGGAGAACTTGTGGTGCTTGCGGTGGTCGGCCACCCAGCGCACCACGGGTCCCTCCACCGCCATCGACCCCGCCACCGCGAGCGCGATCCGCAGCGGCCGCTTCGCCTTGAAGGAGCCGTGCGTGAAGTAGCGGTGGAAGCCGATGGTGATGCCGTGGCACCCCAGGAAGTACATGAAGACGAGCAGGCCGAGGTCCAGCCAGCTCACCCCCCAGCCCCAGGCCAGCGGCACCGCCGCGACCAGGGCGAGGAACGGGACGGTGATGAAGAGGAGCAGGGCGACCTGTTCGAGCGAGCGCTTCCGCTCGCCGCCCAGCGTCGCCGGGACCACCGGATCGGCCGATCCGGTGGCCCGCGGAGCGTCTTCGATCACATCGGAGTCGGAGTACGCATCGGAGGTTGTCGTCATGGGCACGTCCCCTATGGGGTCGAGGGCTGAGGTGGGAGCAGTGCACGGGCACGGTTCCTGCAACGGCTGCGATACCACGTTACCTACGGTTCCGTAACCTACGGCGACGTAAGTATGGCAGTGCGGAGCTCCTGGGCAAGAGCCCGCGAGCTCCGTGCCCCAAGTGACACCTATCCTTGGACACGGTCGGACAGCGCGGTCCGCTCTGTATCTCCCCGGTTTCCCACCGGAACCCCTCCCAGTCTTGAAGCGCTTCAACACTGCAAGGAGCCGCACCTGTGAGCAGTGCCGACGACCAGGGCCAGCAGGCCACAAGCACCGCCAGCACCGAGCTGCGCGCCGACATCCGCCGCCTCGGCGACCTGCTCGGCGAGACCCTCGTACGCCAAGAGGGTCCCGAACTCCTCGAACTGGTCGAAAAGGTCCGCCGTCTGACGCGCGAGGACGGCGAGGCCGCCGCCAAGCTCCTCGGCGGCACGGAGCTGGAGACCGCGGCCAAGCTCGTCCGCGCCTTCTCCACCTACTTCCATCTGGCGAACGTCACCGAGCAGGTCCACCGCGGCCGCGAGCTGCGCGCCCGGCGCGCCGCCGAGGGCGGTCTCCTCGCCCGCACCGCCGACCGCCTCAAGGACGCCGACCCCGAGCACCTGCGCCAGACCGTGCAGCACCTCAACGTGCGCCCCGTCTTCACCGCGCACCCCACCGAGGCCGCCCGCCGCTCCGTGCTGAACAAGCTCCGCCGCGTCGCCGAGCTCCTGGAGACCCCGGTCATCGAGTCCGACCGGCGCCGCCACGACACCCGACTGGCGGAGAACATCGACCTCGTCTGGCAGACCGACGAACTCCGCGTCGTCCGCCCCGAGCCCGCCGACGAGGCCCGCAACGCCATCTACTACCTCGACGAGCTGCACGCCGGCGCCGTCGGGGACGTACTGGAAGACCTCACCGCCGAACTGGAGCGCGTCGGCGTCCAGCTCCCCGAAGGCACCCGGCCCCTCAGCTTCGGCACCTGGATCGGCGGCGACCGCGACGGCAACCCGAACGTGACCCCGCAGGTCACCTGGGACGTCCTGATCCTCCAGCACGAGCACGGCATCAACGACGCGCTCGACATGATCGACGAGCTCCGCGGCTTCCTCTCCAACTCCATCCGCTACACCGGAGCCACCGACGAGCTCAGGGCCTCCCTCCAGAGCGACCTGGAGCGGCTGCCCGAGATCAGCCCCCGCTACAAGCGCCTCAACGCCGAGGAGCCCTACCGCCTCAAGGCCACCTGCATCCGGCAGAAGCTGGAGAACACCAAGCAGCGCCTGGCCAAGGGCACCCCGCACGAGCCGGGCCGCGACTACCTCGGCACGAGCGAGCTCCTTGCGGACCTCACCCTCATCCAGACCTCGCTGCGCGAGCACAAGGGCGCCCTCTTCGCCGACGGCCGGATGAACCGCACCATCCGCACGCTGGCCGCCTTCGGCCTCCAGCTCGCCACCATGGACGTACGCGAGCACGCGGACGCCCACCACCACGCCCTCGGCCAGCTCTTCGACCGCCTCGGCGAGGAGTCCTGGCGGTACGCGGACATGCCCCGCGAGTACCGGCAGAAGCTCCTCGCCAAGGAGCTCAGGTCCCGGCGCCCCCTCGGCCCCTCCCCGGCCCCCGTGGACGCCGCCGGCGAGAAGACCCTCGGCGTCTTCCTCACCGTCAAGAGGGCCCTCGAAGTCTTCGGACCCGAGGTCATCGAGTCGTACATCATCTCGATGTGCCAGGGCGCCGACGACGTGTTCGCGGCCGCCGTCCTCGCCCGCGAGGCCGGACTCATCGACCTGCACGCCGGCTGGGCGAAGATCGGCATCGTGCCGCTCCTGGAGACCACCGACGAGCTGCGCGCCGCCGACGTCATCCTCGACGAGATGCTCGCCGACCCGTCGTACCGGCGTCTGGTCGCGCTCCGCGGTGACGTGCAGGAAGTCATGCTCGGGTACTCGGACTCGTCCAAGTTCGGCGGCATCACGACGAGCCAGTGGGAGATCCACCGCGCCCAGCGGCGCCTGCGTGACGTCGCGCACCGCTACGGCGTCCGGCTGCGCCTCTTCCACGGCCGCGGCGGCACCGTCGGCCGCGGCGGCGGCCCCTCCCACGACGCGATCCTCGCCCAGCCCTGGGGCACCCTGGAGGGCGAGATCAAGGTGACCGAGCAGGGCGAGGTCATCTCCGACAAGTACCTGGTGCCTTCGCTGGCGAGGGAGAACCTGGAGCTGACGGTCGCGGCAACGCTGCAGGCCTCCGCCCTGCACACCGCCCCCCGCCAGTCCGACGAGGCCCTCGCCCGCTGGGACGCCGCGATGGACGTCGTCTCGGACGCCGCGCACTCCGCGTACCGGCGCCTCGTCGAGGACCCGGACCTGCCGACGTACTTCCTCGCGTCGACCCCGGTCGACCAGCTCGCCGACCTGCACCTCGGCTCCCGGCCGTCGCGGCGCCCCGGCTCGGGCGTCTCGCTCGACGGCCTGCGCGCCATCCCGTGGGTCTTCGGCTGGACCCAGTCCCGGCAGATCGTGCCCGGCTGGTTCGGCGTCGGCTCGGGCCTGAAGGCCCTGCGCGAGGCCGGCCTGGACACCGTCCTCGACGAGATGCACGAGCACTGGCACTTCTTCCGCAACTTCCTCTCCAACGTCGAGATGACGCTCGCGAAGACGGACCTGCGGATCGCCAGGCACTACGTCGACACGCTCGTGCCGGACGAGCTCAAGCACGTCTTCGACACGATCGAGGAGGAGCACGAGCTGACGGTGCGCGAGGTGCTGCGCATCACCGGCAGCGACGAGCTCCTCGGGTCCCACCCGGCGCTCCAGCAGACCTTCGCGATCCGTGACGCCTATCTGGACCCGATCTCGTATCTTCAGGTCGCGCTGCTGAAGCGGCAGCGGGATGCGGCTGCCGCGGGGGAGGAGCCTGATCCGTTGCTCGGGCGGGCGTTGCTTCTCACCGTCAACGGGGTGGCGGCTGGGCTGCGTAACACCGGCTGAGCTGCCCTCGGCTCATGTGACAGGGCCCCGCGCCACTTGGGTGGTGCGGGGCCCTGTTTGTGTCTCGGCTGCGGGCTCGTCGTGGCTGGTCGCGCAGTTCCCCGCGCCCCTGGGCGGCACCGGCTTGCCCGGCGACGCAGTGTGAGCGTCCTCAGGAGTTGTACGTGCTCTGGGCTCGTTCCAAGCCCTCGATGATCAGAGCCTCCGCCGCGTCGGCCGCTCGGTCCACGAAGTAGTCGAGTTCCTTGCGTTCCGTCGCGGAGAAGTCCTTCAGGACGAAGTCCGCGACCTGCATCCGGCCCGGCGGGCGGCCGATGCCGAAGCGCACGCGGTGGTAGTCGGGGCCCATCGCCTTCGTCATCGACTTGAGGCCGTTGTGGCCGTTGTCGCCGCCGCCCAGCTTCAGCCGCAGCGTGCCGTAGTCGATGTCCAGCTCGTCGTGGACGGCGACGATGTGCTCGGTCGGGACCTTGTAGAAGTCGCGGAGCGCCGTCACCGGGCCGCCGGAGACGTTCATGTACGACATCGGCTTCACGAGGATCACCCGGCGGTTCGCGGGGCCGGGCGGACCGATGCGGCCCTCGACCACCTGCGCCTGGGCCTTGCCGGCCCGCTTGAACTTGGCGCCCATGCGGTGCGCGAGCAGATCGGCCACCATGAAGCCCACGTTGTGCCGGTTCATGGCGTAGTCGGGGCCCGGGTTGCCGAGGCCCGCGATCAGCCAGGGCGCGCTGGCGTCGGTCGTCACGTGCATGTCTCCTTCATACGCGCGTCACTGCCTGATACACGGCAGCCGCCGCCCCCCGAGGGAGCGGCGGCTGCCGTGCCGAATGTGCGTCGCGAGGCTCAGGCCTCGGCGGCGGCGTCGCCCTCGGCACCCTCGGCCGGGGCCTCCTCGGCCTGCGCGGAGAGGATCTGCAGGACGACGGTGTCGTCCTCGACGGCCAGCGTGGAGCCGGCGGGCAGCGGGATGTCCTTGGCGAGGACCGCGTCGCCGGCGTCCAGACCCGCGATGGAGACGGTGACCGACTCCGGGATGTGGGTGGCCTCGGCCTCGACCGGGAGGGTGTTCAGGACGTGCTCGAGCAGGTTGTTGCCCGGCGCCAGGTCGCCCTCGGTGTGGACGGGGATCTCGACGGTGACCTTCTCGCCGCGCTTCACGATGAGCAGGTCGACGTGCTCGAGGATGCCGATGCGCAGGGCGTCACGCTGGACGGCCTTCGGGATGACGAGCTCGCTGCGGCCGTCGATGTCCAGGTTGATCAGGACGTTCGAGGTCTTCAGCGCCATCAGGGTGTCGTGGTGCGGAAGGGCGATGTGGACCGGGTCCATGCCGTGGCCGTAGACGACGGCGGGCAGCTTGTCGGCGCGACGCAGACGACGGGCGGCACCCTTGCCGAACTCGGTACGGGTCTCGGCGGTGATCTTCACCTCGGACATGTGCACTCCTCGTATATGCAGTGACGGAAAAAGAGTCGGTCACCCGGCCACGAACGGCCTGCTACGAAGAGCGCGTCGATAACGGACAGCCGCACAGAAAAGTGCGGCCTCCCTCGCCGAGCAACTTCAGCAGTCTACTCGGCGACGGAGGCCGCACCAAAAGGATCTTCTACCGCGCTCTTCTACTGCTCGTCGAAGAGGCTCGTCACCGAACCGTCCTCGAAGACCTCACGCACCGCGTTCGCGATCGTCGGCGCGATCGAGAGCACCGTGATCTTGTCGATCTCCAGCTCGCCCGGCGTCGGCAGCGTGTCCGTGAACACGAACTCGCTCACCTTCGAGTTCTTCAGACGGTCCGCGGCGGGGCCCGAGAGCACACCGTGCGTGGCCGTCACGATGACGTCCTCCGCGCCGTGCGCGAACAGCGCGTCGGCGGCGGCGCAGATGGTGCCACCCGTGTCGATCATGTCGTCGACCAGGACGCAGACGCGGCCCTCCACCTCACCGACGACCTCGTGCACGGTGACCTGGTTGGCGACGTCCTTGTCGCGGCGCTTGTGCACGATGGCGAGGGGGGCGCCGAGGCGGTCGCACCAGCGGTCGGCGACGCGCACGCGGCCGGCGTCCGGGGAGACCACGGTCAGCTTCGAGCGGTCGACCTTCGCGCCCACGTAGTCCGCGAGGATCGGCAGGGCGAAGAGGTGGTCGACCGGGCCGTCGAAGAAGCCCTGGATCTGGTCCGTGTGCAGGTCGACCGTGAGAATGCGGTCCGCGCCCGCCGTCTTCATCAGGTCCGCGACCAGACGCGCCGAGATCGGTTCACGCCCACGGTGCTTCTTGTCCTGTCGCGCGTAACCGTAGAACGGCACGATGACGGTGATGGAGCGGGCCGACGCGCGCTTCAGCGCGTCGATCATGATCAGCTGCTCCATGATCCACTTGTTGATCGGAGCGGTGTGGCTCTGGATCAGGAAGCAGTCGGCGCCGCGCGCCGACTCCTGGTAGCGGACGTAGATCTCACCGTTGGCGAAATCGAAGGCCTTCGTCGGCACGATGCCGACACCCAGCTTGTGTGCGACCTCCTCGGCCAACTCGGGGTGGGCGCGGCCGGAGAAGAGCATCAGCTTCTTCTCGCCGGTCGTCTTGATCCCGGTCACAGCACTGTCTCCTCAGAGAGTTCTTCCCGCTGCCGTACTCACGCGTCCCGGTGCGTCGAGTCGGCCGAATGTGCACTATCACGGTACGCCGTGTCAGACGCACCTGTTTCCGGTCAGCTTTCGCCGGCCGGCTCCCGGGACGCCGCCTCCGCCGCCTTCGCGGCCGCGCTCCCCGGACGCTTACGGGCCACCCAGCCCTCGATATTCCGCTGCTGGCCCCGGGCGACGGCCAGCGAACCGGCCGGCACGTCCTTCGTGATCACGGACCCGGCGGCGGTGTACGCGCCGTCCCCGACCGTGACAGGAGCCACAAACATGTTGTCCGAACCCGTACGGCAGTGGGACCCCACCGTCGTGTGGTGCTTCGCCTCGCCGTCGTAGTTCACGAAGACGCTCGCGGCACCGATGTTGGAGTACTCGCCGATGGTCGCGTCGCCCACGTACGACAGGTGGGGCACCTTCGACCCCTCGCCGATCGTCGCGTTCTTCATCTCCACATACGTACCCGCCTTGGACTTGGTCCCAAGCCGGGTGCCGGGGCGCAGATACGCGAACGGGCCGACGCTCGCCCGCTCGCCGATCTCCGCGCTGTCCGCCACGCTGTTGTCGACCCGGGCGCCCGCGCCCACCGTGGTGTCCTTCAGCCGCGTGTTGGGGCCCACTTCGGCGCCCTTGCCCACGTGCGTGACGCCGTGCAGCTGCGTCCCCGGGTGCACGACCGCGTCCCGCTCGAAGGTGACCGTGGCGTCCACCCACGTCGAGGCGGGGTCGACGACGGTGACGCCGGCCAGCATGGCCTCCGTCAGGAGCCGGTCGTTGAACGTCCGGCGCGCCTGCGCCAGTTGGACGCGGTTGTTGATGCCCGCGATCTCCTCGTGGTCGTCCGCCACGGCGGCGCCCACCCGGTGCCCGGCCTCGCGCAGGATGCCGAGGACGTCCGTCAGGTACTCCTCGCCCTGGCTGTTGTCCGTGCGCACCTTGCCGAGCGCCTCCGCGAGGAGCCGGCCGTCGAAGGCGAAGACGCCCGAGTTGATCTCGCGGATCGCGTGCTGGGACTCGGTGGCGTCCTTGTGCTCGACGATCGCCGTGACGGCACCGTTCGCACTGTCGCGCACGATGCGGCCGTAGCCGGTCGCGTCCGGCACCTCGGCGGTCAGCACGGTCACGGCGTTGCCGTCGTCGCTGTGCACGGCGGCGAGCTTGCGCAGCGTCGCGCCGGTGAGGAGCGGGGTGTCGCCGCAGACCACCACGACGGTGCCGTCGACCGGGCCGCCGAGCTCTTCCAGGGCGATGCGGACGGCGTGCCCCGTGCCGTTCTGCTCGGCCTGGTAGGCGGTGCGTACCTGCGGCGCGACGGCGCCCAGGTGCTCCCTCACCTGCTCGCTCTGGAAGCCGACGACGGTGACGAGCTGCTCGGGCGAGAGCGCGGAGGCGGCGTGGAGCACGTGCCCGATGAGGGAACGGCCACAGATCTCGTGCAGGACCTTGGGCAGGTCCGACTTCATACGGGTGCCCTCACCCGCTGCGAGGACGACGACGGCTGCCGGGCAGGTTGCGCTCACGGGGATGCCCTTCGGCTTCGGATGGGTTGGGGTTCCTCTGGAGGAGGACATCCGCAGGATACCGGGGCGTTGTGGGGTGGAAATGAGGGCGGGTCCCGACCTTGGAGGTCAGGACCCGGAACGGCTGGCTCCCCCGCCAGGACTTGAACCCGGACAGATGGCACCAAAAGCCACAGTGCTGCCAATTACACCACGGGGGAATGAAACGGCTGAACCGGACATTTGGCCAGGTCGCCGAATCGGCACCCAACACTATGCCCCACCGAGTGCCTCCGACGCGACGGTACAACTCCCCGCCGGTGTCGGGGCCGCTCAACCGGAATGCGGACGTCCGGGGCGGAACCGTAAAGGGTTCAACAGTTCGAGGGATACCGGCAGGTTTCGCTTTCGGTCGAACGGGGCGTGTGCTGGATCACCGAGCGGGAAACTCGCCGGAAAACCGGGGCGGAACGCCCGTACGCTGGAAGGCATGACCACGACGGGGGACGACCGCACCACGGCCATGACCGGGCCGTGGTGGTGGGAGCGGTGGCGCGGGGCCGCGCTGGACGCGGGGCTCGGGGTGCTGTCCGCGGCGGAGTGCGGGGCGGAGGGCGTAGCCTTCGCGCGCGACGCGGGACTGCCCGTGCCGGTGGGCGTCGGCTTCGGGGTGCTCGCGGGTGCCGCGCTGCTGATCCGGCGGCGCTGGCCCGTCGCCGTCGTGCTGATATCGATCGCGATCACGCCCGCGCAGATGGGCGTCCTGCTGACGGTCGTCGGCCTCTACACCCTCGCCGCCTCCGAGCTGCCGCGCCGGATCACGGGCGCCCTCGCCGGCATGTCGATGGCGGGGACGCTGGTCGTCGCGCTGGTGCGGGCCAACCAGGACATGGCGGAGGGCAGCCCGTCGATCGGCAGCGAGTTCATCCCGTTCTTCGCGGTGACCGCCGCGATAGGGGTGACCGCGCCGCCCGTACTGCTCGGCCTGTACGTCGGCGCGCGGCGCCGTCTCGTGGAAGGCATGCGGGAGCGGGCCGACAGTCTGGAGCGGGAGCTCCAGCTGCTCGCCGAGCGCGCCGAGGAGCGGGCCGAGTGGGCACGGAACGAGGAGCGGACCCGGATCGCCCGCGAGATGCACGACGTCGTCGCGCACCGGGTGAGCCTGATGGTGGTCCACGCGGCGGCGCTCCAGGCGGTGGCCCGCAAGGACCCGGAGAAAGCCGTGCGGAACGCGGCGCTCGTCGGTGACATGGGCCGGCAGGCGCTCACCGAACTGCGCGAGATGCTGGGGGTGCTGCGGACCGGGGACGGCACGAAGAGCGCGAAGCCCGCCGAGCCGCTGCCGCTCGCCGCGGTGGGGTTCGCTGCTGCCGCGGCGGCGTCACGCGCCGTCGACGAGGACGGCCCGTGTCTGGCGGAGCTGGAGGAGCTGGTGGGCCAGTCGCGGGCGGCGGGCATGGCGGTGGACCTGTCCGTGCAGGGTGAGCCGCGCGACTGCTCGGCCGATGTGGAGCAGACCGCTTACCGGGTGGTGCAGGAGGCGTTGACCAACGTCCATAAGCACGCGGCGGGCGCGAAGACGTACGTACGGCTTGCGTATCGGGGCGCGGAGATCGCCATGCAGGTGGAGAACGAGCCGCCGCCGGAGCCGGACGGAACGGCGGACGCCGCCCGCCTGCCCAGCGGCGGCAACGGCCTGGTGGGAATGAAGGAGCGGGTCACGGGCCTGGGCGGAGTCTTCGTCTCCGGCCCGACGGACGGCGGCGGCTTCCGCGTCTCGGCGGTGCTTCCGGCGGCGGCCGTGGTGGCGGGCTAGGCGTACGTGGGCGGCGTACCCCGTTCTAGAGGTGCGCGGTCGCCGACAGGCGGATGGGCTGGGCGCCGGTGATGAGGGTCGCGAGGGCCTGGTCCAGGTGGGCGCCGAGGAACCAGTCGCCGCTGTGATCGAGGCTGTAGACGCGGCCCTCGATGTCGATGGCAAGGAGCGCCTGGTTGTCGGGTTCCTCGCCGATGGGGCACACCTCCGTGCCGAGGGCGCGGCCCAGGTCGCCGAGGGTGCGGGCGAGGTGGAGCCCGTACATGGGATCGAGGTGTGCGGTGGCGGGCGCTATCTGACGGCCGGGCCCCTGCGGGGTGATGTGCAGGCCGCCGAACTCCGCCCACGCCTCGACGGCCGCGGGGAAGACGGTGTGCCGGTGGCCGGCCGGTGAGGTGTGGCGGCGCAGGGCGTCGGCCCAGATCTCGGCCTGCTTTATGTCCCAGCGCCCGGGGCGCCAGCCGGCCGCGCGCAGGGCGGCGTCGACGGGGACGGGGAAGCGTGTGCTGCCGCCGGCGGCGGACGTGGCCGTGGCGGGGTGTTCGGGGTGCATCGGGTGGCCCTCGTTCGGTCGTGGGGGCGGTGGTGCGGGCGGTCGTGGTGGGTGGTCGGCCGGGCGGCGGTCAGGCCTCGCTCGTCGTGGGGTCGACGACCCGGACGCCGAAGTGCGCGGTGAGGGCGGTGCAGGAGCGGCAGGGCTGGGCGAAGGCGCCGTGCAGCGGGTCACCGTCCTCACGGATGCGGCGGGTGGTGAGTTTGGCGTGTTTGAGCGCCTTGCGGGCCTCGCCGTTGGTCATGGGCTTGCGCGAGGCGCGCTTGGAGCGGCTCGCGTCGGCCGCCGTGAGGTGCCGGGAGATCAGGATGGCCTCGGCGCAGCGGCCGGTGAAGCGTTCGCGCTGGCCGCTGGTGAGGGCGTCGAGGAAGTCCTGGACGAGCGGGTGGAGCGTGGGTGGCTCGTCGCCGCGGCGCGCGGTGCAGGTGAGGGTGGTCTGGCCGCGTACGGAGAGGGCGGCGGCGACGGTGGGCAGGATGCCGTCGCGGCGCTGGCGCAGGATGGGCGCGTGGGCGGTGGTGGCGGTGGTGGCGCTCCAGCCGACGCGCGGGTCTCCTGCGCGGGGATCGCCCCCGCGCGGGTCTCCTGTGCGTGAAGCACCCGTACGCGAGTCATCCCCACGTGGGGCGCCCGCACGTGGGTCGTCCGCGCGTGGGGTCCCCGTACGCGGGTCGCCTGCGCGTGCGTCCCCCGGGGTCGGGACGGTGGCCGGACCGTGCCCCCGTGCGGTGGTGTCGTTCGTCGTCGTGGCCGCCGTCGTGGACAGCGTGTGGCCGGACATGCCGCTCTGTGCCGTCTGCATTGCGCTCTTCCCTCCCCCTGCTCGCGGGGTCACCGCGTGTGCCACGCCCCCGCGTTGCGGGGGACAGCCTGCCAAATGGGGCGGGTGGTGCGGAAGCTGGGGCACTGCGACACGCCTGGCTTTCCGTCTGGATCCGTCGCACGGTGACCGTCCGGTGACCCTCCGGTGGCTGGTGGTCATGGAACCGGAGGCCCGGTGACCGGTGCCGTTCTTGCGCATAGGCTGTGTCGACATCGCAGGACCAGAACCAGAACCTTCCACAGTGCCGCAGGGGGCAACCGCCATGACGACAGGTCGGCTGGGGCAGCAGTCCGCGCCGCCGAACGCGGCCTACGCCGGGCAGGTCGTGCACTTCCCGGACCCGGTCCGTGCCGCCCGCCACCCCAGAGGTGTGCGGGTGGACGAGCACGGCTTCCCGGACTTCTCGTCGTATGCGCGTGCGACCGCGGAGATCGCGGAACCGCCGGAGGGCTTCGGTGTCGACGAACTGCGCCTGACGGACTACGTGTCGGCGAACGCGGCGATGGCGGCGGCGGGCCACGAACTGTGGGACACCATCCCCGCGGTGGCGACCCCGCACGGCTGGACCTGGCACCACGCGCCGAACAGCCGCCGTCTGGAGCTGGTCCCCGTCGAGGTGAAGGCGCTCCTTCGGCACCACGGCGGGATCGCGACGACGGCCGTGGACCAGGAGAAGAGGGGCACGCGCCCGCTCCAGGAGACGCGTCCCGCGCACTTCGGTCTGCCGAAGGCCTCCGTCGCGGTGACCGAGCAGCAGGTGCAGGGCGTGGAGGAGGACCTGGGGTACCGGCTGCCGGGCGCCTACCGCTCCTTCCTGAAGGCGGCGGGCGGCTGCGCGCCGGTCGGCGCCGCGCTCGACGCCGAGCTCGGACTCCTCGTCGACCAGCCGTTCTTCACGGTGCGGGACGAGGCCGCGGTCAACGACCTGGTGTACGTCAACAAGTGCCTGCGCGACCACCTGACCAAGGACTACCTGGGGGTCGGTTTCGTGCAGGGCGGCCTGCTCGCCGTGAAGGTCAAGGGTGACCGGATCGGTTCGGTGTGGTTCTGCGCGTACGACGACGCGCGGGACGTCTCGGAGGCGGCCGGGTGGCCGCCGGCCGAGCGCGTGCGGCGGCTGCTGCTGCCGTGCGGCGACGACTTCGACGTATTCCTGTCCCGGCTCGCGGGCAACCCGCCGGAGCTGGAGACCGTGGCGAACCTGATGGTGGACGGCGGCTTCGCGCACGCCGTCTCCGTGCCGGGTGGGGAGTGACGCGACAATGGTGACTTTCGCGCAGGCGCAGGAGCGCGCCGAGGAGTGGATCAACGGCGACGTACCGGGCTATCAGCACCGTGAGGTGCGGGTCCGGGAGTTCGACCTCGGGTTCGTGGTGTGGGCCGAGGACCGGGAGAACGGCCCGGTGTCCGACGGCGGCGGGCAGCGGCTCGTCATCGCACGGGACAGCGGCGACGCCACGCTCTGGCCCGGGCTTCCCGTGGGCGAGGTGATTCGCCGGTACGAGGAGGAGTACGGCCTCCCGGACGCGGCGCCGCAGGACGCGGTGCCGGCGCCCCCGGAGCGGGTCGACCTGAACCAGACGTCGTTCCTGCTCACGCCTCCGGAGTGGCTCCAGGAGGCGGCGGACAAGCTGGGCATTCCGGACCGGCGGGCAGAGAAGGGGAGTTCCGGGACGGGGGCGGGGGCTTCGCCGGAGTCGGAGGCGTCCGCGGTTCCGGAGACGCCTGCCGCGCCCGCCCCTCCGGGTGGCGGTACGTCGTGGCCCGCGGCCGCCGACTCCGTCGAGGACGACGTGCCCGAGCGCGACGACAGCCTGCCCGCGACCTCGCCGGGCGTGCCCGCGGGGGCGACTCCGTGGGCCGGTACGGACACCAACGCCGATACGGGCGACGACCATTCGGTGCCGCTGCCCGCGACGGTGTTCGCGCCGCCGCTGACCGGCCTGGACGACAGCGACGCCCCGTCGCAGGGTGCCGCGCCGGACGCCAAGACCGCCCTGATGCACGGGGGCAGCCAGCTTCCGGCGACGGCGATCGCTCCGGCCCTGGACACCCCGGCACCGGGCACGCCCGCGGCCCCGGCCGCACCGGCCCAGTCCGCCCCCGGCGGTCCGCCCTCCAACTCGCCGCAGCCGCCCGCCGGTTCGCCGACGCCTCCGCCGCCGAGCGCGGCGGGTGCCTCCGCGTACGGGTACCCGCAGGGCCCCGCCGGTTCGTCGGCACCTCCGCCGCCGAGCGCTGCCGGTGCCTCCGGGTACGCGTATCCGCAGGGCCCCGCCGCCTCCGGGCCGGGCGCTCCTGCCGGTCCGTCGTCCGCCAACTCGCCGCAGCCGCCTGCTGGTTCGACGCCCCCGCCGCCGAGCGCTCCCGGTGCCTCCGGGTACGCGTATCCGCAGGGTCCGGCCGGTTCCGGGCCGGCCGCTCCTGCCGGTGCGCCGTCCGCCGGTTCGCCGACGCCCCCGCCGCCGAGCGCCCCCGGGTACGCGTATCCGCAGGGTCCCGCTGCTTCCGGGCCGGGCGCTCCTGCCGGTCCGTCGTCCGCCAACGCGCCGCAGCCGCCTGCTGGTTCGACGCCCCCGCCGCCGAGCGCTGCCGATGCCTCCGGGTATGCGTATCCGCAGGGTCCCGCCGCCCCGGGGCCGGCCGCTCCCGCCGGTTCGCCGACGCCCCCGCCGCCGAGCGCCCCCGGCGCTCCCGCGTACGCGTACCCGCAGGGACCCGCCGCTCCTGCCGGGCCGCCGGCCGGTCCGCCTCAGCCGTCCGCCCCGAACGCCGGGGACATCGCGTCCGCCGCCACCAGCAAGGCGGAGGGGCCCGGAGCGGGTACGCCGCCGCCTCCCGCCCCGCCGGGCGCGCCCGGTGGCGGCACGCCGCCGCCTTCGGGACCCGGCGCTCCCGGCACCCCCGCCGGTGGCTACGTACCGACGCAGCTCGTCTCCTCGCTCGGCCCGGACGGACCTCAGCCGCCGGCCGCTCCGAACGCCCCCGGCGCTCCGGGTACGCCCCCGGGCGGTGTGCACCACGCGGCGACGATGCTGGCCGATCCGAGCATGGGTGGCCCCGGCGGGCTGAAGCCGCCGGGTGCCCCTGGCGCTCCGGGTGCTCCGGGTGCGCCGCAGCCCCCCGGTCCGCCCGGTGCTCTCGGCCAGCCCGGTCAGCCTGGACCTCCCGGGCCGCCCGGTGCTCCCGGTACGCCTCCGGGTGCCGTGCACCACGCGGCGACGATGCTGGCCGATCCGAGCATGGGCGGTCCCGGCGGGCTGAAGCCGCCGGGTGCCCCTGGCGCTCCGGGCGCCCCGCAGCCCCCCGGTCCGCCCGGCGCCCCCGGTGCTCCGGGCGCCCCCGGCACCCCGCCGCCCCCCGGCGGCGGCGTCCACCACGCCGCGACGATGCTGGCCGGTCCCGCGGTCGGCGGTCCGGGTGCGCCCGGTATGCCGCCGCCCGCGCCGGGCCACCCCGGCCCCGGTCCCGGCGCTCCCGGCGTACCCGGTGGTCAGCCGTACGGCTATCCGCAGCAGCCCACCGGGCAGCCGACCGTCGGACCCGGCTACCAGGCCGTGCTGCGGTACCGCGCGGCCGACGGATCCGAGCAGCAGCTCATCCGTCGTTCGGCGCCCGGCACCCCGCACCCGGAGTGGCAGATCCTGCACGAGCTGCGCGGCATGAACGTGCCGCCGCAGCAGGTGCTCGAACTCCACACGGAGCTGGAGTCCTGCGAGCTGCCGGGCGCGTACTGCGCCCGCATGATCCGGGAGACCTGGCCGCAGGCGCGGATCACGTCGATCGCCCCGTACGGGAAGGACCACGCGTCCCGCCGCCAGGGCATGCAGCAGCTCCTCGCGCACCAGGGCGAGCTGCACCAGGTCGCGGACGGCCCGGCGCGCCCGGCACCCGTGCGGGCCCCGTTGCAGCAGCTGCCGCCCGCCCCGCCGATCCCGCCGGAGGGCGTCGCGCAGGAGCTGGCCGCGGCCTTCGGTCCTGGCATCTTCCGGTTCGACCAGCGGGCCGTGTCCCGGCAGGGCGTGCCGGACATCGTGGCGCACACCCTCGTGGTGGCGGGTCTGCCCGTCGACTTCGGGCCGTTCTTCTGGGCGCAGGCCCAGCCGGGGCGTCCCGTGCCGACGCTGGCTGAGCTGGCGCAGGAGCGGGGTGTGCAGCCGGCGTCCGACGCGGGCTCGTACCTGGTGATGGGCAGTGACTTCGGGCGTGCGCTGTGCGTGCAGTACGGCACGGCGAACATCGTGGCGGTGCCGGTGGAGGCGGGTCCGGGCGGGGCGCCCGTGCCGCCGCAGTTCGTGAACACGGGGCTGCCCGAGTTCGCGCGCTGCATGGCGCTGCTCGGCCGGATGTGGCGGCTGCGGTTCGGGCTCAACCAGGAGCAGGCGGGCCGCTGGACCGTCGACTTCCAGAACCAGCTGGCCGCCCTCGACCCGGCGGCGCTCGCGTCGCCGGAGAGCTGGTGGTCGGTGCTGCTCGAGCAGATGTGGGACGGGCTGCTGTAGCCCTCCGCCGTACGAGGTGCCCGCTCCGGAGTCCGGGGCGGGCGCCTCGTCCATTCGGGGCGTGGGCGGCGGGAATGTCGCCCCGATTCCGACTTCTGGCGCCATTTGCCGCATCCTTGACCGGGTGGGGTGGGCGTACGTCGGAGAGGTGGTCCAAGGATGAGCAGCAGCGGTGCACCGTCGTCGCCGCACGGCTTCGTCACCGTGCGGGGGCGCGGCTACCGTCCCGAGCAGGTGGAGGCGTACGCCGCGGGTCTTTCGCGGGAGCGGGACGGGGCGTGGGAGCGGGCGGCTCGGCTGACCGTTCTCGCCAAGGACATGGAGGCGGAGGCCGAGCATCTGCGGGACGCGGTGTCGCGCCTCGCTCCCCAGACGTACGAGACGCTCGGGGAGCGCGCCCGGCAGATCCTGACGCTCGCCGAGGCGGAGGCCGCCGCCCTGCGTGAGGCCGCGGAGGCCGAGGCGCAGCACCTGCGCGAGACGGCCGAGGCCGAGGCGCGGGAGGCGCGGGAGGCCGCGCGCGAGCACGCCGAGAAGGTCGGGGCCGAGACGGACGAGCGGGTAAGGCAGCGGCTCCTCGCGGACCGGGCGACGGCCGACGAGGCGCGGATCTCCGCCCGGCGGGACGTGAAGGCGTGGCGCGGTGAGGCGCTGGCCGCGCTGCGGGAGATGCGGGAGCGGTGCGAGGGGCTCTTCGCCGAGCAGCAGAAGGAACAGGGCGAGCGGTGGGAGGCCGCCGAGCGGGAGATCGCGGAGCGGGAGGCGGCGTCGGACGCGCGGGACGCGGAGCGGGTGGCCGCCGCGGAGGCCCGCCTCTCCGAGGCCAAGCGCGCGTTCGCCGAGGCGGAGGAGTCCGCGCGGCACCGCCAGGAGGACGCGGAGGCCCGCGGCGCGGAGCTGGTCGCGGAGGCCGTCCTGGTCGAGGAACGCCTGGCCCGCGACACGGAACGGCTGCTGCGCGAACACGGCGAGCAGTGGGACGAGGTCCGGGCCCACATGAACCACGTACGCAGCAGCCTCGCCGCCCTGACGGGCCGGGCACCGGCGGAGGAGACGCCCTAGGCACCGGTTCCGGCACCGTCACCTCCCTCTTCGGAGCGCCCCCGCCAGGATCCAGCCCTCCACCTCCTCGTACCGCTTGCGGTGGTCCTGCGACTCGTCGCGGTCCGAGAGGCGGGTGCCGAGCCAGCCGAGGAGGAAGCCCAGGGGGATGGAGGCGATGCCGGTCGTGGTGAAGGGGAACCAGGTGAAGTCGTGGTTCGGGAAGGCGGCGCCGGGGCTGCCGGAGACCAGGTTGGTGCCCGTCATCAGGATCGTCGCGCCGAGCGTGCCGCCGAGGAGCGTGCAGAGCAGGCCCGTGCGGGTGTAGCGGCGCCAGAAGAGGCTGTAGACCAGGGCGGGGGCGAGGGCGGAGGCGCCCAGGCAGAAGGAGAGGGTGGCCAGGGGCTGGAGGCTGTGGTCCTTGACGAGGACCGCGAGGACGATCGCGAGGGCGCCGACGGCCAGCGCGGAGGCGCGGGCCAGCGTCATCTCGCGGCGGGGCGAGCAGGCGCGGCCGTGCGCGAAGACGTCGTGGGCGAGGGAGTTGGCGCAGGCGAGGATCATGCCGGCCACGGAGGCGAGCAGCGTCAGGAACAGTGCCGTGGTGACCGTCGTGAAGAGCAGCGTCTCGGCGGTCGAGGTGTGGGCGCCGAACGCCGCGCGGGAGCCGAGCAGGTAGGCGGTGTTGCCCTGCGGGTCGTCCTTCGCGAGCGCCGCGCCGCCGATCAGCGCGGTCGCGCCGAACCCGACGACGGTGATGACGAGGACGAAGAGGGAGACCGAGGAGACCGCCCAGGACATGGAGCGGCGTATCTCGCGGGCGTCGCGCGCTGTGTACATGCGCATGGTGACGTGGGGGAGCGCCGCGCCGCCGAGGACGACCGTCAGCTCGGAACTGATCATGTCCAGGCGGGGGTTGGGGCTCTGAGCGAATTGCAGGCCGGAGCGGAGGTAGGCCGGGCCCGCTCCGCTGCCGCGCTGCGCGGCGGCCAGCAGGGCGCCCGGGTCCCAGTCGAAGCGGCGCAGGATCAGTGCGGCGACCACCGCGCCGGAGCCGAGCAGCATCACCATCTTGATGATTTGGATGAGGGCGGTGCCCTTCATGCCGCCGATCGCCGCGTAGCTGATCATCAGCGCGCCGAGCGCGACGATGCAGCCGGTCTTCAGGCCGTCGTCGGTGAAGCCGAGGAGGAAGGCCAGGAGGTCGCCCGCGCCCGCCAGTTGGACCAGCATGAGCGGGAGCAGCGCCGCCAGGGTGGCCGCGCACACGGCGATCCGCACGGCGCGGCCCGGCATGCGGCGCGCCACGACGTCGCCCATGGTGAACCGGCCCGCGTTGCGAAGGGGTTCGGCGAGCAGGAACATCAGGAGGGTGAGGGAGAGTGCCGTGCCGAGGGCGAGGACCACGCCGTCGTGGCCGAGGAGGGCGATGACGCCGGTGGTGCCGAGGACGGTGGCGGCGGAGATGTAGTCGCCCGCGATGGCGAGGCCGTTGCGCATCGGGGAGAGCGCGCCGAAGCCGGTGTAGAACTCGTCGAGGTCGTCGCGGTCGGGTCCGGTCAGGACGCAGAGCAGCAGCGTGAGGGTGACGACGACGGTGAAGGCGACCAGGGACATGGTCTGCGCCTGGTCGCTCATGCGGGGCCCCCGCCCGCTTGTGCGCGCAGTCGCCGGGACAGCGGGTCGAGGCGGCGGCGTGCCGTGCGCTCGTACACGAGGAGGGCGACACAGGTGACGGGGAGCTGGCCGAGGCCGAGCAGGAGTCCGGTGGTCAGGCCGCCGGTGACGGTGCCGGTCAGCAGGGACGGCGCGAAGGCGGACAGGACGAGGAAGAGCGTGAAGTAGCCCAGCGCGGTGAGGGTGGCGATCCTGCGCTGCCGCCGGTAGGCGCCGCGCAGCTTGCGCAGGTCGCTGTGGCGGCCGGGCGCGGGGTGGCGGGGGAGGCGGGGCGCGGGCGGCGGGGGCGGTGGGGGTGGGGGCTGCCATGGGTAGGTGAGGTGCGGGTGCTGCGGATCGTACGGAGGGTGGGTCATCCCGGTTCTCCTTGCGCGGCTTCCGGTCCGGTGGTGCGGACCGCAGGGAGCGAGAGGAGCCGAGACGTTACTTGTAAGTAAGGGTGGTGTGCGGGGTTTTCGGGGAACCAAGTCAGTCGGTCTTTTGTGTGGATGCCAACTGATCCTGCTGGGGCGCCAGTTGTGCCTCCTGGAGGACCGGGAAGCGGCGCGGGGCCAGGAAGAGGAGTACGAGAAGGGCGAGTACGGCGGCGCAGCCCGCCCCGAGGTACACCGCGTCGACGGCGGAGTCGACGGCCCGCCGCAGTGGCTCGGGGTCGGCCACCGATCCCGGGTCGTCCAGGATGCGGGCCACCGAGTCGAGCGACCCGGCCCCGTCGAGGCGCGCGCTCAGCACTCCGTTGGCGACCGCGCCGAAGAGGGCCGCGCCCAGTGTCTGGCCGACCTGGCGGCAGAAGAGGACCGACGCGGTGGCCGTGCCGCGCTCGGCCCAGCCGACGGTGGACTGGACGCCGACGATCAGCGGCAGCTGGAAGATGCCGAGGGCCGCGCCGAGCAGCAGCATGAGCAGGGCGGGCTGCCAGGCGGTGCCGGGGTAGGGCAGCAGCGGGAACGCGAAGAGGATCAGCGCGGCCGCGGAGATGCCGGTGACCGCGGTGTTGCGGAAGCCGATCCTGCGGTACACGTGCTGGCTGAGCGCGGCGGAGACCGGCCAGCTCAGCGTCATCACGGAGAGCACGAAGCCGGCGGCGACGGGGGCGAGTCCGAGCACGGACTGGGCGTACGTGGGCAGGAAGACGGTCGGCGCGACCATCAGGAGGCCGAGCGCGCCGAGGGCGAGGTTCACCGCGGCGATGGTGCGCCTGCGCCAGACCCAGCCGGGGATGATCGGCTCCGCGGCCCGGCGTTCGACCAGGACGACGACGGCGACGAGTGCGAGGCCGGTGGCGAAGAGGGCGAGGGAGGGTGCCGACAGCCAGTCCCAGGCGACGCCGCCCTGCACGAGCGCGGTGAGGAGCGTGCCGCCGCAGGCGAAGACGGCGAGCGCGCCGGGCCAGTCGACGCGGCCGCGCGGGACGGTCTCGCGCGCGGGTTCGTGGAGGTGGCGCACGATCAGCCAGAGCGCGACCGCGCCGATGGGCAGATTGATCAGGAAGATCCAGCGCCAGTCCGTGTAGGAGGTGATCAGGCCGCCGATCGCGGGTCCGGCGACGGCGGAGGTGGCCCACACGGTGGACAACTTCGCCTGGATCTTGGGGCGTTCCTTGAGCGGGTAGAGGTCGGCGGCGAGGGTCTGCACGGTTCCCTGGACGGCGCCGCCGCCGAGGCCCTGCACGACGCGGAAGGCGATGAGCGACTCCATGTTCCAGGCGAGCGCGCAGAGCCCGGAGCCGAGCAGGAACAGCACGCAGCCCGTGATGAGGACGGGCTTGCGGCCGAAGGTGTCGGAGAGCTTGCCGTAGACGGGCAGGGTGACGGTGGCCGCGAGGAGGTAGCCGGAGAAGAGCCAGGAGAAGATCGAGAAGCCGCCGAGCGTGCCGACGATCTGCGGGACGGCGGTCGACACGATCGTGGAGTCGACGGCGACCAGCGCCATGGCGAGCATCAGCGCGGCGACGACCGCGCCCCTGCCCCGTATCGCTTCCTTGGTGCCCACGTAACTTCCTTCCCCCTGCACGCGGTTGCTGCGGGCCACTTTCTCACCCGGCGAGGGTGCGGGGCAGGGTGACGGCGACCCTGAGTCGATCTCCACCGACGGGTGGAGATCCCCTAGGGGAACCTCCGTACAACGGACTGGGGAGCGTTCGTCCCGCTGGAGGATGAGCGGGCCCCGGCCGGTCCTTAGATTGGCTTTACGGCGCACCGCACCGGCGGGGGTGGGGTTTTCCCCCGGAAAAGACTGCGCTGAGCACCAGCGCGCCGGACCCCCTCGCGACACCAGACTTGTTCGCACGGCGAACGCGCCCGACTCACCGCATGACCGACATAGGAGAATTACCGTGACAACGGCTGTGACCACACCCAGGCACGGGGGCACTGGAGGGCGTACGGCCGTGGCGGCACGGGCGCGCCAGGTCGTGAAGGCGTACGGCAGCGGGGAGACCCGCGTCGTCGCGCTCGACCGCATCGACGTGGACATCGCACGCGGGCAGTTCACCGCGATCATGGGGCCCTCCGGCTCCGGCAAGTCCACCCTCATGCACTGCCTCGCGGGCCTCGACACGGTCAGCGAGGGGCAGATCTACCTCGACGAGACCGAGATCACCGGCCTCAAGGACAAGAAGCTCACGCAGCTGCGCCGGGACCGGATCGGCTTCATCTTCCAGGCGTTCAACCTCCTCCCGACGCTGAACGCCCTCGAGAACATCACGCTCCCGATGGACATAGCGGGCCGCAAGCCCGACCGGGCCTGGCTCGACCAGGTCGTGGAGACCGTGGGCCTCGCCGGGCGCCTCAAGCACCGCCCGACCGAGCTCTCCGGCGGCCAGCAGCAGCGCGTCGCCGTGGCCCGCGCCCTCGCCTCGCGACCGGAGATCATCTTCGGCGACGAGCCGACCGGAAACCTCGACTCCCGCGCCGGAGCGGAGGTCCTCGGCTTCCTGCGCCGCTCGGTGACCGACCTCGGCCAGACCATCGTGATGGTCACGCACGACCCGGTCGCCGCCTCGTACGCGGACCGCGTCCTGTACCTCGCCGACGGCCGGATCGTCGACGAGATGCACCACCCGACCGCCGACCAGGTCCTCGACCGCATGAAGTCCTTCGACGCGCGGGGGCGCACCTCATGACCGTCCTCAAGACCTCGATGCGCAACTTCTTCGCGCACAAGGGACGCATGGCGCTCTCCGCGGTGGCCGTGGTCCTGTCGGTGGCGTTCGTCTGCGGCACGCTCGTCTTCTCCGACACGATGAGCACCACCTTCGACAAGCTCTTCGCGGCGACCTCCGCCGACGTCACCGTCACCCCCAAGTCCGCGAAGGACGCGGGCGAGACGCCGCGCAGCGGCAGGCCCGAGTCGATGCCCGCCTCCGTCGTCAAGGAGGCCGGGAAGGTCGCGGGCGTCAAGGCCGCCGAAGGCTCCGTCAGCAGCCAGAGCGTGACCGTCGTCAACGCGAAGAACAAGAACATGGGCCCCACCAACGGCGGCCCGACCATCGCGGGCAACTGGACCCGGAACGACCTGCGTTCGATGGACATCACCTCCGGCCACGCCCCGCGCGGCCCCACCGAGGTGATGGTCGACGCCGACACCGCCGACAAGCACGGCCTCGAGATCGGCGACGAGCTGCGCACCATCGCCGCCACCGGCGACCACACCGCGAAGATCTCCGGCATCGCCACCTTCAAGGTGACCAACCCCGGCGCCGCGATCGTCTACTTCGACACGGCGACCGCGCAGCGCGAACTCCTCGGCACCACCGGCCGGTTCACCCACGTCAACCTCACCGCCGACGCGGGCGTCAGCGACACCGCGCTGAAGGCGAAGGTCGCGACCGCCCTGGACAAGGCCGCGTACGACATCAAGACGCAGAAGGAGACCGCGGACGACAACCGCAAGGACGTCGGCAGCTTCCTGGACGTCATGAAGTACGCGATGCTCGGCTTCGCCGGAATCGCCTTCCTCGTCGGCATCTTCCTCATCATCAACACCTTCTCGATGCTGGTCGCCCAGCGCACCCGCGAGATCGGCCTGATGCGCGCCATCGGCTCCAGCCGCAAGCAGGTCAACCGCTCGGTGCTCGTCGAGGCGCTGCTGCTCGGTGTCTTCGGCTCGGTCCTCGGCGTCGGCGCGGGCATCGGCCTCGCCGTCGGCCTCATGAAGCTCATGGCCGGCATCGGCATGGAACTCTCCACCAGCGACCTCACCGTCAGCTGGACGACACCCGTCGTCGGCATGGTCCTCGGCATCGTCGTCACCGTCCTCGCCGCTTACCTCCCCGCACGACGGGCCGGCAAGGTCTCACCGATGGCCGCGCTGCGCGACGCGGGCACCCCCGCCGACGGCAGGGCGAGCGCGCTGCGCGCCGTCATCGGCCTGGTCCTCACCGGCACCGGCGTCTTCGCCCTCTACACCGCCTCGCAGGCCGACAAGGCCAAGGAAGGCTCCCTCTTCCTGGGCGGCGGTGTCGTCCTCACCCTCATCGGCTTCGTCGTCATCGGCCCGGTGCTCGCCTCCGGCGTCGTCCGCGTCCTCAGCGCGGTGCTGCTGCGGGTGTTCGGCCCGGTCGGCCGCATGGCGGAGCGCAACGCCCTGCGCAACCCGCGCCGCACCGGCGCCACCGGCGCGGCCCTGATGATCGGCCTCGCGCTGGTCGCCTGCCTCTCCGTCGTCGGCTCCTCGATGGTCGCCTCGGCCACGGACGAGCTCGACAAGTCGGTCGGCGCGGACTTCATCGTCCAGCCCACGCAGCCCGGCATCTCCATCACGCCGAAGGCCGCCGAGGCCCTGGGGAAGGCCGACCACATCGGGCACATCACCCGCTACAAGCAGATCGAGGCGGACCTGACCACGCCCGACGGCAAGGCCGTGGACGGCGTCGGGCTGAGCGCCGCCGACCCGACGTACGCCAAGGACCTGCGCCGCGAGACGGTCGCCGGTGAACTGTCCGCCGCGTACGGGAAGAACGCCATGTCGGTCGGCGACGAGTTCGCCGACAAGCACGGCCTGAAGGTCGGCGACGAGCTGAAGGTCGCCTTCGAGCACGGGAAGACGGCCGAGCTGCGGCTCGCGGCCATCACCAAGGACGACGGCACCGTCGACAACGGCGCGATGTACCTGAACATCACGACCCTGGAGCAGTACGTACCGGCGGACCGGATGCCGCAGAACGACATCATGTTCGCCTCGGCCACCAAGGGCCAGGAGGACGCCGCGTACGCCTCGCTGAAGAAGTCCCTGGACGCGTACCCGCAGTACAAGGTGATGGACCAGACCGACTTCAAGCAGACGCTGAAGGACCAGGTCGGCCAGCTCCTGAACATGGTCTACGGCCTGCTGGGCCTGGCGATCATCGTCGCGATCCTCGGCGTCGTGAACACCCTGGCCCTCTCCGTGGTCGAGCGCACCCGCGAGATCGGCCTGATGCGGGCCATCGGCCTCTCGCGCCGCCAGCTGCGCCGCATGATCCGCCTGGAGTCGGTGGTCATCGCCCTCTTCGGCGCCCTCCTCGGCCTCGGCCTGGGCATGGGCTGGGGGGCCACGGCCCAGAAGCTTCTGGCCCTGGAGGGCCTGAAGGTCCTGGAGATCCCGTGGCCGACGATCATCGCGGTCTTCATCGGCTCGGCGTTCGTGGGGCTCTTCGCGGCCCTGGTCCCGGCCTTCCGGGCCGGCCGGATGAACGTCCTCAACGCCATCGCCACCGAGTAGCCACCGCCACGGGGGTGCGGGGGAGACCGGCCCCGGCGGGCGCGCATCGCGCACCCGCCGGGGCCGGCGGCGTCATCCGTCCCTGCGCAGCAGCACGTACCCGTACGCGGCGTCCTCGGCGACGTACTTCGCGCCCGGATGCAGCTTGCCCGCGTACGCGACCGGGTCCTTCGTCCAGCCGGAGCGGACGTCGAGCGCGATGTACTCGGGCACGACCGGGTCGGCCGCGCCCACCCAGAAGACACGGGCCCGCGAGGTCAGCCTGCTGATCGGCCCGATGTTCGCCTCGACGGTCGCGCCGTCGGGGACGCGGTCGAGGACCCGCTCGACGGCGGCGACCTCCTTGCTCTTCGCGTACGTCCCCGGCTCGGTGACGCCCGCCAGGGGCAGGGACGTCGTGAGGGCCAGCGCGGCGGTGGCGGCGCAGGCCGGCAACAGGTCCGCGTACCGGCGCAGCCACGGTTTCGCGCTGCGGCGCGCGGTGTCCACGGCGTCGACCAGGGCGAGCATCACGACGGGCATCAGGACGGCGCTGTAGTGCCAGTCGGTGCCCCAGTAGTGGTCGTCGGCGGAGAGGAACCGCCAGCCGAGGGTGGGCAGCGCGACCAGGAGCAGCGGCGAGCGCAGGGCGAGCAGCCCGGTGGTGGGGATCAGCAGCCAGGCGAGGGTGCGCAGCTTGGTGCCGGCCCCGTCGAGGACCCCGGCGGCGCCGCCCGCGTCGCCGACCTTGTCCCAGTAGTCGTACCCGCCGACCGTGTTGAACGCGGGAATGACCAGGGTGAGCGTGACCAGGGCGGCGACCGCGCCGAACGCGGCGACACCGAGGGCGTACGGCAGGGCCTTCGGGTCCGTTCGGCGGCACCGGACCGCCACGACCACGGCGATCGCCGCGAGCGTCACACCCAGGTCCTCCTTGACGAGGACGAGCGGCAGCGCCCAGAGCAGGGCGGCCCGCCACCGCCGCCGCAGCAGCGCCTCCAGGGAGAACGCGATCAGCGGCAGGGCGAAGCAGATCTCGTGGAAGTCGAAGTCGACGGCGCGCTGGAGCCCCCACGACAGCCCGTACGCGACCCCGATCGCGAGCCCCGGACCGCGCCCCAGGAGCCGGGTCGCCGCCCAGGTCACGGGCACGGTGGAGACGGCGACGAGCAGCGCCTGCGCGACGAGCAGCGTGACCGGCGAGGGGAAGACCCGGTAGGCGGGCGCGAGGAGGGCGGTGACGGGGCTGAAGTGATCACCGAGGATGTTGGCGCCGGGCCCCTTGAGGTCGGCCACCGGCACCTGGAGGTGCGCGTACGCGCGCACCGCCTGCTCGAAGATCCCCAGGTCCCAGGAGCGCGTCTCAAGCCGCCGGAACCGGCTGACGGACACGACGGCGTACGCGGCGAACAGGCCGGCGGCGAGCAGGTAGGGGGCGCGGTCCCAGAGACGTCTCGCCCTGTCGGGGGCGGGTGCGGTCCGGTTCCGCTCCGGTATGAGGTCGTGGGAGGCGGAGTGATCCAGCCCCTCCGGCGTTTGAGGAGCGGGGTCCGGGGCGGAGCCCCGTGCAGTGGTGGTGCGCATCAAAGAAGTCAGTCCCCCGACGGAGCGGTGGTCGGTGTGGTCGGCGTCGCGGAATCAAGCGGCGGCAGGGAGGTCGACGGCGTACCCGTCGGCGGAGGCGAGTCCCGTCCGGGCGAGGGTGACCGGTCGGCGAAGGAGGACGACCGGTCGGGGAAGGAGGACGACTCCGGGAGGGAGGCGGACTTCGTCGGGCTCGGCGGCACCGCGGGCCCTACCGGTTCGCCCCCGCGGCCCAGCTGCAGCGCGGCGACCGCCGCGCCCCCGGACACCAGGCAGACGGCGAGCGCCGCGCCCGCCGCGTAGGTCCGGCGCCTGCGGCGGGCACCGCGCGCGGAGACCTGTCCGGCGGGGACCGGCGAGGCGAGCCTGCCGCCCGACGCGGCGGCCCGCTTCAGCGCGACGGCGAGGCCGTCGTCGGCCGGGGAGTGGGGCTCAGGCACGGTGCTCCTCCGAGGTGGGCGCGGCGTCGGCGGGCGCGTCGTCGAGATGCGGCGCGAGGGCCGCCCTGGCACGGGACAGATGGGACTTCACGGTCCCGGCCGCGATCCCGGTCTCCGCGGCGACCTGCTGCACGCTGAGGTCGCACACGTAGTGCAGGACCGCCACCCGCCGCTGCCGCTCGGAGAGCCGCCGCAACGCGGTGACCAGCGCGACCGTGCCCGGCTCCGGCTCCGGCACGGTGGCGGCCCGCTCCCCGTGGTGGCGCCGCCAGGCGTCCGCGGTCCGCCCGCGCCGCCGCCACCGGCTGACGGCGAGCCGCCAGGCGACGGTCCTGATCCACGCCTCGGGCCCGGCGTCCCGCTCGAGGCGTGCGCGGCGCGCCCAGGCGCGGACGAAGGCCTCCTGGACGACGTCCTGCGCCTCGTGGAGGTCGCCCGTCATCAGATACACCTGCCCGACCAGGGGTCGCACGGAGTGCGCGTAGAACGCCTCGAACTCCTCGTCGGTCAAGTGGTCTCCTGGTGCGTGCGGTGCGTGGTCCTCGAAGGAAGTACGCCTGGGGCACGCGTCCGGTTTACGTGGCGGGGAAAGAATTCCGTGCGGTGGTTTCCGGCGCGGTTCCGGTCATTGTGCGGGAGGGAGCGCGCGGCCAGGACCGCCGGGGCACGCCGGGCCCGCCGGTACCATGCCGCGCCGATCACCCCGGAGTCGTACGCTGGAGACCCCCGGCCCGTGCGACGTGCCGGGCGGTTCGCGTTGCCCACCCACTCCGGCTCACCCCGGTACTTGGACGGAAAGCCTTCAATGAGCCTGCACGGTCTGCTCGACGCTGTCGTCAAGGACTCGGCACTCGCCGAAGCGGTCAAGGCCGCGACCGACGGCCACCGCACGCACATCGACCTGGTCGGACCGCCCGCGGCCCGGCCCTTCGCGGTGGCGGCGCTGGCCCGCGAGTCCGGCCGCACCGTCCTCGCCGTGACGGCCACCGGCCGCGAGGCGGAGGACCTGGCCGCGGCGCTCCGCACCATCCTGCCGCCGGACGGCGTCGCCGAGTACCCGTCGTGGGAGACGCTGCCGCACGAGCGCCTCTCGCCCCGCTCCGACACGGTCGGCCGCCGCCTCGCCGTGCTGCGCCGCCTTGCCCACCCCCGCACGGACGACCCGGAGACCGGCCCGGTCTCGGTGGTCGTCGCGCCGGTCCGCTCCGTCCTCCAGCCGCAGGTCAAGGGGCTCGGCGACCTGGAGCCCGTGGCGCTGCGCAGCGGTGAGAGCACCGACCTGAACCAGGTCGTGGAGGCGCTGGCGGCAGCCGCGTACTCCCGGGTGGAGCTGGTCGAGAAGCGCGGCGAGTTCGCCGTGCGCGGCGGCATCCTCGACGTCTTCCCGCCCACCGAGGAGCACCCGCTGCGCGTGGAGTTCTGGGGCGACGACGTCGAGGAGATCCGGTACTTCAAGGTCGCCGACCAGCGCTCCCTCGAAGTCGCCGAGCACGGCCTGTGGGCGCCGCCCTGCCGCGAGCTGCTCCTCACCGACGAGGTACGGGAGAAGGCCGCCGCCCTCGCGGAGCTCCACCCGGAGCTCGGTGAGCTGCTCGGGAAGATCGCCGAGGGCATCGCGGTCGAGGGGATGGAGTCGCTGGCCCCCGTCCTGGTGGACGACATGGAGCTGCTGCTCGACGTGCTGCCCGAGGGTTCCATGGCCGTGGTCTGCGACCCGGAGCGGGTGCGGACGCGTGCGGCCGACCTGGTGGCGACGTCGCAGGAGTTCCTCCAGGCGTCCTGGGCGGCGACGGCCGGTGGCGGCGAGGCGCCCATCGACGTGGACGCGGCGTCGCTGTGGGGCATCGCGGACGTCCGGGACCACGCGCGCGACCTCGGCATGATGTGGTGGTCGGTGAGCCCCTTCGCCGCCGATGAAGACCTGGGCGCGGACACCCTCAAGCTGGGCATGCACGCCCCCGAGACGTACCGCGGCGACACCGCGAAGGCCCTCGCGGACACCAAGGGCTGGCTCGCCGACGGCTGGCGCACCGTCTACGTGACCGAGGGACACGGCCCCGCAGCCCGCACCGTCGAGGTCCTCGGCGGCGAGGGCATCGCGGCCCGCCTCGACGGCGACCTCGGCGAACTGACGCCCTCGCTGGTGCACGTCTCCTGCGGCTCCATCGACTACGGCTTCATCGACCCGGCCCTCAAGCTCGCCGTCCTCACCGAGACCGACCTGACCGGCCAGAAGGCGGCCGGCAAGGACGGCCAGCGCATGCCGGCCCGCCGCCGCAAGACGATCGACCCGCTGACCCTGGAGACCGGCGACTACATCGTCCACGAGCAGCACGGCGTCGGTCGCTACATCGAGATGGTGCAGCGCACCGTCCAGGGCGCGACGCGCGAGTACCTCGTCGTGGAGTACGCCCCCGCCAAGCGCGGCCAGCCCGGCGACCGGCTCTACATCCCCACCGACCAGCTGGAGCAGATCACCAAGTACGTCGGCGGCGAGGCCCCGACGCTGCACCGGCTCGGCGGCGCCGACTGGACGAAGACGAAGGCGCGCGCGAAGAAGGCGGTCAAGGAGATCGCCGCCGACCTCATCAAGCTGTACTCGGCGCGCATGGCGGCCCCCGGCCACTCCTTCGCCCCCGACACCCCCTGGCAGCGCGAACTGGAGGACGCCTTCCCCTACGTGGAGACGCCTGACCAGCTCACCACCATCGCCGAGGTCAAGGAGGACATGGAGAAGACGGTCCCGATGGACCGCCTGATCTGCGGCGACGTCGGCTACGGCAAGACGGAGATCGCGGTCCGCGCCGCGTTCAAGGCGGTGCAGGACGGCAAGCAGGTAGCGGTCCTGGTCCCCACGACCCTCCTCGTCCAGCAGCACTTCGGCACGTTCTCCGAGCGGTACTCGCAGTTCCCGGTCAACGTGAAGGCGCTGAGCCGCTTCCAGACGGAGACGGAGTCGAAGGCGACGCTGGAGGGCCTGCGCGACGGCTCGGTGGACATCGTCATCGGCACGCACCGCCTCTTCTCCTCCGAGACCAAGTTCAAGGACCTGGGCCTGGTCATCGTCGACGAGGAGCAGCGCTTCGGCGTCGAGCACAAGGAGCAGCTGAAGAAGCTCCGCGCAAACGTCGACGTCCTCACCATGTCGGCGACCCCCATTCCCCGTACGCTCGAAATGGCGGTCACCGGCATCCGCGAGATGTCCACGATCACCACGCCGCCCGAGGAGCGCCACCCGGTCCTGACCTTCGTCGGCCCGTACGAGGAGAAGCAGATCGGCGCGGCGGTCCGCCGCGAGCTGCTCCGCGAGGGCCAGGTCTTCTACATCCACAACCGCGTCGAATCGATCGACCGCGCGGCGGCCCGCCTCCGCGACATCGTCCCCGAGGCCCGCATCGCCACGGCCCACGGCCAGATGTCGGAACAGGCCCTGGAGCAGGTGGTCGTCGACTTCTGGGAGAAGAAGTTCGACGTGCTCGTCTCGACGACGATCGTCGAATCGGGCATCGACATCTCCAACGCGAACACGCTGATCGTGGAGCGAGGCGACAACTTCGGCCTCTCCCAACTCCACCAGCTGCGCGGCCGAGTGGGCCGAGGCCGCGAGCGAGGCTACGCGTACTTCTTGTACCCCCCGGAGAAGCCTCTGACGGAAACGGCCCACGAACGCCTCGCGACCATCGCCCAGCACACGGAGATGGGCGCGGGCATGTACGTGGCGATGAAGGACCTGGAGATCCGCGGCGCGGGCAACCTCCTCGGCGGCGAGCAGTCGGGCCACATCGCGGGCGTCGGCTTCGACCTCTACGTCCGCATGGTCGGCGAGGCCGTGGCCGACTACCGGGCGTCCCTGGAAGGGGGCGTGGAGGAGGAGCCGCCCCTGGAGGTCAAGATCGAGCTCCCGGTCGACGCGCACGTCCCGCACGACTACGCGCCCGGCGAGCGCCTGCGCCTCCAGGCCTACCGCGCCATCGCCTCCGCCAACACGGAGGAGGACATCAAGGCGGTACGCGAGGAACTCACCGACCGCTACGGCAAGTTGCCGGAGCCGGTGGAGAACCTCCTCCTGGTGGCGGGCCTCCGCATGCTCTCCCGAGCTTGCGGCGTCGGCGAGATCGTCCTCCAGGGCAACAACATCCGCTTCGCGCCGGTCGATCTGCGGGAGTCGCAGGAGCTGAGGCTGAAGCGCCTCTACCCCGGCACGGTCATCAAGCCGACCGCGAACCAGATCCTGGTCCCCCGCCCCAAGACGGCGAAGGTCGGCGGCAAGCCGCTGGTCGGGCGGGAACTGCTTGGCTGGGTCGGGGAGTTCCTGACGTCGATCCTGGGATCTTAGGGTTCGCCTCCCGCGTCCTGCGGCACTATGTCCACCATGGCAGCCGGGGGGCGCGGGACGGGAATGGTCTGGGTGGGGGCGACCGCTTTCCTGGTCGCTGGGGCACTGGTCTACGTACTGGTTCCGGAGCACGATCCCCTGGGCGTGTCCGACCGCAGCGGCCTGGTCTCCATGGTCGTCGGTCTGCCGGGCCTCGTCGTCGCGCTGGTCGCGCTGCTGTGGGCGAGGCCGGGGGCGCGCGAGGACCAGGCGGCCGCGGTCGCCAGACTCGCCAGGGAAGTCCACTCGGTCGGCGAACCGCAGTGGACGCACAGCCTCGGCGGCGACCTCGCGGCCATCGACGTGACGTTCACCTTCCGCCCCTACGCCCACGCCCGCGCGGCGGAGCTGCCGGCCACCCCGGCCGGGCAGCTGGAGCGGGTGGTCGAGGACTACCGCGCGCTGCGGCCGCGCCGCCTGGTCGTCACGGGGGCGGCGGGAGCGGGCAAGACCGTCCTGGCCAGGAAGCTGGTCATGGAGCTCAACCGGACGCGGGCGGAGGACGAACCGGTCGCCGTGCTCATCGCGCTCGCCGACTGGGACGGGGACGAGCTGCTGTCCGACTGGGTCGTCCGCCATCTGGAGCGGGACTTCGGACTGCCGCCGAGGTCCGCCCGGGCGGTCATGGCCGGGCGGATGGTCCTCCCGGTGCTCGACGGCCTGGACGAGATGGACGCGGACGACGTGACCGTGACGGAGTCCAGGGCGCGCCGGGCCCTGGAGGCACTCGCCACCTACCAGTACGGCACTGATCCCGCCCCGCTCGTCCTGACGTGCCGCACGCACAGGTACGACGACTTGGAGTCCGACGGCAGCCATATCCTCGACGCCGCCCGCATCGACATCGACCCGGTGACGCCGGAGCAGGCGATCCGCTTCCTCGGGCAGCGCGGCGCGGCGCGGCGGCCCGGCCCGTGGCAGCCGGTCCTGGACGAGCTCGGGGCGGCGCCGCAGGGCGTGCTGGCGACGGCGCTGTCGACGCCGTGGCGGCTGACCCTGGCCAGTGTGGTGTACGAACGCTACGGCGATCCGGGAGAGATGGTGCCCGCCGCGACCGTGGGCGAGATCGCGGATCTGCTCCTGGGCCGGTTCATCGAGGCGTCGGTGAGCAGCGCGCCCAGAGCACCCGACCGCTACCGGCCGTACGACATCCACCTCCGCCTGCACCGGCTGGCCGTTCTGCTGGGCACGGGCAGCGCGGCCGAGACCGACCTGGTGCTGCACCGGCTCGGGGAACGGCTGCCGACGCGCCGGGTACGCGCCGTGGTCTGCGCGGGCCTGGCACTGGCCGCCGTACCCCCGGCCCTGGTGCTCGCACGGTCATTGCCGTGGTCCGACGTCGACATGATGCTGATGTCCGCGTTCACGCTCGCGGTGGTGGCCGGCTCGCTGATCGAGGAGACGCGCGGCAGGAACGCGGTGTCGATGACCGCGGAGATCGCGATGCCGTCCTTGGGCAGTCCGCTCTGGCGGCTGGGGATGCGACGGTTCTTCCGGACGAGTGCTCGCAGGATCCCGCCTTACATCGCGGGAGCGCTCCTGGCGGCCGGCGCCTGGCAGGCGCTTCCCGAGGCGGTGGGTGGCGGTGGTGGCAACCCGCTGTTCCTGCTGCTGCTCGGCTGGCTCTGCCTGGCGGTGCTGACATGGTCGTCCGCGGGCCAGTTGGACAGCACGGCGGTCGGACCGGCCGGCCCTGTCAGAGCGGGCTGGTGGACCTTCGTTCTGTGCGTGGGCGTTCCGGTCACCGGCGCGGTGACCACCGGCGGCGCCCAGACCGCGGACGCGGTGATGGGCAGCCTGCTCCTGGTGGGACTCCTCGCGCTGCAGCGGGACTGGGTGGGCTACCTCGTTTTCCTCGCCTCACACCACCAACTCCGCTTCCGACTGGCGCGGTTCCTCGACTGGACGGTGACCGCGGGACTGATGCGGACCTCCGGCATCGCGTACCAGTTCCGCCACCGCGAGTTCCAGGAGTGGCTCGTACGACACCCCGAGCCGGTGGACCGGCCCGGCGGGTGAGGGGCAGAAGCCGACCGGGTCGCGGACGTCCGCGACCCGGTCGACCGTGAACCGGTGCGCCACGACATAAAAGCTTGAAAGCCTTTGGGGAAATACCTCCCCACCAAACCACCCGTCGACGCATCGGCGCCCGTCACTCACGCGGGTGACATTCACCAACTGAGCTGGCTTTCCTGCCTGTTCGCGGGCATATGCTCGCCGCGACAACCACAGACATGCGACGGCCCCCGGCGGGACTGGCATCCCGACCGAGGGCCTGACCAACTAGGAAGTAAGCCCCTTCCTGATGGCTTTCCAGCACCCTAGCGCGCCCTCGCGCGCCAAGTCCTCCGTACCCGCCGACACCCCCCGATCCGGTGTCGTTCACGTCAACGCCCGGCACACGGCCCGCTACACGGTCGTCGGCAACCACCTCGCCCAGCACCGCGAGCTCTCCCTCCTCGCGATCGGGCTCGCCGTGCACATCCAGTCGCTGCCCGCCGGGGCCCGCATCGGCATCAAGTTCCTCGCCGCCCGGTTCCCGGAGAGCGAGCACCGCATCGCCGGGGCCCTGCGTGAGCTGGAGCGGCACGGATATCTCGCCCGGACGCGGGAGCGGCTGCCCGGGGGTGAGGTCGTCACCCGGACGGTGTCGTACAACCAGCCCGGTACGCGGCCCGACGCCGAGCCGGCACTCGTTCCCGCTCCCGCTCCGGAGCAGCCCGCACGGGCCGACCGCGTGCCGCCTCCCCGCGAGCCCCTCCCCGAGCCCGACACCCCCGACCTCGACCGGCACCGGGCCGCCACCGAACTCCTCTCCGGCCTGCGCCACCACGACCCCCGCCTGCTCCTCGCCGAGCGGGACGTCCGCCGTCTCACCCCCGCGGCCGCCGCCTGGCTGGAGCGCGGGGCCGCCCCCGATGCCGTACGCCGTACTCTCGCGGCCGCGCTCCCCGACGATCTGCGGCACCCGGCCGCCCTCCTCGCCCACCGGCTCACCGCGCTGCTGCCACCGCCCCTGCCCGCGGGGCCGGCCGGAGCCGCCCCGGCCCGTCCCGATCCGCTCCAGAACTGCGAGGGATGCGACCGGGCCTTCCGGGCCCCGACGCCCGGGCGGTGCCGCGACTGCCGCCCCGGCCTGCGGCGGGCCGCCTAGCATGAACGTGACGACCCTTGCCCCTGGGCACAGACGAGGAGCGCACGCCATGACCATCGCCTCAGGTGACGCCCGGCGGGCCGCGTCCCATCACGTCTATCGCGCCATGCGGGACTTCGTTCAGTCGATGGACGACACCCTTCCCGGCAAATTCGAGATCACCAAGCAAGGGATCGTCCACGACATGATGGCGCCGAACCGGCTCCACGAATTCACTTCGGCTCAGATCAGCCGCCGTCTGGAGCGGGTCATGCCGGACGAGCTCCTGGCACATACGGGGGCGCCCGATGTCGAGGACGAGCCGGAGAACATCATGCGGCTCCCGGACATCATCGTGATCGCCCAGGTGGACATGGAAGGCCAGGGTTCCTTCAACCCCCGCACCCTCATCGCCGCCATTGAGATCGTCTCCCGTTCGAACCCCGACAACGACTGGGTCGGCAAGACCCGCGACTATCCGCTCCTCGGCATTCCCGTGTACGCGATCTTCGACCCGCGCACCGGCTCCGGAGCCGTCCTCTCCGACATTCACTCCACGCCCGACGGGCCGCGCTACGCCACCCGCAAGGACTTCCTCTACGGCGAGGACGTCACCATCGCCGAGTGGACCATCTCCACGGAGGGGCTGCCCCGTTACGAGTGAGGGGGAGGGGAGAGAGGGCCGCGTTCACGCTGCCGTGCACGCCTCGGCGATCGAGAGGCTGTTCTCGTAGAGGTGGTGGCGCGTGATCCGGCCGTTCTCCACCGTGAGGCGCAGGGCGAAGGGGCCCTCGAAGGACTTGCCGGTGGCGCGGACGGTGCCCGAGACGTGGCCGAACAGGACCGCGTCGGTGCCGTCGACGAGGAAGGTGTCCAGGGAGGCGCGGGCGTCCTCGGCGACGGTGTGCTCCGCCAGCTCCGCGGACTGGGCCGCGCACTCCGCGCCGGTGGAGCGCGGCCGGATCCACGGGACGGCTGGGTTCTCGGCGAGCAGCCAGTCGACGTCGTCGGCGAAGAGCTCCACCATGCGCTCGGTGTCCCCGGCGAGGCGGGCCCGGAGGAACTCCTGGACGACGGAGCGGGTGTGGACGGCGATGTCAGTGGTCTCCGTGCTCATGGGACTCTCCTTGGGGTCGGCGCTCGCGGCTGATGAGTCCGATCCTGCCGGGGAGGGGGAGAACGGTCGATTACCGCGGAGGTAATCGGGTCAGTCCCGGTACAACTGGTCCTCCCTGTCCCGGCACAGGCCGTGGGCGGTGCCCAGGATGCGGGACGTCTGCTTCTTGGTGGTGCCGAGCCGCCGCATCGACTTCGTGAACTGCTCGCCGAGCGCGGCGCCCCGGATGGTGCACAACGCGTCGCCCTCGGCCACGAGCGCGTCGTCACTGATCCGGTCTAGGTCCGGATAGTTCTTCCGCAGGCTCCTCAGGAAGAAGGCCGCTGCCGGCCCTTGCAGCCCGCGCCCCTCCGGGACGGCGGACGCGCTCGCCGACGGCGACGTACTCGCGGAAGGAGCGGAAGGCGAGGAGGAGTCGCTGGACGAGTCGCCGGGCGAGCCGCACGCCGTGGCGGTGAGGGCGACTGCGGCGAACAGGAGGACGAGCCGGGGCGAGCGCTGGTGCATGGGTCTCCGGGTGCATGGGTCTTCGGTGCATGATTCTCCCGATACGGGCGTGAACAGGAGATATTCTCACGGCCGTTACGGTGGTGGACGTGAGAGTCCGCCCAGGGGAGGGGAGAGCGCAGTGACGCTCAAGGTCGTGGGTCTGCGCCGTTTTCCGGTGAAGTCGATGCTCGGCGAGGAGCACGACCGGCTGGAGTTCCACGAGCGCGGTGCCGTGGGTGACCGGCTGTGGGCCCTGCGGTTCCCCGACGGCAAGCTGGCCAGCGGGAAGAACCACGCCCGCTTCCGCCGCATCCCCGGACTGCTCGAGCATTTCGCGGCGTACGACGAGGACGGTCTGCCCGTCGTCACCGCGCCGGACGGCGTCACGCTGCGACCCGGCGACCCCCGCGTCCCCGAACGCTTCGGCGAGGGCGTCGAGCTGGTCCGGGAGGGGCCGGACGGCCGGCCGGAAGACCGGCCGGAAGGCCAGGCGGAAGTCCAGCCGGAAGGCCACAAAGACGTCTCCGCCGTCTCCCTCGTCGGCACCGCCTCGCTGCGCGCGCTCGGCGACCTGCTCGGCGACGCCGACCCCGTCGACGTACGGCGGCTGCGCAAGAACATCGTCGTGGAGACCGACGAACCCTGGGTCGAGGAGAGCTGGCTCGGCCGCGAGATCGTCATCGGCGGCGGGCAAGGGGCGGAGCCGCTGCGGCTGCGCGGGATCAAGCGCGTCAAGCGGTGCGTGATGGTCACTCAGGCCCAGCCCGGCCTCCCCGTGGACAACCGCGTCCTCAAGACCCTCACCGCCGTCCGCGGCATGTGCATCGGCATCCACACGGACGTCGTGACGCCCGCCGGAGTCGCCCTCGGCGACACGGTGGTGGTCCGGTGAACCGTCGTACCACCTCGGCCCTGCTCGCGCTGGTCGCCGTCCCCGCGCTGCTCACCGGCTGCGAGACCGGTACCGAGGACAAGGCGGGCGGCGGCGCGGGGGCCGACGCCGCGGCCGGGTCCGCGCTCGCCGCCGTCGACACGCTCACCGTCAAGGGCCGCGCGCCCAAGACCGGTTACGACCGCGACCGGTTCGGCAGCGCGTGGGCCGACACCGACTCCAACCACTGCCCGACCCGGGACGACATCCTCAAGCGGGACCTGAAGGAGGTCCGGTACCAGGGCGGCGAGTGCCGGGTGGTCGCCGGGAAGCTCGCGCCCGACCCGTACACCGGCAGGGAAGTGACGTTCCGGCGCGGCCGCAGCCAGGTCGACATCGACCACCTCGTGGCGCTCTCGGACGCCTGGCAGAAGGGCGCGTTCCGCTGGGAGCCGAGCAAGCGCATAGCGTTCGCCAACGACCCGCTCAATCTCCTGGCCGTCGACGCGGGCACCAACCGGGGCAAGAGCGACGGCGATACGGCGACCTGGCTGCCGCCGAACAAGTCCTACCGCTGCACGTATGTGGCCGCGCAGGTCGCGGTCAAGAAGAAGTACGGGGTGTGGGTGACCGCGGCGGAACGGGACGCGATGAGGAAGGTGCTGGGCGGGTGCCCCGCCGAGAAGCTCCCGTCGGGCGGCTCCCCGACGGAGGCGCCGCCCCGCTTCAGCGCCCGGTAAGGCCCCGAAGGGGCCTTTCAGGGGCGCGGGGAACTGCGCGACCAGCCCAGGGCGGCCCGCAGACGCCGACGAACCCACTGCGGGCAGACGCGTCTGCGGGGCTCCGGCCGTTGGCCGCCGCAGGCCGTCGGTGGCTGGTCGCGCAGTTCCCCGCGCCCCTGACGGGGCCCGGTCGTCCGTGTCGCGCCGCAGGCCCGCATACGCGTCTGCCCACGGCGGGCTCATCGGCGGCTGCGGGTCGCCTTGGCCCGCTCGCGCAGTTCCCCGCGCCCCTGACGGGGCGCGCCGTGACGGGGCGCCCCGTCACCCGTCACGTGCCGCAGGGAAAACCGATACCGCCCGCCCCCGCAGGATGCGTACCCTGCGCCGCATGGACCTCAAGATCACGACCCTCGCCGAGCGTCCGGAGCTCGGCGACCCGCTCTGGCACATGGCCGAGGACTGGCCGGAGTTCATCCTCCATGACCCGGTCGGCTGGTCGCTGATCGGCCGGATCGTCAAGGAACTCCCGGAGTACGTCCTGGTCGCCACCGACGGCGACGCCGACGGCAAGGTCGTCGCCCGCGCCTTCAGCGTGCCGTTCGCCCTCCGCTCCCGCGGCGACGGCGCACTGCCCGACGGCGGCTGGGACCAGGTCCTGCTGTGGGCGTTCTCCGACCTGCGGCACGGCAAGACGCCCGACACCGTGAGCGCCATCGAGATAACCGTCGACGAGGCGGCGCGCGGCAAGGGCGTCTCCGGGATGATGCTCGCGGCCATGCGGGAGAACGCCCGGGCCCACGGATTCACCGAGGTCGTCGCCCCCGTACGCCCCAACGCCAAGCACCTCGAACCGGCCGCGCGGATCGACGAGTACGCGTACCGCACCCGCGAGGACGGCCTGCCGCACGACCCGTGGCTGCGGGTGCACGTGCGGGCGGGCGGCGTCATCGAGAAGGTCGCGCACGCCTCCATGACGGTGTCCGGTTCGACCGCGCAGTGGCGGGAGTGGACCGGGCTGCCGTTCGACGAGGAGGGTCCGGTGGAGGTGCCGGGCGCGCTCGTGCCGGTGCACTGCGAACCGGCGCGCGGCTACGGCGTGTACGTCGAGCCGAACGTGTGGGTGCGGCACACGCTCTGAGCGGGTGTTCCGTCCGCGGGGGGTGGCGTCAGCTGCCCAGCTTGTCGATGTCGAGGACCTTGCCCGCGGGCGGCGCCGTCTTCACCGGCTTGTCGTAGTCGCTGAACGTCAGGTGCTCCGGCTCGGCGACGCCCCTGTCGATGATCTTCAGCAGGTACGGCTTGCCCTCGGTGGCGACGTAGAGCGTGTACTTGTCCTTGGCGTCATGCGCGTTGATCTTGATGGCGGGGGTGCCGTCGAGGGTGGTCGTCGCACCCCTGCGCGCCCCGGAGTTGACGTCGCCGAAGTCCTCGAGCAGCGTGTCGAGGTCGCACATGCCGGCGATGTCCTTCGCGTCGGCACCCGTCGCCTTCGTCTTCGCCCAGTGGCCCGCGAGCATGTCGACCACGGCGTCCGTCTCGTCCTTCGGCTGCCCCTTGCTCTGGGCGCGCAGGAACTTCTCGTCGTACTTCACGTAGACCGTCTTGTCGCCGGGGACGATCAGGTCGAACGAGCCCTCGTCGCCGACCGCCAGCTTGCCCGCGCACTTGCCCGAGGTGTCGAGGGCCAGGTTCATCTTCATCGGGCCGCTCTCCTCGTCGTCGGAGACCTCACCCGCCAGCTTCAGCGATTCGGCGCCCTTCGTCGCCTTGACGGCCTTGTCGACGATCTCGGTGCCGGACATGCCCGCGAAGGGCTCCTTCGGCTTGTCGTCCTTCTCGGAGCCGCAGGCGGTGAGGCCCACGGTCGCGGCGACGAGGCAGGCCGTGAGGGCGGCGGTACGGCGCAGGTGGCGGCGGTGGTGGCGCATGGAGATCCCCCCAGGGAAGTCGTTCGGTGGGGACATCAGAGCAGGATTCTGTGAACCGAGTCAACACGAGAATTGATGGATCTTTGGTTAACGCCGTGAATCGGGCCGTGCCGGTGATCTCCCTGGGTATGCTCGACCCGGCGCGCGACTGACCCCGCGCGCCGAGGGGAGCTGCCAGATGACGCCGCGGGACGACGCGACCGAAGTGACCGCCGCCGGAATCGCCCGGCTCGCCGGGGTGGGCCGCGCCGCCGTCAGCAACTGGCGCCGGCGCCACGGCGACTTCCCCAAACCCGTCGGCGGCACCGAGACCAGCCCCTCCTTCGCGCTCACCGAGGTCGAACGGTGGCTGCGCGGCCAGGGCAAACTCGTCGAGGTCCCGCTCCGCGAACGCGTCTGGCAGCAGCTCGCAGGCCACCCCGCGGGCCCCGTCACCGCCCTCCTGCACGTGGGCTGCGTCCTGCTCCTCATCCGTGACAAGCCGCCCGCCTGGCTCTCGGTGAGCGCCGTCTCCGACGAGCGGATGGCGCAGCTCCTGCCGGACGAGCTCGACGAGGTGGTGGCGATGCGGTTCGGGGTGCGGCGCAGGCGCGCCGTCCGCGTCCCCGAACCCGCCGAACTCCTGCCGTCCGCCCCGCTGTTGCGCGGCGTCGCCGAGCTCGCCGCCGAGCTGGGCGCGAAGCAGACGTACGAGTTCCTGCTCGGCCGGCACATTGACGCCAACCCGCGCCAGTACACGCTCACCCCGACAGGGCCCGCCGAACTGATGGCCCGGATCGCCGAGAGCCGGGCCCCCGCCCGCACCGTCCTCGACCCCGCCTGCGGCACCGGCGCCCTGCTGCGCGCCGTCCCGCCCCGCCCCGACCAGTACCTGTACGGCCAGGACAGCGCCCCGGAGCTCGCCGCACTCACCGCGCTCCGGCTCGCCCTGCACTCCGACGCGACCGTGCGCACCATGGCCGCCGACACCCTGCGCGCCGACGCCTACGAGGGCCACAAGGCCGACGCCGTGCTCTGCCACCCGCCGTTCAACGAACGCAACTGGGGCCACGACGAGCTGGCCTACGACACCCGCTGGGAGTACGGCTTCCCGGCCCGCGCCGAGTCCGAACTCGCCTGGGTCCAGCACGCGTTGGCCCGCCTCACCGACAGCGGCACGGCCGTCCTGCTGATGCCGCCCGCCGCCGCGTCCCGCCGCTCGGGCCGCCGCATCCGCGCCGACCTGCTGCGCCGCGGCGCGCTCCGCGCCGTCATCGCCCTGCCGGCCGGCGCGGCGCCCCCGTACAACCTGCCCTTGCACGTATGGGTGCTGCGCAGGCCCGACCCCGCGGCGCGGCCCGCGCCCGAGCTGCTGCTCGTGGAGACGGCGGGCCTCCTCGCCGCCGACGGCCGCGACCGGCAGTCCTGGCCCGCCGTCCAGGACGCCGTGCTCGATGCCTGGCAGCACGTCGAGCGGCACGGCACCCTCGACGAACGCCCCGGCACCGCCCGCTGCGTGCCCGTGCTCGAACTCCTCGACGACGAGGTCGACCTGGCGCCCGCGCGCCGCCTCCCGCCGCCCGCCGCGGCCGACGGCGGCACGGAGCTCGCGACCGTACGACAGGGCCTGGGCGAGGCGCTGCGCCGGGCCGCCGACCTCGCGCCGCCGCCGGACGACCTCACCCCGTCCGCCGCCGGCACCGCCCGCCCGCCGCTCACCACCGTCGGCGAACTGGCCCGCGCCGGCGCCCTGTCCCTGCACACCGGCACCGGCGCGGGCGCCGCCGGCACCCCCGTGCTCACCGACCACGACGTGCTCACCGGCGGCCCGCCCTCCGGCACCGCCCACGAGAGCACGGCGGACGACGACCCCGTGCGCACCGAACCCGGCGACGTCGTCGTGCCCGTCTTCGGCGGCGGCGCCGCGGCCCGCGTGATCGACGAGGCCACCGCGGGCGCCGCCCTCGGCCGCGGCCTGACCCTGCTCCGCCCCGACCCGGCCGCGCTCGACCCGTGGTTCCTCGCCGGGTTCCTGCGCGGCACCGCCAACCACCGCCAGGCGAGCAGCTACGCGTCGACCGCCGCCCGGCTCGACGTCCGCCGCCTCCAGCTGCCCCGGCTGCCGCTCGCCGGACAGCACGGCTACAGCGAACGCTTCCGGCGGCTCGCCGACTTCGAGGACGCGCTGCGCCACGCGGCCCGGCTCGGCGACAGGCTGGTGCGCGGCATGCACGACGGTCTGACGGAGGGAACCCTTCCGCCCGGGACCGCGTGACCAGTACGACCGACCAGTACGACAAGCACGACTGACCAGTACGGCAACGGTTCGGTACACCCGGGACCGGTCGTACCGGTAGGCCTATACGCTCGAACCCTCACTCGTTCGTTCATCAGGCACCAGGAGCAGCCATGCACGGCCAGGGCTACGCGCCGCAGCAACCGCAGCTGCCCTCCAGGGGGACGCATGTGACGCTGCGCGTGCTGTTCGTGGTGCTCGCGGTACTGACGTGCGGCCTGCTCTCGTGGGCCGCGATGCTCCGGCTCGCCCTCGTGACCCGCAAGTCGTACGACTGGGTCGTCCTCGGACTCGTGACGGCGCTCGACATCCTCGCCCTCGTGCTCATCGGAGTCGACCCGGGCGAGGAGAAGTTCCAGGGCCCCGGCAGCGCCGGCATGATCGTCATGCTCTCCACGATGGTCGCCGCCGTCGCCTACTACCTGTTCGCGGACATCCGGCACTTCAGCCCGTACCGGCAGCCGCAGTTCACCGGCTACGTACCGCCGCAGCCCCAGCCGCAGCCCATGCCCCAACCGCAGCCCCTGCCCCAGCCGCAGGCCTCCTACGGATATCCGCAGGCCGCCGCCCCGGCGCCGTATCAGCAGACCCCGCCGCCCGCGCGTCCCGCCCCCGCCCGCATCCACCAGGTCAGGGCCGAGCTCGACGAGCTGAGTGACTACCTGCGCAAGCAGGAAGGCGGCAGCTGACCGTGCGGGTCGTCGCGGGGCGGTACGAACTCTCCACGCTCATCGGCCAGGGCGGCATGGGCCAGGTCTGGACGGCGTACGACCAGCGCCTCGACCGGCGCGTCGCCGTCAAGCTGCTGCGGCCCGACCGGGTCGCCGGCGCCGAGGCGGAGGAGCTGCGCCGCCGCTTCGTGCGCGAGTGCCGCGTCACCGCGCAGGTCGACCACCCCGGCCTCGTCACCGTCCACGACGCGGGCAGCGAGGGCGAGGACCTCTACCTCGTCATGCAGTACGTCGACGGCGCGGACCTCGGCGACCACCTCGCCGAGCACGACCCCTACCCCTGGCAGTGGGCCGTCGCCGTCGCCGCCCAGCTGTGCGCCGTGCTCTCCGCGGTGCACGCCGTGCCGATCGTCCACCGCGACCTCAAGCCGCGGAACGTCATGGTGAAACAGGACGGCACCGTCTCCATCCTCGACCTCGGCATCGCCTCGGTCATGGACACCGACACCACCCGCCTCACCCACACCGGATCACCCATCGGCAGCCCCGCCTACATGGCCCCCGAACAGGCCATGGGCGGCGCGGTCGGCCCGTACACCGACCTCTACGCGCTCGGCGTGCTGCTGCACGAACTCCTCAGCGGCGATGTGCCGTTCTCCGGCTCCACCGCGCTCGGCGTCCTCCACCGCCACCTCTACGAACCGCCGCTGCCGGTCCGCCGGCTCCGCCCCGAGGTGCCGGAGGCCCTGGAAGCCCTCGTCCTGCGGCTGCTCGCCAAGGACCCCCAGCACCGGCACGGCAGCGCCCAGGAGGTCTACGCGGAGCTGGCACCGCTGCTGCCCGGCCGCGGCACCCCCTCCGGCCGGCCCCTCGACCCCACCCGCCCCTTCCTGCGCCCGCACGCCCCCTGGCCGGACCGCGTCGCGACGCCCGCCGCCACCCCCGACATGCCCTCGCAGCCGCCCGGCGCCCCGCCCCAGCAAGACGTCGCCCAAGCCGTCGAGGACGTCAAGCGGCTCCTCGGCGAGGGCCGCATCACCCAGGCCGTCGACATCCTCGGCGCGATCCTCCCGGCCGCCGCCGCCAAGCACGGCGAGCACTCACCCGTCGTCCGCACCCTGCGCAAGCAGTACGCCGCCACGCTCATGGACGACGGCCAGTACCGCCGCGCCCTGCCCGAGCTGCGGCGCCTCGCCGACGAGCGCGCCGCCGAGTCCGGCCAGGCCGACCCGCACTCCCTCCAGTTCCGCTACGAGGCCGCTCAGTGCCTGGAGCAGCTCGGCGAACCGGCCGCGGCCCTCGCCGAGTACCGCGCGCTGCTCCCCTATTACGAGAACCAGTACGCGACGGAGGACCGCCACCAGTCCCTGGAGATCCGCCGCCGCATCGGCCAGCTGCTCCTCGCCCTCGGCGACCGGCACGCCGCCCACGACACGCTGGTCCGGCTGTTGCACGACGCGGAGCTGCTGCACGGACCCGGCCACCCGTTCCCGGCGGAGATCCGGCGCACGCTGCAGTGGCTCGGACAGGTGCGCGGCTAGGGCGTGTCTTTTGGATCGGTCCGGTCAGCCCGCGGCGTCTGGTGCGGTGCATCGCAAGGCGGAGCATCGCCCGCGGACTGGGTGTCCGTGGGTGATGCGACAACGCCGCGAGGCGCCGTGCCAGGCGTCGCGGGCCCGGGCTGATCCGAAAGACACGCCCTAGCGACGGGCGGTGGAGTGGTGCCGGGTGCCCGAACTCCCGCCGAATCGTTGGTCGAATGGCTGGCCGAGAAGACGGCCACTGCCTACCATCGATCACTGCCGGACTTTGTGCACCGACGCACAAACTCGTAGCAGGGAGGCCCCACCTTGCACCGCCGCAACAGCCGCCGCACCGCGCTCATCCTCTCCGCCGCCGCGCTCGCCGCGGCGCCCCTCCTCACCGCCTGCGGCAGCGACGCGCACCCAGGCGCCGCGGCCGTCGTCGGCGGCGACCGCATCACGGTCGCCCAGCTGGAGGGACGGGTGAACGAGGTGCGCGAGGCGCAGCGGGCCGCCATCCCCGACGACGCGCAGTACTCGCAGGCCATCGCCAAGTCCGGCGGCCTCACCCGCAGCACCCTGCACACGATGGTCCTGGACAAGGTCCTGCACCGCGCGGCCACCGACGCCGGAGTGAGCGTCACACGCCGCGACATCCAGACCATGCGGGCCGCCATGGAGCAGCAGGAGGGCGGCAGGAAGGCCCTGGAGCAGTCCTGGCTGCAGCAGTACGGCGTCGCCCCGTCCCGCCTCGACGACAGCCTGCGCACGGAGATCGAGGCGCAGAAGCTCGCGAAGAAGCTGAACGCGGACATGCAGTCGCCCGAGGGCCAGGCCGTCTTCTGGAAGGCCCTGACGGCCGCCTCCAAGAAGCTCGACATCGACCTGAACCCGCGCTACGGCGCATGGGACGTCGAGAAGAACAAGCGCGCGGACGCGAAGACGCCGTGGGTGCGCGAGGTCACCGACGCGGGCGCGTCGCCGGAGGAACAACCGGCGTAGGGGCAGTAGCGGCAGTAGCGGTACAGGAGGGGACGGCGGGGGACTGGCCGTGGGCCGGACCGGGCTGGGTTACGTTCGACGGGTGAACGAGACCGAGACCCCGCCCCCGGCCGACCCCGCCGACGCGCCCGCCGGCCGCGTCATCCTGCTGACCACCAGCCACCGGGTCGCGCCCGGCCTCCTGTCCTGGCCCGCCTGGCAGGCGCTGCACGGCGCCGACGAGGTGCTGTGCGCCGACGCCGGCCACCCGCAGCTGCCGTATCTGCGCGAGGCCGGCGTGCGCGTCGAGCAGGCCGTGCCCACCGCGGAGGAACTGGTCGACGCCTGCGCGGGCGGCCGCACGGTGCTCGTCGTCGCCACCGCCGAGGGCGACCCGGCACTCACGGACGGCCTGGCCCGGCTCGCGGGCTCCGGCCGCGTCGCCATGCCGGACCTGGAGCTCCTGCCCGCCTCGTACGACCTGCCGGGCGCGCGCCTGCTCGACCTGGTCCAGGTCATGGACCGGATCCGCGAGGAGTGCCCGTGGTCCTCGCAGCAGACGCACAAGGGCCTCGCGAAGTACGCGATCGAGGAGGCGTACGAGCTCGTCGAGGCGATCGAGGAGGGCGACAGGGAGGAGCTGCGCGAGGAGCTCGGCGACGTCCTGCTCCAGGTCGTCTTCCACGCGCGGATCGCCGAGGAGGCCTCCGGCGATCCGGGCGACGCCCCGTTCTCCATCGACGACGTCGCGGGCGGCATCGTCGACAAGCTCATCCACCGCCACCCGCACGTCTTCGGTGACGACTCGGCGGACACGCCGGAGGACGTGAAGGCGCACTGGCTCCGCACGAAGGCGGAGGAGAAGCGGCGCACATCGGTGACCGAGGGCATCCCCCTCGGCCAGCCCGGCCTCGCGCTCGCCGCGAAGCTGGCGTCCCGGGTGCGGACGGCAGGCCTCGAGGTGGCGGTGCCCACCGGGGAGGGCGTCGGCTACGAACTCCTCGCGCTGGCCCTGCGCGCCGAGGCGGCGGGCGTCGACCCGGAGGCGGCTCTGCGCGTGGCCGCGCGGGCCTATCGGGACGCGGTGCGGGCGGCCGAAGGGGTCGGCGCTTAGTACCGTTGCCCCTCCAGGCGGTTCGATGGGCGTGGGGGCTTGCGTGGCAACGGAGTTGGAGGAGCTGGCCGCCGAGGCGGCCGATCTCCTCGTGGGGGCGATGTGGGCGGACGAGGCTCGATGGCGGTCGGTTCGGCATGGGTTCACGGAGTTCTTCCGGGATTCGTCTGACAGAGAGAGCCGGGCCGAGCTCGACCTCACCCTCGACAGGCTTCGGGCGCGCAGGAGGTCTGCCGCCTCGGCCCAACTGCGGCAGCTCTGGACTGCTGCGCTGAGCCACCACCTCAGAGCCGGTGGCCCGCCCCTGACGGAACGCCTCCGTCAGATCGTGGCCGGCTTCGCTCCCGGCGCTGCGGTCGACACTGCCGACGCCACCGGGGACTTCGCCACCGACTTCACACCCTGGTACACCGCCGCCCAGCCCGAGGGCGTGAAGGAGGCCGAGGCGCAGGCCGGCCCCGCCGCGCGGAACTCCGTCACCGGCGGCACCCAGGCCGCCGTCGTACAGGCGGACTCCATCGGCTCGGTCACCGTCAACGCGCCGCCCGCGCCCCAGCACGCCGCCGCCGACGGCTGGCCCCGCATCGACGGGCTCCGCCGCCTCGGCCTCGGCGTGCGCCCCACCCGCCGGTTCCCCGGTGCGACGGCCCTGCCGCCCTACGCCATCAGGGACTGCGACGACGAGCTGTCCGTCCTCCTGAGGCAGGCCGCGCACTACGGCGGCCTCGTCATCGTCACGGGCGGCCCCCTGTCCGGAAAGACCTCGACGGCGTGGGCGGCCCTGCGGGCGAGCGTGCCCGACGACACGCGGGTCTTCGTCGCGGGCGCCGGAGCGAACCTGAGCGACCTCCCGGAGCAGCTCCGGGGCCGGGAGGCCACACGCACCCACGTGGTGTGGCTGGACGACCTCGACGGCCACCTCGCGGAGCCCGGCACGCCCGGCGTCCTCTCCCGGCTCATCCATGACCGCGTCCTGGTCCTGGCGACGATGCGGGACGAGGCGTACGACCGGCACCGCTTCGGAAATCATCCGGCCGCCCGCGTCCTGAGCGTCGCCCAGACCGTCGAGGTCCCCACCGAGTGGAGCGAGGCGGAGCTGGCGCGGCTCGCGACGGTCGACGACCCGCGCTTCGCCGACGCCCTCCGGTGGCGCGGGGACCTGGGCGTCACGGAGTTCCTGGCCCTCGGCCCGGACCTGTGGGAGGAGTGGCGCAGGGCGCGGCGCTCGGGAACCCGGCTGCTCGGCCACCTGTTGGTGCGCGCGACGATCGACCTGGCCCGGAACTCGACAGCCGGAGCGCTGCCGCTGGAGGCGCTGAAGGGCGTGGCGGACGAGTACGAGGAGCGGGAGGAGGTGAAGGGGGAGACGTACGAGGACGCGTTGGCGTGGGCGTGCGCGCCCCGGTCGGGGGTGGCCGGACTGCTCGTACCGGGGGAGCGCGAGGACACCTGGAAGGCATGCGGCCCGCTGGTCGCGGAAGCCATGCGCGCGCCGGACTTCCCGGTGGTCGACCGCTACGGCTGGTGGGCCATGGTCCGGAGCGTGTGGAAGCACAGCCCGGCGGCGCACGGCCCGCTGCTCGCGGCGGCAAGGGCCGCCCTGCGGCCGCAGGGGGAGGCGGGTGACGTCGACGTGATGCGGGTGCTCGCGGAGTTCGCCGGTGCCGCCGGTGACCTGGCGGACGCCAAGTACTGGTACCGCCGGGTGGTGGAGCGCGAGCCCGACTCGGCGATGTCCGTCGGCATGGAGCTGTCGGCGCTCGGTGAGTACGCGGAAGCCGTCCGGCATCTGGAGACGGCCGGGGCCGACGGCACCGCCTCGACGGCACATGCGGCCGCCCGCCTGCACCTCACCCGCGCCCAGTACTGGTTCGCGCAGGCGGCCGGTAAGGGCGACGAGCAGGCCGCCGCCACCCTCGCCCACCTGCGCTCCGCCCCGGCCGCACGGCCGGATACCGTCAAGGAGTGACCGAAAAGACCGACCCGTCCGCCACCGGGAGCGCCCGGGAGACCCCGCCGGAGGCCCAGGGGCCCGAGCTCTTCACCTGGGAGTTCGCCACCGACCCCTACCCCGCGTACGCCTGGCTGCGCGACAACGAGCCCGTGAGCAGGCAGCGGCTGCCCAGTGGGGTGGAGGCCTGGCTGGTCACCCGGTACGCGGACGCCCGGCAGGCCCTCGCCGACCAGCGGCTCAGCAAGAATCCGGCCCACCACGCCGAGCCCGCCCACGCCAAGGGCAAGACCGGTATCCCGGGCGAGCGCAAGGCCGAGCTGATGACGCATCTGCTCAACATCGACCCGCCGGACCACACCCGGCTGCGCCGGCTCGTCGCGAAGGCGTTCACGCCCCGCCGCGTGGCCGAGTTCGCGCCGCGCGTGCAGGAGCTGACGGACCGGCTCATCGACCGGTTCGCCGAGCAGGGCACCGCCGACCTCATCCACGAGTTCGCCTTCCCCCTCCCCATCTACGCCATCTGCGACCTCCTCGGCGTCCCCCGCGAGGACCAGGACGACTTCCGCGACTGGGCGGGCATGATGATCCGGCACGGGGGCGGCCCGCGCGGCGGTGTCGCGCGGTCGGTGAAGAAGATGCGCGGCTACCTCGCCGAGCTGATCCACCGCAAGCGCCTCGAACCGGGCGACGACCTCATCTCCGGTCTCATCAAGGCCTCCGACCACGGCGAGCACCTCACCGAGAACGAGGCCGCCGCGATGGCCTTCATCCTCCTGTTCGCCGGGTTCGAGACCACCGTCAACCTCATCGGGAACGGGGTGTACGCCCTGCTCACCCACCCCGAGCAGCGCGAGCGGCTGCAGCGGGCCCTGGACGAGGGCGACACCGGTCTCCTGGAGACCGGCATCGAGGAGCTGCTGCGCTACGACGGGCCCGTGGAGCTCGCCACCTGGCGGTTCGCGACCGAGCCGCTCAGCATCGGCGGACAGGACATCGCGGCGGGCGACCCCGTCCTCGTCGTGCTCGCCGCCGCCGACCGCGACCCCGCCCGGTTCGACGAACCCGACACCCTCGATCTCTCCCGCCGGGACAACCAGCACCTCGGCTACGGGCACGGAATCCACTACTGTCTCGGCGCCCCGCTCGCCCGCCTGGAGGGCCGCACCGCCCTCGCGACCCTGCTGCGGCGCCTTCCCGACCTGCAACTGGCGGCGGACCCCGCCGATTTGCGGTGGCGTGGTGGGCTGATCATGCGAGGACTGCGGACACTGCCCGTGGAGTTCACGGCGGAGTTCACAACCGCACAGAAAACGGGTCCGGCCGTACACCCTGCTGACGGCCCATCAGGACTGTGATGTTCACGTGATCTCCGCTGCATCGACTTGTGACAAGCGTTCGACTGCGGCTACGTTCACGACGACTTGAGCGCCCCAGGCGCCCAAGTCGTCGCTGCAGTCTCCTGAAAGGCACCCGCATGCTCTCCGGCAATGGTCGTCACCGACGCCCCCGCCAGGCCCCGGCCCTCATCGTCGCGGCAGGAGTCACCGGATCAGCCATCGCCATCCCGCTGCTCGGCGCCACCAGCGCGAGCGCCGCCGAGACCACCACGTGGGAGAAGCTCGCCGAGTGCGAGAGCGGCGGCGCGTGGAGCGCCAACCCCGGCAACGGCTACTACGGAGGGCTCCAGCTCTCCCAGGAGACGTGGGAGGCGTACGGCGGCCTCGACTACGCGACCAGCGCCGACCAGGCCAGCCGCTCCCAGCAGATCGCCGTCGCCGAGAAGATCCTCGACGACCAGGGCACCGCCGCCTGGCCGAGCTGCGCCCCGATCGCCGGTCTCTCCAAGGACGGTGCCGCGGCCGACGTCGACCCGGGCGGTCCCATCGCGCCGACGCCCTCCGAGTCGCCCGACACGACCGACACGAAGGACTCGGCCGATCCCAAGGGTTCCGAGGACGACAAGGACGCCAAGGACGCCAAGAAGCCCGAGGGGGCGGACAAGGCGGCCGGTGACTCCGGCGACCCGTCAGAGGGCCCGCGCAAGCCCTCCGGTGACGATTCGCGAGACAAGAATCACGACGAGTCCGGCGAAAAGGACGACAAGGGCGGCGAGAGCGGCAAGGACAGCGGCAAGGGCGACGCCGAAAACGCCGAGAACGCCGAGAACGCCGAGAACGCCGACGGCAAGGGCGAGTCCCGCAAGTCCGGTGACAAGGACTCCACTTCGCCCACGCCCGAGAAGTCGACCGAACCGGCCGACGACGCCGCGGACTCCGACGGCTCCTCCGCCGGCCGCCACCGGGGCGACCGCGCGGACGAGAGCGACAGCGCCGGCGACCGTCCCGGACGGCACGCCTCGCGCGGCGGCGACCGCACCGAGAAGCTCGCCGACGGGACGTACACGGTCCGCTCCGGCGACAACCTCTCGGTCATCGCGGACGACTTGGGCGTCGACGGCGGATGGCACGAGCTCTACAGCGAGAACAAGAAGACCGTCGGAGCCGACCCGGACCTCATTCTCCCCGGTCAGAGCCTCGATCTGGGCGAAAAGTAACGGAAATTGACGATGCGTCTGCGGGGGACTTGACACCTGTTGTCCGGATTGGCGCGAGTGAGAGATGGGTCTCAGAAGCCCTGATCGTCTTTGAAATTCCGTGGGGAGCGTGGCTACGGTCGTGACCGCTCGCCACTGGTGAGCCCCGCCGGTCGGTACGCCGAATCCTGCCAACGGCCGGACGGGAACAGTCGTCGCTCAAGAGCGCCGTGGGCAGGAGCGGGGGACCCAAGGTAAGTGCCGGAAACGGCTAGGGGTGAAGTCGCACTCGAGAAGTGCGGCCGGGCAACCACATCGGCCCGAACCCGACAGCTCACCTCGCAGGCGTCGGTGTAGGGGATCAACTCATGCTGCTTTCCGGCAAGGGCAAGCACCGTCGCCCGTCCAAGGCCACCCGTGTCGCCACGCTCGTCGGCGTGACCGGCGCGGCCGTCGCCGCCCCGCTGATGGCGGCCGGCTCGGCCTCCGCAGCCACCACGTCCGAGTGGGACGCCGTCGCCCAGTGCGAGTCCGGTGGCAACTGGTCCATCAACACCGGCAACGGTTACTACGGTGGCGTGCAGTTCTCCGCCTCCACCTGGGCCGCGTACGGCGGTACGAAGTACGCGCCGACCGCCGACAAGGCCTCCAAGGCCCAGCAGATCGAGATCGCCGAGAAGGTCCTCGCGGGCCAGGGCAAGGGCGCCTGGCCGTCCTGCGGCGTCGGCCTCTCGGGCGCCTCGCCCAGCAGCGGCGGCGGCTCGCAGCAGCAGGCCCCGCAGCAGCAGAGCAAGCCGCAGCCGCAGCAGACGCAGCAGCAGGCCGCTCCGCAGCAGCAGGCGCCGAAGCAGGCCGCTCCCAAGCCGCAGCCCGCGCCGCAGACCGAGTCCAAGAAGACCGTCGAGACCCCGACCGGCAAGACGGTCAAGAAGGGCGACGGCGAGTACAAGGTCAAGACGGGCGACACCCTGTCGAAGATCGCCGAGTCGCACGACGTCAAGGGCGGCTGGCAGAAGGTCTACAAGCTCAACGGCGACATCATCGACAACGCCGACTTCATCTACCCCGGCCAGCAGCTGCACCTCAGCTGACGGACCCGGTCGCGGCCGTGCCTCGGCGGACGCACGGCCGTCCCACCCCGTCCCCACGGGCTCCCCGCCCCGGTGCGTGTATCCCCCGTACGCACCGGGGCGGGGCCATGTCCGCCCCCGGTGACTGTCCCCATGTTCGCTACTAGCGAGTAGAGAACGTGGTCTTACGCCCGGATTCCACGCCATTTGGGCCTTGTGTCGTCCCAGGGGACGGGCGGTCGGCTGGCCGAAGCCTCCGGGCCGGTTAGGCTCAGGAGACGCAGGGCCGAAGCGGCCCGGCGTAATCGTGTTTACGCGTCACACTCCCAGAAGGAGATGCTCGTGCCGTCCATCGACGTCGTCGTAGCCCGGGAAATCCTGGACTCCCGAGGCAACCCCACGGTCGAGGTCGAGGTCGGCCTCGACGACGGCAGCACCGGTCGTGCCGCCGTTCCGTCCGGTGCCTCCACCGGTGCTTTCGAGGCCATCGAACTCCGTGACGGTGACCCCAACCGTTACCAGGGCAAGGGTGTCGAGAAGGCCGTCCTCGCCGTCATCGAGCAGATCGGCCCGGAGCTCGTCGGCTACGACGCCACCGAGCAGCGCCTGATCGACCAGGCCATGTTCGACCTGGACGCCACCGACAACAAGGGCTCGCTCGGCGCCAACGCCATCCTCGGCGTCTCGCTCGCCGTCGCGCACGCCGCCTCCGAGGCCAGCGACCTGCCGCTGTTCCGCTACCTCGGCGGCCCCAACGCGCACCTGCTGCCCGTCCCGATGATGAACATCCTGAACGGCGGGTCGCACGCCGACTCGAACGTCGACATCCAGGAGTTCATGATCGCCCCGATCGGCGCGGAGTCCTTCTCCGAGGCCCTGCGCTGGGGCACCGAGGTCTACCACACGCTGAAGAAGGTCCTGAAGAGCAAGGGCCTGGCCACCGGCCTCGGCGACGAGGGCGGCTTCGCCCCGAACCTCGACTCCAACCGCGCCGCCCTGGACCTCATCCTCGAGGCCATCAAGGAGGCCGGCTACGTCCCCGGCGAGCAGATCGCGCTCGCCCTCGACGTCGCCGCGTCCGAGTTCTACAAGGACGGCAGCTACGAGTTCGAGGGCAAGTCCCGCTCGGCCGCCGAGATGACCGAGTACTACGAGGAGCTCGTCGCCTCGTACCCGCTCGTCTCCATCGAGGACCCGCTGTTCGAGGACGACTGGGCCGGCTGGAACGCCATCACCGAGAAGCTCGGCGACAAGGTGCAGCTCGTCGGCGACGACCTGTTCGTCACCAACCCGGAGCGCCTGGCCCGCGGCATCGAGGAGAACTCGGCCAACGCCCTGCTCGTCAAGGTCAACCAGATCGGTTCGCTGACCGAGACCCTGGACGCCGTCGAGATGGCCCAGCGCAACGGCTTCAAGTGCATGATGTCGCACCGCTCCGGCGAGACCGAGGACGTCACCATCGCCGACCTCGCCGTCGCCACCAACTGCGGCCAGATCAAGACCGGCGCCCCGGCCCGCTCCGAGCGCGTCGCCAAGTACAACCAGCTCCTGCGCATCGAGGAGATCCTCGACGACGCGGCCGTCTACGCGGGCCGCAGCGCCTTCCCGCGCTTCCGCTCCGCGGAGTAGTCGGCGCCGCGAGGCCCCGTCCTCGTGGCCACGTGGTTACCTACGTCCCCGCACCCGGTCCCGTACCGTGTGCGGGGACGTACGCACGTTTACGCTGCTCTGGGGAGGCGGAACCATGGCCAAGGCCGGGACCAAGGACCGGTTCTCCACCGCGACCCGCCTGCGGCTGCTCGGCGAGCAGACCGCCGAGCGGGTCTACCGCTCCCAGACCAAGCGCCAGGCCCGCCGCTCCCGGCTCACCGGCCGCGCCGCCCTCCTCGCGCTCGTGCTCTGCTCGCTCGTCGTCGCGCTCGCGTACCCGATGCGGCAGTACGTCTCGCAGCGCGCCGAGATCGACGACCTGCGCCGGCAGCAGGCCGAGCACCGCGCGGACGTCGAGAAGCTGCGCGACGAGAAGGCCCGCTGGCAGGACGACGCGTACGCGGAGCAGCGCATCCGGGACCGCCTGCACTATGTGATGCCGGGCGAGACCGGGTTCACGGTGATCGACCCGGCGGCGGCCAAGAGCCGCCGCACGGACCAGGGGGCGGCCACGCGCCCCTGGTACTCGAACGTCTGGGACGGCGTCGACCAGGCCGACCGTCCCGAAGACTGACCCACTGACACGAAAGACAGGCATGGAAACGCCCCCGCCGAGCACCCCGCGCACCGAGCCCACCGACGCCGACGTCGAGGCATTCAAGCAGCAGCTCGGCCGCCCGCCGCGCGGCCTGCGCGCCATCGCGCACCGCTGCCCCTGCGGACAGCCGGATGTCGTCGAGACGGCGCCGCGCCTCCCGGACGGGACGCCCTTCCCGACGACGTACTACCTGACGTGCCCGCGGGCCGCCTCCGCGATCGGCACGTTGGAGGCCAACGGCGTCATGAAGGAGATGTCGGAGCGGCTCACGACGGACGAGGAGCTGGCGAAGCAGTACCGCGCCGCGCACGAGGACTACATCGCGCGCCGCGACGCCATCGAGGTCCTGGAGGGCTTCCCGAGCGCGGGCGGCATGCCGGACCGCGTGAAGTGCCTGCACGTCCTGGTCGGCCACTCGCTGGCCGCGGGCCCCGGCGTGAACCCGCTGGGCGACGAGGCCATCGAGATGCTCCCGGAGTGGTGGGCGAAGGGCCCCTGCGTCACGCCGTGCGGGCCCGCTGGGGAGGAGACCGCATGACCAGGGTGGCCGCCATCGACTGCGGCACGAACTCGATCCGCCTCCTGGTCGCGGACGCCGACCCGGCCACGGGCGAACTGGTCGACCTGGACCGGCGGATGACGATCGTCCGGCTCGGCCAGGGCGTCGACAGGACGGGGCGCCTCGCCCCGGAGGCGCTGGAGCGCACCTTCGCGGCCTGCCGCGAGTACGCCGCCGTCATCAAGGAGCACGGCGCCGAGCGGATCCGCTTCGTCGCCACCTCGGCGTCCCGCGACGCGGAGAACCGCGACGAGTTCGTGCGGGGCGTCCTGGACATCCTGGGCGTCGAGCCGGAGGTCATCTCGGGGGACCAGGAGGCCGAGTTCTCCTTCACGGGCGCGACGAAGGAACTGACGGGCCGCGCGGACCTCGCCAAGCCCTACCTGGTCGTGGACATCGGCGGCGGCTCCACGGAGTTCGTCGTCGGCACGGACCACGTGCGGGCCGCCCGCTCCGTCGACGTCGGCTGCGTCCGCATGACCGAGCGTCATCTCGTACGGGACGGAGCCGTCACCGACCCGCCCGCGCCGGAGCAGCTGGACGCGATCCGCGCCGACATCGAGGCGGCCCTGGACCTCGCCGAACGCACGGTCCCGCTCAAGGAGGCCCGCACGCTGGTCGGCCTCGCGGGCTCGGTCACCACGGTCGCCGCGATCGCCCTCGGCCTCGACACGTACGACTCGGCGGCGATCCACCACTCCCGGATCTCGTACGAGCAGGTCAGCACCATCGTGGAGCGCCTCACGCACGCCACGCACGACGAGCGCGCGGCGATCCCGGTCATGCACCCGGGCCGCGTCGACGTCATCGCCGCGGGCGCCCTCGTCCTGCTCGCGATCATGGACAGGGTGTCGGCCCGCGAGGTCGTCGTGAGCGAGCACGACATCCTCGACGGCATTGCGTGGTCCCTCGCCTGAGGGGCTCGAGCGGTCCTCGAGCGACGCTCCGTCGGGAAAGTTCGTGAAGTTCTTCACAAGGAAAAGGGCCCTGATGGGCGAGGTTCGAGGGTGCGGAGCCCCCGAAAGGGGCTTGTCCGGGGTCCTGAGCGTGTGACGGGGACGCTTCGCCCGTGTGGCCGCGGTGTGACGCGGGGCGCCGGGGCGCTCGGTGCGGGGCCCTGGACCGCAGCTCACAAGGGGTGAACAACGACTCGGGTGGTGCCGTGGTTCCCTCTCGCCACCATGACCTCGGTCACGTGGGCGGCGAAGTGTAGCAGAGGGGCTCTCCATGCTTGTGAAGGGGCGCACGAGCGACCCCCGCCGGACGGGTGGATACTCGATGGCATGAGCACCACGGAGCGTCCCAGGATCCTCGTAGTAGGCGGTGGGTACGTAGGCCTGTACGCAGCTCGGCGCATTCTCAAGAAGATGCGCTTCGGAGAGGCGACCGTCACGGTCGTCGACCCCCGGTCGTACATGACCTACCAGCCCTTCCTCCCCGAAGCCGCCGCCGGCAACATCTCGCCCCGGCATGTCGTCGTACCGCTGCGACGCGTGCTGCCGAGGGCCGAGGTCCTCACCGGCCGGGTCACCACCATCGACCAGGACCGGAAGGTAGCGACGATCGCCCCCCTCGTGGGCGAGGCGTACGAGCTGCCCTTCGACTACCTCGTCATCGCGATGGGCGCGGTCTCCCGCACCTTCCCGATCCCCGGCCTCGCCGAGCAGGGCATCGGCATGAAGGGCATCGAGGAGGCCATCGGCCTGCGCAACCACGTCCTGGAGCAGCTGGACAAGGCTGACTCCACGACCGACGAGGAGGTCCGCCGCAAGGCGCTGACCTTCGTCTTCGTCGGTGGCGGCTTCGCGGGTGCGGAGACCGTCGGCGAGGTCGAGGACATGGCCCGCGACGCGGCCAAGTACTACAACAACGTCAAGCGCGAGGACATGCGCTTCGTGCTCGTCGACGTCGCGGACAAGATCCTCCCCGAGGTCGGTCCGAAGCTCGGCCAGTACGGCAAGGAGCACCTCGAGGGCCGCGGTGTCGAGGTCTACCTGAAGACCGGCATGGACTCCTGCGTGGACGGCCACGTGGTGCTCAACAACGGCCTCGAGGTCGACTCGAACACCATCGTGTGGACCGCGGGCGTCAAGCCGAACCCGGCGCTGTCCCGCTTCGGTCTGCCGCTCGGCCCGCGCGGCCACGTCGACACCCAGACGACGCTCCAGGTGCAGGGCACGGACTACATCTGGGCCGCGGGCGACAACGCCCAGGTGCCGGACGTCGTGGGCCGCAAGGCCGGCAACGAGAACGCCTGGTGCCCGCCGAACGCCCAGCACGCGCTGCGCCAGGCGAAGGTCCTCGGCGACAACGTGATCTCCGGCATGCGGGGCTTCCCGCAGAAGGAGTACAGCCACGCCAACAAGGGTGCGGTCGCCGGTCTCGGCCTGCACAAGGGCGTCGCGATGATCGTCATGGGCAAGATGAAGATCAAGCTCAAGGGCCGTCTCGCCTGGTACATGCACCGCGGGTACCACGGCATGGCGATGCCGACGTTCAACCGCAAGATCCGCGTCCTCGCGGACTGGACCCTCGGCATGTTCCTCAAGCGCGAGGTCGTCTCGCTCGGCGCCATGGAGACGCCGCGCGAGGAGTTCTACGAGGCGGCCAAGCCCGCCCCGAAGCCCGCGGTCGCCGCCGAGCCGGCTCCCGCGGCGAAGACCGAGGAGAAGGCCAAGGCCTCCTGACCTCGCGTCACTGATCCACCCCGAAGGGGCCGCCTGCCATCCGTGGTGCGGGCGGCCCCTTCGGCGTACCCGCGCGCTGTGACGTAGCCGCGAAATATAGATGCCGGGGGCATCTATTTTGCCGTACCGTGACGCGGCAACGGGACTGCGTCCAAGGCCCTTCGGTGTTGACGTGGTGTTGGACCGTTCCGGGATTTTCCCTCATTGTCACAACAAAGGGATGCCCCATCCACGGAGGTGTGCGCCATGCAGGACGCCGCACAGCGGCTGAAGAACCTCGCCGAGCAGCTCGTGGGAGCCCCGCTGCCGGTACGAATCCGCGCCTGGGACGGCTCGGAGTCGGGCCCGCCGAGCGCTCCCGCCCTCGTCGTACGCAACCGCCGCGCCCTGCGCCACCTCCTGTGGAAGCCGGGCGAGCTGGGCCTCGCCCGTGCCTGGGTCGCCGGTGACCTGGACGTCGAAGGGGACCTCTACCAGGCCCTCGACGCGATGGCCGGGTTCATCTGGGAGCGCGACGACGACGCCAGGAGCCTGCGGCAGGCACTGCGCGACCCGGAGTTCCGCACCGCGGTCCGCTCCCTGCTCGCCCTCTCCGCCCCCTTCCTGCCGCCCGCCCCGCCACCGGAGGAGATGCGCAGACACGGCCGCCTCCACCTGCACACCAAGGGCAGCGACCGCCGCGCCATCAGCCACCACTACGACGTCGGCAACGACTTCTACGAGCTGGTGCTCGGCCCGTCGATGGTCTACTCGTGCGCGTACTGGGAGTCGCCCGACGGCACCCTGGAGGACGCCCAGCGCGACAAGCTGGAACTCGTCTCCCGCAAGCTCGGCCTGAAGCCCGGCATGCGGCTGCTCGACGTCGGCTGCGGCTGGGGCTCCATGGCCATCCACGCGGCGCGCGAGCACGGCGTGAGCGTCGTCGGCGTCACCCTCTCCCAGGAGCAGGCCGCCTACGCCAGGAAGCGGGTGGCCGAGGAGGGCCTCACCGACCGGATCGAGATCCGTGTCCAGGACTACCGCGACGTGCGCGACGGGCCGTACGACGCCATCAGCTCCATCGGCATGGCCGAACACGTCGGCAGCGAACGCTACTTGGAGTACGCCCGCGACCTGTACGCCCTCCTCGAGCCCGGCGGGCGGCTGCTCAACCACCAGATCGCGCGGCGCCCGCAGGCCGACGAATCGGCGTACTCCGTGGACGAGTTCATCGACGCGTACGTCTTCCCCGACGGCGAACTGGCGCCCGTGGGCACCACGGTCGCCCTCCTGGAGAAGGCCGGCTTCGAGGTACGCGACCTGGAGTCCATCCGCGAGCACTACGCCCTCACCCTGCGCCGCTGGGTCGCGAACCTGGAAGCGGCCTGGGCGGAGGGACAGCGGCTCACCTCACCCGGCCGCGCCCGCATCTGGCGCCTCTACATGGCCGCCTCCGCGCTGGCCTTCGAACACAACCGCATCGGCGTCAACCAGGTCCTGGTGGTGAAGACCCCGGAGACCGGGGCGTCGGGTCTGAGCCTGCGGACAAGGGACTGGCGCGGCTGACGCGTCGGGCCCGGACGCATCGACGTCCGGGCCCGACTCGTGTACCGCTCCAGCCTGCGCAGCTACTCGCTCTTGATGGCCATCAGCGGGTTCAGCTTCGCCGCGCTGCGGGCCGGCCACATCGCCGCGAGGACACCGACCAGGGCCGCGATCCCGAGGAAGATCACGATCCGGCCGAGCGGGATCTCCATGGAGTACGTGGAGACGCTGTTCGAGATGGTGCCGCCCGCGACCCAGCCCATGAAGAGGCCGAGGCCGATGCCGAGCACCGCGCCGAACAGGGAGATGATGACCGCCTCCAGGCGCACCATCTGCTTGACCTTCGCGCGGTCGAGGCCGATCGCCCGCAACATGCCGATCTCGTGCTTCCGCTCGAACACCGACATCGCGAGGGTGTTGATGACGCCGAGCACCGCGATCAGGACGGCCATGGCCAGCAGGCCGTAGAGCATGTTCAGCATCATGTTGATGGCGCCGGCCACCTGGTTGCTGATCGCGTCCTTGTCCTGGATGGTGATGGCCGGGTTGTCGCCGAGGGCGTCGACGATGGTGTCCTCGGCCTTGTCGGAGGTGCCGCCCTTCATCTTCACGAGGACCTGCTTGTCGACGACCTTGGTCAGGTGCGGGTCGACGACGGAGGTCGGCGCGAAGAGGCCGTTGAGCATCTCGTTGCCCTCATAGACGCCCGCGACCTTCAGCTCGACCTTCTTGCCGTCGTCGTCGAACTTCAGCGGGAAGGTGTCGCCCGCCTTGAGGCCCTTCTCCTTGGCGGTGTCCGTGTCGACGAGCGCGCCGCCGGACTTCAGGCCCTCCACCGAGCCGCTGGTGAAGTCCAGGCCGACCAGCTTGCCGAAGGTCTTCGGGTCGACGCCGGAGATGGAGACGTAGCCGCCGTCGGCCTCGCCGTAGGTGCTGCGCAGCGGGGTGGTCGCCTCGACGTCCGGGAGCTTGTCCAGCTTCTCGCGGACCTCGGGGGTCAGCGGCTGGAAGTTCGCCATGGAGACGCTGTAGTCGGCCTTCATGGCGCCGGCGGCCATCTTGTTGATGGCGGTGCTCATCGAGGTGGCGACCACGGTCATCGCCGTGATGAGGGTCAGACCGATCATCAGGGCCGCGGCGGTGGAGGCCGTGCGGCGCGGGTTGCGGACCGAGTTGAGGCGCGACAGCTTGCCGGTGACGCCGAACGGCTTCAGGAGCGGCGCCGACGCGGCGATGAACGGACGGGACAGCAGCGGCGTGAGGACGATGACGCCGACGAGCATGACGCCCGCGCCGCCCGACTTCACGTAGTTGTCCTTCATGAAGAGCATCACCGCGCCGAGCGCGACGATGAGGGAACCGATGGTGTTGCGGACCACCAGGCCCCGCACGGTCGGCGTCGCGTGGACGCTGTTCATCGCGGCGACCGGCGGGATGCGCGCGGCGCGGCGGCCCGGCAGCCACGCGGCCAGCATGGTCACGACCACGCCGATGAGCAGCGCCACGACGATCGTGGTCGGGGCGATGACGAGCGGTCCGTCGGGCAGCGAGGCACCGGCGGAGTTCATCAGGGACTCCAGGCCCACGGCCACGCCGATGCCGAGCGCGAAACCGCTCACGGCGGCGATCATGCCGACGAGGAACGCCTCGATCAGCACGGAGCGCGTCACCTGGCGGCGCGAGGCGCCGACGGCCCGCATGAGCGCGAGCTCCTTGGTGCGCTGGGCGACCAGCATGGTGAAGGTGTTGGCGATGATGAAGATGCCGACGAAGAGCGCGATGCCCGCGAAGATGAGCAGGATCTGGCTCATCGAGCTGGTCTGCTCCTCGATCATGTCGTCCTGCTGGGCCTTGAGCTCACCGCCCGTCATCGTCGAGGAGTCCTTGGGCAGGATCTTCTCGACCGACTTCTCCAGAGCCGCCTCGGAGGTGCCGGCGGCCGCCTTCACGTCGATCTCGTCGTACTGGTTCTTGTTGAGCTCCTTGAGCGCGGTCTTGTTGTCGAAGACCACCAGGCTGCCGCCCGCGACGACGCTGCCCTCGTCGGTGTCGAAGATGCCGCTGACCTTCGCGGTGCGCACCGGTCCGTCGGTGGAGTAGCGGACGGAGTCGCCCACCTTGTAGCCGGTACGCCCTGCGGTGCGGGAGTCGAGGGCGATGTCACCGGCGGACTTCGGGGCGGCGCCCTCGGTGAAGTCGTAGCGCGGGTCCTTGCCGTCCTTGCCCGGGAAGTAGTTGGCGCCGGTGGTGCCCCACTCGCCGCCCACCAGCTTGCCGTCCTTGTCGGCGAGCGCGGTGAAGCCGGAGACGGAGCCGAGCACGGAACCGGCGCCGGGCAGCCCGTCGGCCTTCTTCAGGAGGGAGTCGGTGAGCTCGGGCTTCTGCTTGGGGCCGTGGCTGTCGTCACCGGAGGAGGTGCTGTCGGACGTGATGGCGACGGAGACGTGGTCGAAGCTCTTCGCCGACTTGTTCTTGTAGGCGTTGCCGAAGGTGTCGGTGAAGACCAGCGTGCCGGAGACGAAGGCGACGCCGAGCATGACGGCGAGCACGGTCATCAACAGCCTGGCCTTGTGCGTGAGCACGTTGCGCAGGGCGGTACGGAACATGGGTGGGAGTCCAGGTGAAAAGGGAGGGGCGGCGGAGCGCCCCTTCAGGGGCGCGGGGAACTGCGCGACCAGCCACGGCCGACCCGCAGTCGAGGAGGGGGCGACCGGCGCCTAGCTGGTCCGGCCCTTCGCGTCGAAGTGCTTCATGCGGTCGAGCACCCCGTCCGCGGTCGGCCGGTGCATCTCGTCGACGACGCGCCCGTCCGCGAGGAAGATCACACGGTCCGCGTACGACGCGGCGACCGGGTCGTGGGTGACCATCACGACGGTCTGCCCGAGGTCGCGCACCGAGTTGCGCAGGAAGCCGAGGACCTCCGCGCCGGAGCGCGAGTCGAGGTTTCCGGTCGGCTCGTCACCGAAGATGATCTCCGGCTGGGAGGCGAGCGCGCGGGCCACGGCCACGCGCTGCTGCTGGCCGCCCGAGAGCTCGGTGGGCCGGTGCTTGAGGCGCCCGGAGAGGCCGACCATCTCGATGACCTGCTCGACCCACTCGCGGTTCGGCTTGCGGCCCGCGATGTCCATCGGCAGCGTGATGTTCTCCAGGGCCGTCAGGGTCGGCAGCAGGTTGAACGCCTGGAAGATGAAGCCGATCTTGTCCCGGCGGAGCTTCGTGAGCTGCTTGTCCTTGAGCGTGGACAGCTCGGTGTCGCCTATCCGCACGGAGCCGGAGCTGAAGCTGTCCAGACCGGCGACGCAGTGCATCAGCGTCGACTTGCCGGAGCCCGAGGGGCCCATGATCGCGGTGAACTCGCCCTGCCCGAAGTCGACGGAGACCCGGTCCAGGGCGACCACCTGGGTCTCACCCTGTCCGTACACCTTGGAGAGTTCCGTGGCGCGCGCGGCCACGGCGGTGGCGCGAGTGGCGAAAGGGGTGGTGGTCACGGGGTGGTGCTCCTGTCGGGACGACGAGTGGGGACGTACTCCATCGTCCTGGCCGATCAGCGCCATGTAGTCAGCCGCTGATCCGGTTCCGGAGGCCCTCTCGAGTCGGACTTGAGGGCGTCCTGTCATACCTGGGGATGACGGGCGTCCCTGATGCGGAAAGGAGGAAAAAGCGGGACCTGGAACGTCGGTACGGCTAAATTCCGTCATTCCGCACAGAGGCCCACGAGCCCGGCCGGGCCCCGGTACAGGCCTCCGGCATGTACCAACGAACCGTGACAGCGACTGATGCACCCTCAGACGTCAATAAAATAAGACAACATCGGGCTGTCCTTCCGCTGTTCGGGGGATGCCTCCCGATAGGGTCGAAGCCTCGACGCGGAGCCCATGGCCTGCCCGGATGGTGGAATGCAGACACGGCGAGCTTAAACCTCGCTGCCCCTCGGGGGCGTGCCGGTTCGAGTCCGGCTCCGGGCACATCCGCTGCTGCGCGACGGTGCCGCCGGCATCGTCCCTCCCGGCCTGCGGGGCCACCCGAGCGGCGGAACGGTACCGATCCGGGAACAGTACGCACGGTACCGAGCGTTCTCCCTCACAGAGAGGGAAAGATCCTCCCCAAGCACTAGGCCCATCCCTTTGCCTACGCATTACTCTTGAGGCAAAGCCACACACGGTGGCCATGGAGGAGTGAAATGAGGAGCAGTAACCCGGTCTTCTCGCGACGGGGGTTCAGCCGCGACAACGGCTTCGCCGGCTTCGGCGCGCAGCCGCAGGCCGGGGGACCCGCAGCCGCGACCCAGACCCAGCAGGGCAACCCGTACGCGCAGGGCAATCCGTACGCAGGCGGCCAGCAGGCCCCGGCGGGCAACCCCTACGCCACCAATCCGTACGCCCAGCAGGACCTGCAGCACGGAGCGCCCCAGGCGCCCGTGACCACCGCGGGACGCATGACGATGGACGACGTCGTCATGCGCACCGCGACCACGCTCGGCACGCTCGTGGTCACGGCCGCGCTCGCCTGGGCGCTGCTGCCGGTGGACGACGCGAACATCAGCAAGTCGTACGGCATCGCGATCGGCGCCGGCCTCATCGCGATGGTGCTCGGCCTCGTCCAGGCCTTCAAGCGCAAGGCGTCCCCCGCGCTGATCCTGACGTACGCCGCCCTGGAAGGCGTCTTCCTCGGCGTCGTCTCCAGCGTCGTCGACAACCGCATCGCGAGCGGCGCGGCCATGCAGGCCGTGCTCGGCACGATGGCCGTCTTCATCGGCGTCCTCGTGGCGTACAAGGCCGGCTGGATCCGCGTCAACCGGCGCTTCTACGGCTTCGTGATGGCCGCGGCGCTCGGCTTCCTGCTGCTGACCGCCGTGAACCTGCTGTTCATGGTCTTCGGCGGCGGTGACGGCCTCGGCTTCCGCAGCGGTGGCCTCGGCATCGCGTTCGGCATCGTCGGCATCCTGCTCGGCGCCTGCTTCCTGGCCCTCGACTTCAAGCAGGTCGAGGACGGCATCGCCTACGGCGCCCCGAAGGAAGAGGCCTGGCTCGCCGCGTTCGGTCTGACGATGACGCTCGTCTGGATCTACATGGAGTTCCTGCGCCTGATCGCCATCTTCTCGGGCAACGACTGACGCAGACAGTAGTACGCAGCAGTAGGCACGTAAGGGCCCGCGGACCGGAGACGGTCCGCGGGCCCTTCGCCGTGTGGGTGGGGGGTCAGAGGAATTTTCGGGCGGCCCGCCTGAGGTCGTACTCGTGGATGATCGCCTTCGCGTGGCCGTACGCGAGGTTGTGTTCGGCGCGGAGCCAGCTGACCTTCTCTTCGAAGCGGAAGAGAGAGGGGCCTTCGTCCACGGCGCGGAGCCAGTCGGAGACTTCACGACCGGTGCATTGGGGGATTCGGGCGAGCAGATTGCGGTGGGTCTCCTCGGAGAAGACTTGTGACATCGGCGCCTCCGGACGCGTCGCGATGTGTTCCGTCCTTCACGACACCGTGCCTGAGCGCCGGGGCGTTGGCAACAGTCCCGGAAAGGCACATAGGGTCGCGGGGTGCTCGATACGACGCCTTTGACGGCCGCAGTGGACCATTTCGCCGACCGCCTGCGGGCCGCGCCGCAGAGCCGGCTCCAGCGTGGAGCGGCGACCGAAGCGCTCGCCCTGGCCCGGGAGTTGGCGGTGCTCGCGCAGCGCATCGAGGAGCCGGACACGCCACCGCGGGAGATGCCGGACGCGGGGATGTTCGCCGCCGCCGACCAGATCACCGTGGCGGGCCGCGACCTGGCGCTCGTCCTGACGGACGCCGAGGAGCTGGAGCGCGTGCTGCGCCTCGTGGAGGAGGCGCAGAAGCGGGCCGGGGTCTAGGACCCGCTCCGGTGGCTCAGCCGGAGGTTCAGCCACCGGCTCAGCCGGAAATTCAGACCGACGCGATGACGCGGTCTGCCAGGATGTAGACGGTCTCGGTGCCGCACTCGAAGGTGAGGGCGTACGCGCCCGAGATGCCGGAGCCGCCCAGCAGGAACGGGGTCCGGCCCTCCCGCAGGGCCGTGGCGAGGAGCTCCGCCGTCTCGCGGTGGCCCGGGGTCATGCACAGCGTCGTACCGTCCGCGAAGACGTACACGTCCAGGGTGCCGAGCGGGCCGGGGCGTACGTCGGCGAGTGCGGTGCGGGCGGCGGCCAGCTCCTCTAGGCACTCCACCGTGCGCTCGTGGTCGCCGTGGTCGCCGTGGTCGCCGTGGTCCTCGTGCGCCGGCGACACGGGCGTCTGCACCGGCACGAAGTCCGGGTGCGAGGGGTGGCGGCGGCGGGCGGCGGCCAGCTCGGGCGAGTCACCGGCGAACTCGTCGGTGCCCGCAGGGTCGGCGAAGGGCTCCGTCACCGGCTCCAGGCTGTCGGCCTCGATGCCCGCGAAGTCGGCCTGTCGCGGCAGGAACAGCTCGTCGGCGATGCTGTCCGGGATGCCGGAGAGACCGCTGAGGAGCGACGGCCCGTCGGAGCCCTCACGGGCTTCCTGGGCGGCCCAGAAGGCCCGCGCCTCGGCGAGCTCGCGCTCCCGCTCCTCGGCGAGGGCCTCGGTCACCGCCGCGCGTATCTCGTCGGCGTCCACCGCGGTGCGGGCGCCCGGCACCATGGGGTGCGGACCGCTCGCGGCGCGGCTCTCGGCCAGCTCGTCGCGCAGCTCGTGGTGCAGGGATGTGATCTCGGCGAGCTGCTTGCGCAGGCCATGCACGGTGTGCAGGGCGGCGACGCCCACGGCCGTGGCAGCGGCCGTGGAGAGCAGCAGGGCAAGAGGCAAGGCGCTCACTGACGTACTCCCGGTTTCAAGTCGACCCCCGACTTCCTACATCAGCTTGAAGCCTGCACGATCCACCTGTCAGTGCATTACGTCACGAACTGGACAGGTCTTTGGACCCGGTGTGCCCCCGCGGACATGCTCTGAGCTGGGCATATGCACCTCCCCCAGGAGATAGGTCACATCCTGGGGGAGATTGGGTCACGAAGTGATCCAGGGGCCTGGGGCGGGCCCTGGCCCCCGGCCCTAGCTGAGGCGCTCGATGACCATGGCCATGCCCTGGCCGCCACCCACGCACATCGTCTCCAGGCCGAACTGCTTGTCGTGGAACTGGAGGGAATTGATGAGCGTGCCGGTGATGCGGGCGCCGGTCATGCCGAAGGGGTGGCCGACGGCGATGGCGCCGCCGTTGACGTTGAGCTTGTCGATGTCGATGCCCAGGTCGCGGTAGCTCGGGATCACCTGGGCGGCGAAGGCCTCGTTGATCTCGACGAGGTCGATGTCGTCGATGGTGAGCCCGGCGCGGCGGAGAGCCTGCTTGCTGGCCTCGACCGGGCCGAGGCCCATGATCTCGGGGGAGAGGCCGGTGACGCCGGTGGAGACGATGCGGGCCAGCGGGGTCAGGCCGAGCTCGCGCGCCTTGGTGTCGCTCATGATCACGAGGGCGGCGGCGCCGTCGTTGAGCGGGCAGCAGTTGCCCGCCGTGACCATGCCGTCGGGGCGGAAGACGGGCTTCAGGCCCTGCACGCCCTCCATCGTGACGCCCGCGCGCGGCCCGTCGTCCTTGCTGACGACGGTCCCGTCCGGGGTCGTGACCGGGGTGATCTCCCGCTCCCAGAAGCCGTTCTTGATGGCCGCCTCGGCGAGGTTCTGCGAGCGGACGCCGAACTCGTCCATGTCCTGGCGGGTGACGCCCTTGGTGCGGGCCAGGTTCTCGGCGGTCTGGCCCATCGCGATGTACGCGTCCGGGAGCAGGCCGTCCTCACGCGGGTCGTGCCAGCTGGAACCCTCGGTCTTGGAGACGGCCTCGGTGCGGGCCTCCGCGTCGGCGAAGAGGGGGTTGTGGGTGTCGGGCAGCCCGTCGCTGGTCCCCTTCACGCTCCGCGACACCATCTCGACGCCGGCGGAGATGAAGACGTCGCCCTCACCGGCCTTGATGGCGTGCAGGGCCATACGGGAGGTCTGGAGGGACGAGGAGCAGTACCGGGTGATCGTGCAGCCCGGCAGGTGGTCCATGCCCATCTGCACGGCGACGATACGGCCGAGGTTGTGCCCCTGCTCGCCGCCCGGCAGACCACAGCCGAGCATCAGGTCGTCGATGTCCTTGGGGTCGAGCTCGGGGACCTTGGCGAGGGCGGCCTCGATGATGGTGGCGGTCAGGTCGTCCGGCCGCAGATCCTTCAGCGAGCCCTTGAAGGCGCGGCCGATCGGGGTGCGGGCGGCAGAGACGATCACGGCTTCGGGCATCAGGACGCTCCAGTGACGAGGCGAAGGGTGAGGCAGGGCTCTCTGGAAGTTACCTGCACGTATCGCTGTCGGTCATCGGGTGGGGGGTGTGACGCGGGACGCATTTCTAAGCGGGCGCTCAGGCCGCGGGGCCCGGGGCGGGAAGGGGGCGTTTCTCTTCTGCGGGCCGGTGGGGGCAGGTCGCGCAGTTCCCCGCGCCCCTTACCGGTTCCTCCGGTCCGTTTTCTCCTGCGGGCCGGTGGGGGCTTGTCGCGCAGTTCCCCGCGCCCCTAAAAGCACACCCCCGGCGCCGGGCGAGGTGGCCCACCCAGGGGGGGGCGGTGCGGGCCGAGGTGGACTACCCAGGGGCGCGGGGAACTGCGCACCCAGCCCCGGGCAGCCCGCACGGGCGGCGTGGGCCGAGGTGGACTACCCAGGGGCGCGGGGAACTGCGCGACCAGCCCCCACCGGCCCGCACCAGGGGTCATTGGGGGAGCGGCGACGGCTCCGGGGCGTGGATGCGGCGGCGGCGTCGGCGTTTGAGGAGGGCCCACGGACCCCGGGGGCCCGTCGGCATCGCGGCCGTGACCTCCGTGCCGCCCTCCGACGCCGCCTGCGCCGCCGCCCGCGCCACCGGCAGGAACCCCTCGCGCCGCGAGACGTCCGGCCGCTCCTCCTCGGGCCACAGGCCCAGCGCCGCGCACAGCGTGGGCAGGACGGCCATCGCGGCCGTCGCGTAACCCTCCGCGGAGGGGTGGTAGCGGTCGGGGCCGAACAGTTCCCGTGGGTGGGCCGCGAACTCGGGACCGAGCAGGTCGCCCAGCGACACCGTCCGCCCGCCCTGCTCCACGACACCGATCGTCTGCGCCGCGGCCAGCTGCCGCGAGACGCGCCGGGCCAGCCACCGCAGGGGCTGGTAGACGTTCTCGACCGTGCCCAGGTCGGGGCAGGTGCCGACGACGACCTCCGCACCCGCCGTACGGAGCCTGCGCACCGCGGCGGAGAGGTGGCGCACGGAGCGGGTCGGTGGCATGCGGTGCGTCACGTCGTTCGCGCCGATCATGATCACGCAGACGTCCGGCACCCAGGTCGGATCCGACAGGATCAGCGTCACCTGGCGGTCCAGGTCGTCCGACTGGGCGCCGGGCAGCGCCACGTTCCGCAGGTCGACGGGGACCTCGGCGACCGCCGCGAGCCCCGAGGCGAGCAGCGCCGCCGGGGTCTGCCTCGCCCGGTGCACGCCCTGCCCCGCCGCCGTGGAGTCCCCCAGCATGGCGAACCGCACCGGTTCGGGGGAGTCGGCGCGGGCGGGACGGGCGAACGCCCCGCCGTACCGGCCGTCGGCCCGCGGAGGATCCACGTGCCCGCCATTGCCCACGTTCCGCTTCGCCAGCTGCACCTCGGCCAGCACCACGCCCACCGTGGCGGCCCCGAGCAGCCCGATGCCTCCGCCGCCGTACGCCGCGCCCGCGGCGATCCGCCGTGCCACCCTCGCCCTCGACATGCCCTGCAGTCACCTCCTCGTGCCGTACCGGTTCGTACGGCCGTACATCCACTCATTGCCCCGTAAGCACGGTCGGCCAATCGCAAGCAGAGGTGAACGGATGAGGCGGAGCCTTGGGCACCCTTAGGCTGACCGCACCAATTCGTCGCACTACATCGCAGCCCGGAGACAACGGTGCAATTCCACGACTCGATGATCAGCCTCGTCGGCAACACCCCGCTCGTCAGGCTCAACAACGTGACCGCGGGCATCCAGGCGACCGTCCTGGCCAAGGTCGAGTACTTCAATCCCGGCGGTTCCGTGAAGGACCGCATCGCGCTGCGCATGATCGAGGCGGCCGAGCAGAGCGGGGAGCTGAAGCCCGGCGGCACCATCGTCGAGCCCACCTCCGGAAACACCGGGGTCGGCCTCGCCATCGTGGCCCAGCAGAAGGGCTACAAGTGCATCTTCGTCTGCCCCGACAAGGTGTCCCTCGACAAGATCAACGTGCTGCGCGCGTACGGCGCCGATGTGGTGGTCTGCCCGACCGCCGTCGACCCCGAGCACCCGGATTCGTACTACAACGTCTCCGACCGGCTCGTACGCGAGACGCCCGGCGCCTGGAAGCCCGACCAGTACAGCAACCCGAACAACCCGCTCTCCCACTACCACTCCACGGGCCCCGAGCTCTGGGAGCAGACGGAGGGGAAGATCACCCACTTCGTGACCGGTATCGGGACCGGCGGCACGATCTCCGGCACGGGCGGCTATCTGAAGGAGATCTCCAAGGGCGCGGTCACCGTCGTCGGCGCCGACCCCGAGGGGTCCGTGTACTCGGGCGGCTCCGGGCGGCCCTACCTCGTCGAGGGCGTCGGTGAGGACTTCTGGCCGACGGCGTACGACCGCAACGTCACCGACGAGATCATCGCCGTGTCCGACAAGGACTCCTTCCAGATGACCCGGCGGCTCGCCAAGGAGGAGGGGCTGCTCGTCGGCGGTTCCTGCGGCATGGCCGTCGTGGCGGCGCTGCGGGTCGCGGAGCGGCTCGGCCCGGACGATGTCGTGGTCGTCCTCCTGCCGGACTCCGGCCGCGGCTACATGAGCAAGATCTTCAGCGACGAGTGGATGAACGACTACGGATTCCTGGAGCAGGCCGGTGACGCGCCCCGCGTGGGCGACGTGCTGCGCCGCAAGGAGGGCGGCGCGCTGCCCTCGCTGGTCCACATGCACCCCGAGGAGACGGTCGGCGAGGCGATCGAGGTCCTTCGCGAGTACGGCGTCTCGCAGATGCCCATCGTCAAGCCGGGCGCCGGCCACCCCGACGTGATGGCCGCGGAGGTCATCGGCTCGGTCGTGGAGCGGGAGCTGCTCGACGCGCTCTTCACGCAGCGCGCCTCCCTCTCCGACCCGCTGGAGAAGCACATGTCGGACCCGCTGCCGCAGGTCGGCTCCGGTGAGCCGGTCGCGGACCTGATGTCGGTGCTCGGCGGCGCGGACGCGGCGATCGTCCTGGTCGAGGGCAAGCCGACGGGTGTCGTGAGCCGGCAGGACCTGCTCGCGTTCCTCGCGGAGCAGCAGGGGCAGTGACGTCGGTGAACTCCGCTTCGCGGAAGCGGTACGAGCACGTCATGTGCGCGCAGCACCCGCTTAACACGGCTGCGGCACATTGGTGGGTGTCGGCGTCAGGACATCCGGAGCGGCTCCCGGACCTCCACGGACGCCTGGACGTGGCCCGGCTCTGACCCGGGCCTGCGTCCCTCGCGGGGACCGCCGTCGTCCCGCCCCCTGGGGTGACCCGGGGGTGCGGCGGTCCCCGCGCTGACGCAGGGGTCTACCTCGCGCCTTCCCTGCGGGCCGGTGGGGGTTGCTCGCGCAGTTCCCCGCGCCCCTGGGGAGTCCTCCTCGCCGCCCGCCGAAGGGTGCTGTCTTTAGGGGCGCGGGGAACTGCGCGACCAGCCCCCACCGGCCCGCAGGCCGTATGAATCAGCCGTCCCACTCCGAGGGGCGATCATCGCGCCGGCGGCCGAAGGCCGTGCCGCGCAGTCCGTGCACCGCGTTCACGCCGAGGATGCCCGCCCAGGAGATGAAGAGACCCGTCAGGCCCGCGTTGGCCGAGGCGATCGCGGAGAGCGGGATCGCGAGGACCAGCGAGATGACGCCGAAGCCGAAGCGCTCGCTCCAGGAGTCGACGGGGCTGCCGGGGGAGCGGGCGCCGCGGGCGACGACCATCTGCTGCTCGGCGAGGTGGCGGCGCAGACGGCGGTCGATCGTGCCGTCCAGGCGCTGCTCGACCTTCCCGAGGAACGAGTCGACCAGGGCGGAGTCGTACTCTTCGCCGAGCTCTCTGCGGGCGTGCAGAGTGGCGTCGAGTTCCTTCTTGAGTTCCGCGTCACGGGCTTCCATAACCGTTCACGTTACGGGGCCGGGGGCCTTGCTCGCGGTGGGGCTATCCCCCCTTTCCGCCCGGCCACGGACCAGTAAAGGACCGCGGGCACCACGAGCCCCACGATCCAGGAGATGTCGGCGCCGCCCAGCGCATCGACCAACGGGCCCGTGTAGAAGTGCGTGACGAGGAAGGGGAGCTGGGCGAGGAGGCCCACGCCGTAGACGGTCAGGGCGTCCCGGCGCCAGGCGCCGTAGCGGCCGTGCGGGTCGAAGAGGGCGGGGATGTCGTACCGCTCGCGGGAGATCAGGTAGTAGTCGACCAGGTTGATCGCCGACCAGGGCGTGAAGAACGTCAGCAGGAACAGCAGGAAGTCCTTGAAGGACGCCAGGAAGCTGTCCTTGCCGAGCAGTGCGACCGCCGTGCCCGCCACCATGATCACGGCGATGTACGCGGCCCGCCCGCGCGGCCCGAGCACCTTCTGGCCCCGGAATCCGCTGATGCTGGTCACCATCGACATGAAGCCGCCGTAGGTGTTGAGCACGTTGATGGTCAGCTTGCCGAGGGCGATCACGAAGTACAGGAAGGAGGCGATCAGGCCGGTGCCGCCGAGGCCGACGACGTACCCGACCTGGTTGGCGAGGAAGGCGTCCCCCGCGCTGGCCGCGACGAGGACCCCGAAGGTCATGGACCACTGCGAGCCGATCGCCGAGCCGGACAGCGTCCACCAGAACGTGGCCTTCGCCGATGTCGTACGCGGCAGATAGCGCGAGTAGTCCGCCACGTACGGGCCGAACGCGAGCTGCCAGGACGCCGACAGGGAGACGGCGAGCAGGAACATCGGCAGGTCGAAGCGGGCGTCGCCGAGCAGCGCCCCGACGTCCACGCGGGCGGCGAGCCGGATGCCGAGGTAGACGAACGCGAGCGCGCAGATCACGCTCGCCACCCGGCCGAGCGCGTGGATGACGCGGTAGCCGACCGCCGCCATGACCGCCGTGACGGCGGCGAAGAGGATGATGCCCGTGGTGTCGTTCGTGTGCGTCAGCTCGGCCGTCGCCTGTCCGGCGAGGACGCTGCCGCTCGCGAAGAACCCGACGTACATGAGGATGACCAGGAGCAGCGGGACCACCGCGCCCTTCACGCCGAACTGGGCGCGGGACTGGATCATCTGCGGCAGGCCGAGCCTCGGGCCCTGCGCCGAGTGCAGGGCCATCACCGCGCCGCCCAGCAGATTGCCGAGGACGAGGCCGGCGAGCGACCACACCACGTCGCCGCCGAAGACGACGGCGAGGGCGCCCGTCACGACCGCGGTGATCTGCAGATTGGCGCCGAGCCAGAGCGTGAACTGGCTGAACGCGGTGCCGTGCCGTTCGTCGTCGGGGACGACGTCGATGGAGTGCCGCTCCACCAGGCCTTCAGCTGCCATGCCCGTCAACTCCCTTGCTGAGCTGCCTACTTCTTGGCTATTCCGTGGCGCGTGGCCCAGTCGTCCGCGACGTCCTCCGGGTCCTTCTTGTCCTTGTCCACCAGGCGGTTGAGCTCGGTGAGCTGCTCGGTCGTCAGGAGGGCGCCCAGGCGGGCGAGCGCCTTGCGGACCGTCGAGTCGGCCTTGCGGTCGGCGATGAGCGGGACGACGTGCTGGCCGGGGATGAGGTTCTTGGGGTCGGTGAGGACGACCCACTTCTCGGCGGCGATGTCGGTGTCGGTGGTGAAGAGGTTCGCGACGTCGACGTCGCCCTTGCGCAGGGCGCCCTTCACCAGCGGCCCGGACGAGTCGAGGGACTTGAACTCCTCGAACTCGACGCCGTACACGTCCTTGAGGCCGACCGCGCCGACCGTGCGCTTCTTCACCTCGGGCGCGGCGCCGATGACCAGCTTGCCGTTGTGCTTGGCGAGGTCGGCGAGGGACTTGAGGCCGTACTCCTCCGCCGTCTCGCGCGTGACGACGAACGCGTCGGAGTCCTCGGCCCGCCCGTACGGGAGGATCTGCAGGCCGCGCGGGAGGCGCATGGCGAGGGCGTTCTGCATCTCGCCCTCCTCGGTGGCCTCCGCCTTGGGGTCGAGGTAGTGCAGGAGCGCGCCCTGGTACTCGGGCAGCAGGTCGATGTCGCCGCCCTTGAGCGCGGGGATGAGGATCTCGCGGGTGCCGAGGTTCGGCCGGACGCTCGTCTTCACGCCCGCCGCCTCCAGCGCGGCCGCGTACAGGTACCCGAGGACCTGGTTCTCGGTGAAGTTGGCGGTGCCGATGGTGACGCCGCCCTTGCTGGAGCCGCCGCCACCGCCGCCGGAACCTCCCCCGTCGAGGGAGGTGATACCGCCGCTGCACGCGGCGAGCGCGGGGACGGAGGCGGTGGCGAGGAGTCCGCCGAGGAGGGTTCTGCGGTTCATCGTGGGAGCTCCTAGGCCTGTTTGGCGGGACGGTGGCGGAAGAGGGCGCGCTGAAGGGCCGAGAGGGCGAGATCCAGTACGACGGCGACGAGGGCCACGAGCACGGCGCCGCCGAGCACCTGGACCAGGTCGCGCTGGGCGAGGCCGTCGAAGACGTACCGGCCGAGACCGCCGAAGGAGACGTACGCGGCGATGGTCGCCGTCGCGACGACCTGGATCAGCGCGAGCCGCAGCCCGGTCATGATCAGCGGCAGCGCGAGCGGCAGCTCGACCTGGAACAGCACCTGGTGGGCGCGCATGCCCTGGCCGCGGGCCGCGTCCCGCACCTCGGGGTCGACGGCGGTCATGCCCGCGTACGTGTTGGTGACGATGGACGGGACCGCGAGCGCGACGAGCGCGATGTAGACGGGCCACATGGAGAGCCCGCTGGCCAGGAAGACCAGCACGACCAGGCCGACGGTGGGCAGCGCCCGGCCGAAGGAGGCCAGGTTGATGGCGACGAAGGCGCCGCGGCCGGTGTGCCCGATGAGCAGGCCGAGCGGCAGCGCGATGGCGGCGGCGACGAGCGTGGCGAGCAGCGAGTACTGGAGGTGCTCGGCGAGCCGGTGACCGATGCCGTCGGGGCCGGTCCACTGCTCGTCGCTGACCAGCCAGGCGCCGAGGTCCTTGAAGAGTTCGTACATGTCAGGCGCTCCCACGGCGTCGTCGGGTCCAGGGCGTCAGGACGTACTGGAGGGTGACGAGCAGCGCGTCCGCGACGAGCGCGAGCAGCAGCGTGAGGACCACGCCGACGATCACCGGGGTGGGGAAGTTGCGCTGGAACCCGTCCGTGAAGAGCTGTCCGAGACCGCCGTCGCCGATGTACGTCGCCACGGAGACGAGGGAGATCGACATGACCGTCGCGATCCGTACGCCCGCCATGATCACGGGGAGCGCGAGGGGCAGCTCCACGGTGAGGAGCGTGCGCAGGGGCCGGGTGCCCATGGCCTTGGCGGCTTCCTTCGTCTTCGCCGGGACGGAGTCCAGGCCCTCGACCGTGTTCCGCAGGAGCACGACGAGCGTGTAGATCGTCAGGCCGATGACGGTGGTGGTGCGGGTGAGGCCGCTGACCGGCAGGAGCAGCACGAAGACGGCGATGGACGGGATCGTGAACAGGACGTTCGAGAGCCCGAGGAGGAGTCCTCGCAGGGGGCGGACGCGGTGTGCGAGGACGGCCAGCGGGAGGGAGATCAGCAGCCCGAGGGCTACGGCGGAGAGGGCGGCCTGGAGGTGGGAGAGGGTGAGGGTGGTGAGGTCGTCGGTGTGGTCGGCGATCCACGACCAGTCGACGGTCACGGGGTGCGCTTCGCTGTGGTGCGGGGGGCTGTGGCCTCGTCGTCCGGGCGGGCGGGGTCGTCCGTGGTGCGCGGCCCCGTCTGCCCCCGGCGGTTCCCTGGTGGGTGCGGGTCGTCTGTGGTTGCTCGCGCAGTTCCCCGCGCCCCTGACTGGTCCACCTCGCCCGGCGCCGCTGAGGCGCCCCTGGAAGGGGCGCGGGGAACTGCGCGACCAGCCCCCACCGGCCCGCGGACGGAACGACCCCTCTCATGGGCCGCGCCCGCGTACTCGTGGATGTCGTCGCGGGACGAGACCCCGGTCAGCGCGCCCGCCTCGTCGACGCGGGCGACGAGCCCCGCAGGCGAGGCCAGGGACTCGTCCAGCGCGGCGAGAAGCGAGTCCGTGTCGCGCAGCGGGCGTACGGGGACGTCCGCCGCGTCACCGTCCTTGTGGCGCCACGCGAGTGGGGCCCCCACCGCGTCCAGGCGGAGCGTCCACGCCCCGCCCTCCGGGGCGGGACCCTGGGGAACACCCGCCAGGCTCGTCAGCGACAACAGCTTCAGGCCGCGCTCCGCGCCCAGGAAGTCCGCGACGAAGTCGTCCGCGGGGCGGGCGAGGAGCTCGGCGGGCCCGGCGCACTGCACGAGGTGGCCGCCGGTGCGGAAGACGGCTATGCGGTCACCGAGCCGTACCGCCTCGTCGATGTCGTGCGTGATGAAGACGATGGTTTTGGACAACTCCCGCTGGAGGCGGAGGAGTTCGTCCTGGAGCTGGGTGCGGACCACCGGGTCCACCGCGCCGAACGGCTCGTCCATGAGGAGGACCGGCGGGTCGGCGGCGAGCGCGCGGGCCACGCCGACGCGCTGTTGCTGGCCGCCGGAGAGCTGGTGCGGGTAGCGCTTGCCCGCGTCCGGGGCGAGCCCGACCGTCTCCAGGAGCTCCGCCGCCCGCGCCCGCGCTTTCTTGCGGCCCCAGCCGAGCAGCAGCGGCACCGTGGCGACGTTGTCGAGGACCGTGCGGTGCGGGAAGAGGCCGGCCTGCTGGATGACGTAGCCGATGGAGCGGCGCAGCTCCGCCGCGTCCTGTTCGAGGATGTCGCGGCCGCCGACCCGGATCGTCCCGGAGGTCGGGTCGACCATGCGGTTGATCATGCGGAGGGTCGTCGTCTTGCCGCAACCGGAAGACCCGACGAGGACGGTCACGCCGCCTTCCGGCATGTCCAGGGTGAGGTCGTGGACCGCTGTCGTGCCGTTCGGGAAGCGCTTGCGGACCGTGTCGAACTGGATCATGTGGAGTCCCTTGCCCGGCTGTATATCGTCATGCAGAGTTCTCGCTGTCTGAATAAGTTGTCAATAGGGTGCGGTGTGCCCCGCGTAAAACACCGGTAACAAGTGGCCGCAGGGCAAGACAGGACGTCCGATTGGGGAGGGAATGCGAGTGAAGTCGTCTCGTATCGCGGACACGGCGACCGGCGACAGGGGAGCGGTCGTCGTCCTCGACGGCCGGGGAATGATGGTCGCAGACGTCGTACGCCTGGCCGAATCCGACGCCCGGCCCGTGCCCGCCACCGACGGCATGAAGCGCGCCGAGGAGTCCTGGAACGCCGCGCGGGAGATCGCCGCCTGGGGCCGCGTCTACGGCCGCTCCACCGGCGTGGGCGCCAACCGGAATGAGGACGTGCCCACCGAGGCGGCCGCCGACCACGGCCTCAGGCTGCTCCGCTCGCACGCCGGGGCCATCGGCGCCGAGCTGCCCGCCCGGCAGGTCCGCGCCATGCTCGCGGTCCGCGCCAACCAGCTCCTCGCCGGCGGCGCGGGCCTGCGTCCGAGCGTCGTCACCGCGCTCTGCGAGGCCCTGGAGACCGGCGCGTACCCCACGGTCAACGAGTTCGGCTCGGTCGGCACCGGCGACATCGCCGCCCTCGCCCAGATGGGCCTCGCACTCGCCGGCGAACACCCCTGGCGGGGAAGCGGGACACCCCCGGAGCCCCAGCCCCTGGACAACAACGACGCCCTCGCCCTGATCAGCAGCAACGCCCTCACCCTCGGCCAGTCCGCACTCGCCCTGCACGAACTGCGCGGCCTGATCGGCGCCACGCAGGTCGTCGCCGCGCTCTCCCTGATGGCGGTCGACGGGTCGTACGAGGCGTACGCGCTCCCCGTGCACGAGGCGCGCCGCCACCCCGGCTCCTACGCGGTCGCCGAACACATGCGGCACCTCCTCGGCGCCCCCGACCGGCCGACGCCGCCCCTCGGCCGCATCCAGGACCCCTACGGCTTCCGCTGCGTCCCGCAGATCCACGGCCCGGCACACGACGCGGCCGACGCCCTGGAAGCCGTCCTCACCGTCGAGATCAACGCCGCCGCGGAGAACCCCCTGATCTCACCGGAGGACATGGCGGCGTACCACCACGGCGGCTTCTACCTCGCCCAACTCGCCCTGGCCCTCGACCACTTCCGGCTCTCCGTCACCCAGGCTGCCCGCCTGTCCACCTCGCGGCTCTCCACGCTCAACGAACCGGCCTTCACCCGCCTGCGCCCCTTCCTCGCCGACGGCGAACCCGCCTCGTCGGGCGTCATGATCCTCGAATACGCGGCCGGCGCCGCCCTCGGCGACCTGCGGGCCTTCTCCGCGCCCGCCTCCCTCGGCCACGCGGTGCTCTCCCGCGGCGTCGAGGAACAGGCCAGCTTCGCCTCGCTCGCCGCCCGCCAGACACTGCGGGCCTGCGAGGCGTACCGCATGGTGGTGGGGTGCGAACTGGTCGCGGCGGTAAGGGCGTTGCGCCAGCGCGAGCTGCGCCTCGACCCGGCGACACCGCTCGCCCGGGCCTTCGAGCTCGCCGACTCCGTCCTCGAAGCGGAGATCGCGGACCGGCCGCTGACGGATGATGTGACGGCGGCGGCGGGACTCCTCGACCGGTTCACCCGGCTCCGGTCGGAAGTCGGCCGGTCGGAACCCGGCGCCGGAACGACCGCGGATACGGACATCCTGAGGGGGACGGCATGAGTGACAGCCCTGCCGCGCGACTGCAAGTGCTCTTCGAGGGCCACCGGCTCACGCCCACCCAGCGGCGCATCGCGCACTGCATGGTGCGCAGGGCCGCCGACGCGCCCTTCCTCTCCAGCGTGGAACTGGCCGAACTCGCCGGAGTGAGCCAGCCCTCGGTCACCCGCTTCGCCGTCGCCCTCGGCTTCGACGGCTACCCGGCCCTGCGCAAGCACCTGCGGGACGTCGCCCCCGCGGAGGCGTCGGGTGCGACGGCCGTCAACGAGTACCAGCAGGCGGTCGAGGCGGAGATCGAGAACCTCAGGCACCTCGCGGAGGTCCTCGCCGACCCGGCGCCGGTGGAACGCGCGGGCCGCCTCCTCGCCGCGTCCCGCCCCCTACCCGTCCTCGGCCTGCGGGCGGCCGCCTCCCAGGCGTACGGGTTCTCCTACTTCGCCGCCAAGGTCCACCCCGACGTACGCCTCCTCGACGAGGGCGGCACGATGCTGGCCGACCGCATCGACGCGGCGGTCCGCGCGGGCGCCACGTCCCTCCTCTGCTTCGCGCTGCCCCGCCACCCCCGCGAGGTCGTCGACGCGCTCGCCCACGCCCGGTCCGCGGGCCTGACCGTCGTCACCGTCGCCGACTCCGCGTTCGCCCCGGTCGCCGCCCACTCCGACCTCCTCCTCCCGGCCGCCGTCGGCACGGGCCTCGCCTTCGACACGGCCTGCGCCCCGATGCTCCTGGGCCGCGTCCTCCTGGAGGCGATGTGCGACGGCCTGCCGGACGCGCAGGCCCGCCTGGAGGAGTTCGACGTACGGGCGGCGGCGCGGGGGCTTTTCGTGGAGTGACCCGCGTCCTCTACGGCTTGGGCATCGAGAAGCGGAAGAGCCTGCCCGACCAGGTGGCGTACAGGGAGTCGCCGACGACCTCCGCCGCCCAGGGTCCGGAGCCGCCCGTGGCCCGGTGGTGCCACACCTGCTCGCCGGTGCCGGCGTGGAAGGCGTACAGGCCCTTGCTGCCCGCGGCGAGGAAGAGTCCGCGCAGGGCGCCCAGGAGGGCGAGGCCGTCCAGGCCCGCCCCCGCCGTCCAGCGTGCCGCGCCGGTCCTGGCGTCGAGCCCGTGCAGGACCTTCTTGTCCAGGTGGCAGACGGTCGCGCCGGCACGAGCGAAGCCGCGGTTGCCGCGGGCGGCGGTCCGCACCGTCCACAGGGTCTTGCCGGAATCCGGGTCGAAGGCGGTGAGGAGGCCGCGCTTCGAGCCGCTGAAGCCGGTGCTCGGATAGCAGAAGAGGGTGCCTTCGAGCAGGCTCAGGGAGCCCGACCAGCCCAATATCTCGGCGTTCGTGGGCGGGAGTCCGGTGGGTTCGCTCCAGCGTGTCCGGCCGTCGTCGGGGTCGACGGCCAGCAGCTTCATCCTGGCGTCGATGCCGTAGAGCACCTTGCTCTTCTCCGGTGGGTAAAGGGTGACGAGGTCCTTCCCCCATACGCGCTCACCCGTGTCAGGGTCGAGGGCGGAGTAGCCCCTGAGCATCGCGCCCGGAGTGGTCTTCGACGCGTCGCCCCAGACGAGCAGCGCGCCCGCGGGGGTGGCGCCGAGGGCCATGCTCACGTCGTCTTCGTCGCGTGAGGTCCACCGCACCTCACCGCTCGACGCCTCCAGGGCCCGGAAGCGTCCGCCGCTCCTGGCCATGACCAACCCGCCGTCGGCGTAGTCCAGTTCGGGCGCGCTGCCCTTGGCCGGTGGCGCGTCCCACAGCTTCCTGCCGGACCGGCCGTCGAACGCGTGCACCTTGCCGTCGGTGCGGACCGTGTATACCCGCTCGTCGTCGGCGAGGGCGTCTGTGTTCTGGCCGCCGAGGTCCTTCCACAGGAGCTTGCCGGTGCCCCGGTCGAAGCAGGCGCCGGCGGCCTTCTCGGTACAGAGCAGCGTGGACCGGGTCACCGCGCGCAGGAACATGCCGGGCCGTGGGAGGTCCTTGGTCCAGTCGAGTTCGGGAACGGCCGTGTTCCCGCCGCCCCCGCCCCGTGAGCGCAGGAACCAGAAGGTGCCCCCGGCCGCCGCGGTCACGGCGAGCGCGCCGCCGCCAGTCAGCAGCCGGCGGCGGCTGAGCAGCGGGCCGCGCAGCGCGCCCTGCAGCGTGCGCTCGTCCTCGGTCACCTGCAGCTCGACCGCGCCGAGCCAGCCGGCGGTCGTCCCCGGGCGCAGCCACGCCTGGAGCTGTTCGACGGTGGGGCGGCGGGCGGGATCCTTGTCGAGGCACGCGGCGACGATGCCGAGCAGGCCGGGCGGCACGCCGGTCAGCTGCGGCTCCTCGTAGGCGGCCCGGTAAAGCAGCGCGTGGACCGCGCCGGTGCCGAAGGGCGGGGCGCCGGTGGCGGCGAAGGCGAGCACGGCACCGAAGGCGAACACATCGCTCGCGGTGGTCAGTTCGCCTCCCCTCGACTGCTCGGGCGACATGAAGCCGGGCGATCCCGCGACCTGCCCCGCGGCGGTGAGCACCGTCCCGTCGACGGCCCGGCTGATGCCGAAGTCGATGACGCGCGGGCCGTCGAGGGTGAGCAGGATGTTGGACGGCTTGAGGTCGCGGTGGATGAGCCCGGCCCGGTGGATCGCGGCCAGCGCCTCGGCCAGGCCGCCGCCGAGTACGCGCAGGGTCGGCTCGGGCATGGGCCCGTGGGCGTCCAGGGCGTCGGTGAGGGAGGGTCCCGGGATGTACGCGGTGGCCAGCCACGGCTGCGGCCCCTCGGGGTCGGCGTCCACGACCGGCGCGGTGAAGGCGCCGGAGACCGCGCGGGCGGCGTCGACCTCGGCCTTGAAGCGGCGGCGGAAGTCGGGGTCGGCGGCCAGCTCGGGGCGTACGACCTTGACGGCCACCGCGCGGCCGCTGCGCGAGGCGGCGAGGTGGACACGGCCCATGCCGCCGGCGCCGAGCTCCCGGATCACCCGGTAGGGGCCGATGTACGTGGCGGGGGCGGCGGTCGGCGGGGGTGGCATGGTCACGGGGTGTCGCTCCGGAAGGCGTGGAGGGTGGTCGCGGAGGCGGCGAAGAGGGTGCCGCCGGAGATCTGCAGCAGCCAGTCGGTCCTGCCCGCCTCTTTGGCGGAGGACGGCTGGTGTGCCCAGAGCGGTCTGCCGTCGGAGGCGCGCAGGACGACGAATCCCGGCACGTCACCGGTGGCCCAGGTGGCGACGGCCACCACGGAGGAGGAGACGGTGGGCCCCTGGTCGTGCGCGCCGCCGGTGGTCGTCAGGCGCACCGGGCTCGCGGTGTGCCACACCTGCTCACCGCTCCGCGTGTCCAGGGCGAACACGGTGCCCGGACCGTCGTAGAGGTAGGCCCGCTCGCCGCGGACCCTGGCCGCGCTGATGGTGGTCGTCTCGTTGACGGCGGTCCACAGCTTCTTGCCGTCGGTGACGCGGAAGGCCTGCGCCTTCGTGCTGGTGACGAGCAGCGTCCTGCCGTCGGTGGACAGGTGGGGGTAGGCGCCGGGCTTGACGACGTCCGGGACCTTCCACCGCTCGGCGCCCGTGCGCAGGTCGAGGGCGCGGAGTGTGCCGTTGTCCTGGAGGAAGCAGCGGCTCCCGTGGGCGTACGCCTGGAAGTCGCTGCCCTTGATCCTGCGCGACCACAGCACCTCACCCGATCCGAGATCGACCGCGAGGGCCCCGTAACCCTTGTGGCCGCTGGTGCCGAGGACCGCGACCGGACCGGCGACGGACAGGACGTCGTCGACGAAGTCGGCGGACTGGGCGCCGGCGCCCTGCTCGGTGACCGTGTGGCCGAACTTCTGCCTGCCCGCGGCGTCGACGCCGAACACATAGCCGCGCTCACCGCTCCAGGCCGAGGCGAACAGGAACGGCCCGCACACGCCCAGCCACTTCGGGTCGGTCGAGACGTCGGAGGGCATGCGCAGCGAACCCGTCCAGCGTTCCTTCCCGGTCGCGGTGTCGTAGGCGGTCGCGCGTCGCTGCTCCCAGTGCACCAACGCGTCGCCGAGGAGCTGCAGTCGAGCGCTCTGCAGCTTCTTCAGCGGGACCGACCACCGCGGCTTCGGCCCGGCCGGGACCTTGGGCTCGGGCCGCCCCGTGCTGCCCGCACTGCCGCTGCTCCGGGCCGGGTCCTTGCCGGGCTCCGACCGCCACCCGGCCAGCGCCGCGGCCCCGCCGCCCGCCGCGACGGTGGTGCCGGCCGCGGCGATCCACAGGAACCTGCGGCGGCTCGGCCCCCGGGCGGTGGCGAACGCGTCGTCGGGCGGCGCGAGGGACGCCATGGGCACGGGCGGTGCGGAGACCAGGACGGCGGCATGGGCCCCCCGCCGCGCCAGGTCCTCCCGCAGCCCCTCGGTGAGCAGCGCGGCAGGGTCGGCTGGCCCCAGCGCGGCCAGCACCGACGCGGCGGCCGGCCTGCGGACGGGGTCCTTGTCCAGACAGGCACCGATCAACTGGGCCAACGCCGATGGCACCCCGTCCAATTGGGGCGGGTGGTGGACGGCCCGGTAGAGGATCTCGGCCGTCCCTCCGGAACCGAAGGGGCCGCGCCCGGTGGCGGCGAAGACCAGGACGCAGCCCAGCGAGAAGACGTCGGCCGCCGGCCCGGCCTCGCGGCTCGACACGATCTGCTCGGGCGCCATGAACCCGGGCGTCCCCATCACGGCGCCCGTCCGCGTGACCTGCGTGGCGTCGACCGCGCTGCTGATGCCGAAGTCGATGACGCGGGGCCCGTCCTCGGCGACGAGTACGTTGCCGGGCTTGAGGTCGCGGTGGACGATGCCGGCGTCGTGGATGGCGAGCAGCGCCTCCGCGAGCCCGGTGCCCAGAGCGCGCAGTCCCGCCTCGGACAGCACACCGAAGCCGCGTACGACGTCGTGCAGCGAGGGTGCGGGGACGTAGGCGGTGGCCAGCCAGGGCTGCGGGGCGTCCGCGTCCACGTCGAGCACCGGCGGGGTGAAGAAGCCGCTCACGCGCCGGGCCGATCCGGCCTCGCGCCGGAAACGCCCGCGGAAGTCGGGTGCCTCGGCGTACTCGGGCCGGATGACCTTCAGGGCGACCAGCCGCGACCCCGGCGACCTGGCCAGGAAGACCCTGCCCATGCCGCCCTCGCCGAGGAGCTGGAACACCTCGTAGGGGCCGATCCGGGCGGGGCGCTGTACGACTGCGGGGTCGCTGCCTTCGTAGGGATGTGTGTGCACGTCGTCGCCGGGGCGGTCAGCTCAGCGAGCCGAGCACGTCACGGGCGGCGGTGACGACGACGTCCTCGGCCTGCTTCCGGGTGAGGTCGGAGGTGTCCTGGCTGTAGACGAGGTCCACCCTGAGCGAGGCGTTGCCCTCACGGACGACCACCTTGGCGTAGGTCAGGGACCCGCCCCGGGCGTCGACATGGTGGGCGGCGAAGGCCTCCTCGCCGAGCCCGCTGACGGGGTGGGGGTCCTCCACCTTGTTGCCCGTGACCGCCCTGAGGAGGCCCCTCTTCTTGAGGTCGTACTGACCCTCGACGCTCGCGCTGACCGTGAGGCTCACGTCCAGGCTCTGATAGCGGTTGTAGTCGGCGGGCTCCCACCTCGGCATCCTGGTCATCATCGTGGACAGGTCCTTCTCGTCCATCAGACCGGGCGTGCACTTGCCGCCGGGCGCGATCTTCTCGATGGTGGCCGCCTTGATCAGGTCACATCCCTTGGGCACCTTGGTGAACGCCTTGCCCGGCGTCGGCTCCTCGGGCGCGGCGGCACCTCCCGGCTTGCCTCCGGGCGCACTCCCGGGCGCTCCCGGCTTGGCCGACTCGCTGCCCTTGTCGTCGTCCCCCGACGTGGCGACGACCACCACGCCGACGACCACGGCGGCGGCGAGCGCCGCGGCGCCGCCGATCAGCCAGCCGCGCGAACGGCCACCGCCGCGCGGGCCCGAGCCCCCGGGGCCGCCGGGGCCGCCCGCCGGGACCGGCTGCGACCAGGCCGAGGGCGCGCCCGGCGCCTGCGGCGGTACGGGCGGCGGCGCCTGGCCGGGCATCGGCGGCGGCGCCTGCCCCGGCATCGGAGGCGGAGCCTGGCCGAAGCCGTGCCGGGGGTCCATCTGCGGGTTCTCACTCACGGAACGGCTCACTTCCTCGACCGGGGGCCGGACATGACCCGCCGCACCTTCTCGCGAGACACTGCAATGCCGATGAAATCCTGCTGAAGCAGAGGACTCGGCTGCCGCGGGGAAACCACGGGGCACTACGGGGAACCACAGGAACCACGGGGGAGTTCGGTGTGGATACGAACGCGACGGACACAGCGGGTGCGGCAGGCGCGGCGAGTGCGACCGGTGCGGCGAGTACGGCCGGTGCGGAGGCCGCCGCGGACCGGCTGCGCGTCGCGCTCCTCGGCCCGGTCGGCGCCCACCGCGGCGAGGCGCCGCTCGACCTGGGTCCCGTACGGCGTCAGGCGGTACTGGCCGCGCTGATCCTGCGCGCGGAGACGCTCGTCACCCGGCAGCAACTGCTCGACGACGTATGGGGACTCGAACCCCCGGGCACGGGCCACCGCGTCCTGCCCAGCTACGTCTACCCCCTACGCAAGGCACTGGACGCGCCCGGCACAGGACCCGCCGCGTCCGTGATCCGCGGTGAGCGCGGCGGCTACCGCTTCGTACCCGGCCAAGCACGCACGGACCTCGCGGAGTTGGCGGCGGAGGCGGGCGCGGCGCGCGGCGCGAAGGCGGCGGGTGACCTCACCGCCGCCCTCGACGGGTGCACGCGCGCACTGGCCCTGTTCCGCGGGGAGCCGCTGGCCGGCCTGCCCGGCCCGCTCGCGGACGCCGAACGGCAGCGCCTTGCCGGGCAGCGGCGCGCCCTCCACCAGGAGCGGGCGGAGTGCCTGGTGCTCCTGGGCCGGTACGCGGAGGCCCTGGACGAACTGGCGGCGGCACCGACGGCGCGGCCGCACGACGAACCGCTCGCCGCCCTGCGCATGCGCGCGCTCTACGGCAGCGGGCGGCAGGCCGAAGCGCTCGCCGCCTACCGGGAGACGCGGGACAGGCTCCGCGACGAACTGGGCGTGGAGCCCGGCGACGAACTGCGGCGGACGCACCAGGCCGTACTGCGCCGTGACGACCCACTGCTGCTCGGCCACCCCGCGACACCCCGCACCACGGGCCCCTCCACACCCGCCCGAACGCCGCCACCACCCCGCCCCCGCCGCAACGAACTCCCCGGCGACACCGCCTGGCTCGTCGGACGGGAAGACGAGTTGGCGCTGCTCACCGCGCCGGTGCCGGGCGGCTCCGTCTCCGTGGCCGCCGTGGACGGCACGGCGGGTGTCGGCAAGACCGCGCTGCTGGTCCGTGCCGCCTGGACGCTGCACGACCAGTACCCGGACGGCTGTCTCTTCGTGGACCTGCACACGCACGGCGCCCCGCACGAGAGCCTGCGTCCGCAGCGCGCGCTGCACCGGCTGCTGCGTGCCGTCAACGCCGCCGACGACGAACTGCCCGACGACCAGCAGGAGTTGGTCGCCGCCTGGCGCGCGGCCACCAGCTCCCTGCGGCTGCTCCTCGTCGTGGACGACGCCCGCAGCGCGGAACAGGTGCGGCCCCTGCTGCCCGCGGGCCCGGGCAGCCGGGTCCTCGTGGCCGGCCGCCAGCGCCTGCCCGGCCTCGACGCCGACCGGCGGCTCACCGTGGAGCCGCTGGACACGGGCGAGGCGGTCACCCTGCTCACACGACTGCTGGGCGAGCCGCGCGCCGAGCGGGAACCGGAGGCCGCACAGGAGCTCGCCCGCCGCTGCGGCGGCCTCCCCCTGGCGCTGCGGATCGCCGGGGCCCGGCTGCAGAACCGCCCGGCCTGGACACTGGCCCACCTGGTCGGCCGGATGTCGGACGACGAACGCCGCCTGGGTGAGCTCAGGGCGGAGGACCGCAGCGTGGAAGCCGCGTTCCGGATGTCGTACGACCTCCTCGCCCCCGAACTGAGGCGCGGCTTCAGGGCGTTGGGCCAGTCGCCGACCGCCGACTTCGACGGGCTCACCCCCGCCGTCATGCTGGGCCGCCCGCTCCGGGACGCCGAGGACGTCCTGGAGCGCCTGGTGGACGCGAGCCTGTTGCAGCAGCCCCGGCCCGGCCGCTACCGGCTGCACGATCTCGTACGCGACCACACGCGCCGCCTGGCCGCCGCCGAGCCCGCGGAGGCCGCCGCGGACCGCGCCGCCGTGCTGCACCTCTACACGGCCGCCGGGCGCATGGCCAGCGACTGGGGGCCCGAGGGCTTCCCGACCGGCCCCGACGTCTCCGGCTCGCCCTTCCCGGACTGGCGGGAAGCCGACGCGTGGCTGGAGGCCGCGGGCGGCCAACTCCTCGACGTGGTCGCCTTCGCGGCGGCCGGCGGGCAGCGCGACCACGCCTGCTGGATCGCCGAGTCCCTGGTCGACCCGCTGGTCCGCCAGGGCCGCTACCACGAGTGCCGATCGGCCCTGGAGCTCGCACTGTCCGGCGCCGACCTGGCCGACGACCGGCGAATGCCGTCCTCCCTGCGCAACTGCCTGGCCATCGCGGACATCTACCAGGGCCGCTTCCAGCAGGCGCACGCCTGGTGCACCGACGCGCTCCGCATCGCGTGCCGCCGGGGCGACCTGCGCGAACAGGCCCGCGCGACGGCCGGGATGGGTGCCGCGGAGCGTGCCCTCGGCCGCTTCCCGGCGGCGGCACGGCACCTGAGCGAGGCCATGGACATGGCGGCCCGGCTCGACGACGACTGGCTGGCCGGGATGTCGAGCTGCAACCTCGGCGCCCTCCACGACCAGCAGGGACGGCACGAGGAAGCACTCACGTACTACGCCACGTCGCTCACCTTCGCCGAGAAGATCGGCCGCCCCAGGATGATCAGCAAGACCCTGTGCTTCACCGCGGAGGCCCACTTGGCGCTCGGCCGGCACACCGAGGTCAAGGACCTCGCGCGGCGGGCGGCGGAGCTGGCCCGGGAGGTCGGCGACCTGCAACTGCGGGCGACGAGCCTGTCCCTGCTCGGCGCCGCCGAACACGGCCGCGGCAACCTGCCGTTGGCCGTCACGCTCCAGCGGGAGGCCCTGGCCACGCTCACCGAGCACACCAGCAGACCCCTGGAGACGCAGGTCCGCCGCAGGCTCGCACACACCTACGCGGCGGCGGGCCACCCGGCCGAGGCCGAGGAACAGCTCCGCGCGGCACGCTCCCTGGAGGCCTGACCAGGCCAGGACACCTGCTCTCACCCTCTCCTCAGATTCCGGCGCTAACCTCCTCCGCCGAAGAAGCACGCCGAAGAAGCACGGCGGGAGGCAGGGGAGGCGACGTGGGACGCGGTGGACACGGGCTTGTGAGGGTGCCGGTGGTCGTACGGGCCGGGGCGGCGCCCCTGTGGTGGCTCGGGGTGGTGGCCGCCGGTGTCGGGGCGCTGCCGGACGGGGTCACCGGGCGGCGCATCGGGGTGCTCACCGGCGCGGCCCTCTTCATCGTCGTGGCCGCTGTCGTCGCGTACGCCCGCAGGAAGCGTTACGACGTCCTCGCCCGCGAGGCGACCCGCGCCGGGAAGTACGACGTGCTGCAGAGCCGGTCCGTGACCGTGCGCAACTGGCGGCGCGGGCACCGCTGGTGGCTCGCCGCCGCGTTCCTCGCCGCCCTGGGCACCGCCTTCGCCGTCCCCGTCGCGGGCGGCGCGGTCCTCGCGGGCGTGGCAGCGGGCCTGTGGGCGAAAGCGGCATGGCTCGGCCGCCGCGAGCGGGACGGCGACGTACTCCTGTGGGTACGCGTCGACTGGCTCGGGCGACGGGCGGGCGCCCCGGCGGGCAAGCCCGTCAAGGGCTACCGCAGCACGGGCGTCGCGGCGGGCGACGCGGCTCCGGGCGGCGCCCGCCGTACGGCCGCGGCCGGTGCGCGGCGGTGAGGACGTGGGGGGTCCGGCCACCGGTCAGACGTCGAGATCCGCCTCGATACGCATGAGCTGGTGCCGGGCCATGGCCAGGTTGGACCTGTTCTTGTCGAGGGCCAGGTACAGGAACAGGCCGTTGTTGTTGCGCCCCTTGATCAGCCGGATGAGGTGGTACTGGGAGCCGAGCGAGATGAGGATGTCCTCGATCTCGTCCTTCAGGCCGAGCAGTTCCATGGTGCGGAGCTTGGCGCGCACCACGTCGGTGTTGCCGGCCGCCGCCACGGACAGGTCCAGGTCCTTGCCGCCGCCGATGGTGCCCAGGGCCATGCCGCTCGTGTAGTCGACCAGGGCCGCTCCGATGACTCCCTCGATCGAGGTGGTCGCTTCCTTCAGTGCTGTTTCCGCGTTGGTCATGGTGCGTGCGCTTCCTTTCCGGCTGCAGGGTGTCCTTGATGACGAAGGTGCTGAGGCTGATGTAGGGGACATGGGTCAGGTGCTCTCCGCTCGTTCGACGGCGGCGTCGACCAGTTCTCCGATGAGAACGCTGGAACGGCGGGCCTCCAGATGCAGCCGGCCCACGTTGACGCGGGGCTCGGCGAGCAGGGTCAGTACGGCCGAGGAGCCGGCCGTGTACGTGGCCACGTAGCCGTCCTCGCCGCGGATGAGCAGTTCGCGGAAGCCGCCCTGGTGGGTGGCGTCGGACAGCCGCAGGGCCACTCCGAGTGCCGCGGCGGTGAGCGCGCAGACGCCCTCCGCCTCCACGTCCGCGGCGTCCTGCGCGAGCAGGAGCCCGTCGACGCTGGCCGTCAGGGCGCCCCTGAGCTGCGGAATCCTGGTCCGCAGCCGTTTCAGCTCACTGAGTACGTCGGCTTCGGCAACCATCAGGTGTCTCCTCCCGGGGCGCTTCCACAGCGCGAAGACCTTCACGACGACCGGAGCCGTGCCGGGTGAGCGGAACGGCGCTTCACAGGGTTGCCTCGAGACCGTCACGGACCTTGCGCAGCAGGGCGATGCCCGGTTCGCGGTCCGCGAGGGCCGGGACGGGAAGGGCCACCGCGGGGGAGTCCCGCGCCCGGGGCGGCTCCACGAGTCCGGCGGCGGCCAGCCGCCCCACCTCGATCAGGGTGTGGAAGGACGGACGGCCCAGGGCACGCGCGATCGCGGCGGGTGTGCGGACGCCGTCGGCGAGGCGCAGCAGGGCCCGCTGGCGTCCGGTGACGGTCTGGCCGGGCGCGGGAGGGCGCGGCACGACCGGGGCGGCATCGACGTCGACGGCGTCGTCCGTACAGCACCAGACGCTGTCGAGGAGGGCCCGGCGGCGGCGCGTCTCCCGCTCCACGGCCTCGGCGGGGACGGGCCGCAGCCGGCCGAGCCAGTGCGCGACGCCGTAGCGGAACCGGGTGGGTCCGCTCGCCGGGCCGAGGACGAAGAACGCGGCGTCGAACAGCGCGCCGAGGTGGCACAGCTCCAGCTCGCCCGCGGTCACCTGCCCGCTGTCGACCAGCTGGCGCCCCACCTCGTGCCGGGTCCCCGCCTGGGAAAGAGCCTCCTGCCAGCCGTGCGGGGGAAGCACCCCGCCGGCCGTGAGCAGGACGTCGATGCCCGGGGCCAGCGGGCTCTCCGCGTGCGCCACGCGGCCCTCGACGAGGTAGAGGACACCGTGGTCGCGCAGCAGGGCGCCGGTGGCCCGCTCCCCGGCCAGACGCATCAGCATCGGGGAGGTGGCGGGCGCGGTGATCCGCATGGCCGTCACACCAGCACCAGGCGTACGGAGAGGTCCCGCAGCCGCATGCGGGCGAGTGCGAGGTTGCCCGTGTGCCGGTCGAGCCAGAGGTAGAGGAAGACGCTGCTGTCGAAGGTCGTCTCGACGAACCGGATCAGATGGAAGCCGGTCCGGGTGGTGAGCATGAGGTCCTCGACGGGCAGCTCTTCACGGCCTTCACGGCCTTCGCAGGCTACGAGGTCGGAGAGCGGGGCGAACGCCTGGTACTCGGCCGCCGCCCGCGCCACCTCCGCGGTCTCCGCGGCGGTGGCCTCGTGGTCTCCGTTGGGCGAGTCGCCGACCGAACCGAGGGAGAGCCCACTGGTCCAGTCGACGATCGCCGCGCCGCGCGCGCCGGGCAGTGTCATCGCGGTGAGCAGACACTCGTCGATTCCGGGCACGCGGTTCCCCTTCCCCCAGGGCGGTACCGGACGGCAGCGCCGTCCGGTGTGAGGAAGGTACGCAGGAAGGGTGGAGTTTCCGGGGGTACTGGCAACTTCCGGTGGAACATGCCCGAGCCCGACGGGACCGGTGCGAGGACTGTTCGAAGTCACGACCACGCCTGACCGAGTGCGTCACCCGCATGACCGCGCCGTCCCCCGACCGGGTACCTGTACGCCCGCCGGGTCAGTCGGTCAGTCCTCGCCCCGCGCCTTCAGGACCGCCTTGTTGACCCCCCACAGGGCGACGCCGATGGCGATCAGGACGCCCGCCCGGATGTAGACCTCGGCGGGGCGGTCCGCCAGTGGGCTGGCGAGGGTCAGGGCGGTGATCGCGCCCAGGACGGGCAGCACCGTCGGCGTACGGAAGTGCTCGTGCTCGACGGGGTCGCGGCGCAGGACGAGCACCGCCACGTTGACCACCGCGAAGACGCACAGCAACAGGAACGCCGTCGTGTCGCCGAGCCCCTCGATCTCACCGGTCGACACCAGGCCGATGGCCAGGAGGGAGACGAAGACGATCCCGACGACGGGTGTCCGGCGCTTGGCGAGCACGCGGCCCATGGCGCGCGGCAGGATGCGTTCGTTGGCCATGCCGTAGCAGAGCCGGGAGGCCATCATGATGTTGATGAGCGCGGAGTTGGTGACGGCGAACAGGGCGATCAGGGCGAAGAGTTTGTGCGGGAAGTCGACGCCGCCGGCCTTCACGACCTCCAGCAGCGGGCCGCTCGACCCTTCGAGCGTCTTGTAGTCGACGAGGAGGGACGACACGAGCGCCACCAGGACGTAGATCGTGCCGGTCACCGCGACGCCGATGAAGATGGCGCGCGGGAAGGTGCGGACGGGGTCCTTCGTCTCCTCGGCCATGTTCACGGAGTCCTCGAAGCCGACGAAGGCGAAGAAGCCGAGCGCGGTCGCTCCCAGCACGCCTGTCATCAGGGCATACGCGGTGCCGCCCCCCGCCTCGAACTCGGTGAGGCGGGACGGCTCGCCGTCCCCGGACAGCACGGCGTACGCACCGATGGCGAGGATGATCGCGAGTCCGGTCAGCTCGACGAGGGTCAGCACCACATTCGTCTTGACCGACTCCGAGACGCCCCGCAGGTTCAGCGCCGCGAGCAGCACGATGAAGGTGATGGCGATCAGGGTGGGCGGCAGCGCGTCGCCCGTCAGCTCGCCGAGGTAGTCGCCGCTGAAGGCGCGGGCGGCGGCGCTCGCGGACGAAAGCCCCGAGCACATCACCATGAAGGCGATGATGAAGGTGAGGAACGGCGTCTTGAACGCCTTCTGCGTGTAGAGCGCGGCACCGGCCGCCTTCGGGTACTTGCCGACGAGTTCGACGTACGACGCCGCCGTCAGGATCGCCACGACGAACCCGATCGCGAACGGCACCCACAGGGCTCCGCCGACCTTCCCCGCGACCTTGCCGGTGGTGGCATAGATCCCCGTGCCGAGGATGTCGCCGATCACGAAGAGGATCAGCAGCTTGGGGCCGACGGCACGGTGCAGCGCCGGCTCTTCGGCCGGTGGTGGTGCGGTGGCGGACGTGTCCGATGTCGTCACAGGAGCCTCCCCCGGGGTTCGGGACTGGATCGGGACTGGGGGAGGGTCTGCCCGTGATCCAGGTCACTATGCGCGGGAGCCTCGACGGTTCTACGGCGCCTGGGCGGGGGGCGCCGCCGAAGGCGCCCCGCCAGGGGCGCGGGGAACTGCGCGACCAGCCGTCGACGGCCGACAGTGGCTCGACGGCCCGAGCCCCGCAGACGCGTCTGCCTTCGGCGGTCGGTTGGCGGGTGCGGGTTCGTCGTGGTTGCTCGCGCAGTTCCCCGCGCCCCTGGTGGGGCTGACGTGCGTGCCTGGCTGGCGGCTTGTTGGCGGGTGGGGGCTGCCGGAGTCTCCCTGGGGGCGCGGGGAACTGCGCGACCGGCCACCGACGGCCGGCAGTGGTCGCGGTCCGGAGGGGCCCTCGGCCGGGTGGGGCGGGGGATCAGAGCCGGCGGAGGGCGTCGCGTTCCGTGGTGCCGCCTGCCTCCGCCACGATCTCGTCGAGGGTCTGCGGCTCTCGTACGACCGCGAAGCGGACCTCCTCGGCGGACGGGGAGGAGTGGGCGGAGTAGCCGTAGACGCCCGGCCGGGCAAGGCTGTTGTACGAGTAGTGCTGCGCGAAGTAGTACGCGCCGGTGTCCAGCGCCGCCACATAATCCCCCGCTTCGAGCAGCGGCAGCGGGCGGTTCTCCGCGAGGAGGTCGCCCGCGAAGCAGGCGGGGCCCGCGACATCCTGGCCGACGGCGGGCCCGCTCTTGGGGCGCCCCTTCGCGTCGTACGCGGCGATCCGCAGCGGCCAGGACGCGGGCGCGTACACGGTCCGCGTCGCCACCTGCACCCCCGCGTGCGTCACGGCGACGGGCCGCCCGCCCGCCCGCTTCGCGTACTCGACGCGCGCGAGGACCGTCCCGTGCTTGGCGAGCAGCGAGCGGCCGAACTCGGTGACGAGGCCGTACCGCCCGTCCAGGAGCCCCGGCACGCGGGCCTTGAGGCGGCGTGCGTACTGCGCGTGCGTCGGAGTCTCGTCGTCCGAGCCGAAGTTGACGGGCAGGCCGCCGCCGATGTCGAGCGTGTCGATCTGCCGCCGCCCGGCACGTTCGTTGATCTCCTCGGCGAGTTCGTACGTCGCCGCGACGCCCCGCACCATCATCTCCAGAGGCATCCCCTGCGACCCGGAGTGCGCGTGCAGGCGGGTCAGCCACGGCCGGTCGAGGCAGGCCCTGATCACCCAGTCCCTGGCGCCCTCGTCGAGCAGCGGCACCCCGAACTTGGAGGTGGCCGTCGCCGTCGACAGCGCCCCGATCGCGCCGCCGCCGATCTGCGGGTTCACGCGGATGCCGATGGGGGAGCCGGTCACGGCCGACTGGATCATGGCGTCGAGGCGGGCCAGCTCCTGCGGATTGTCCGCGTTGACGGCGATGCCGAGCGCCAGCGCCTGGCGCAGTTCGGCGGGGGTCTTGGCGGGTGAGTCAAGGACGGTGTGGGTGGGCGGCACCCCGGCGGCCCGCGCCAGGGCCAGCTCGCCGGGGCTCGCCACCTCCGCGCCGATCCCCGCCGAACGCAGCAGCCGCAGTACGGGGACGAGCGGGGTCGCCTTCACCGCGAAGGCGTGCAGGACGGGCGTCCCGGGCGGGGTGACGGCGTCGAAGGCGGCGTGCAGGGCGGCGGCGCTCGCCCGGATGCCGGTGACGTCGAGCAGCCCCACGACGGGCGCGGCGTCACTGACGACGCCCTGTTCGACGGCGGCGCGGACGGCCTGGTCGCGGCGGACGGCGGCCTCGGCGCCGGTGCGGAGTACCTGTGTCCGCTGTGCGTCGTCCCGTGTCTGCTGTGCGTCGTCCTCGTCGTGAGCCATGTGATCCAGCCAATCATCCGGGCCGGACCCCCGCTGGCGTACTCGCGCATTCGTTCGCTATTGACTAGCTCTATTCAGAACCCCAGGATGTGAATAACAAGGTCACAGCTTCGAGGAGGCATCGCCATGTCAGGACCCCGCCCCGTACGGGCACCGCGCGGTACGGAACTGAGCGCCCTGGGATGGCAGCAGGAAGCCGCCCTCCGCATGCTGCAGAACAACCTCGACCCCGAGGTCGCCGAGCACCCCGACAAGCTCGTCGTCTACGGCGGCACGGGGAAGGCCGCGCGCGACTGGCGGTCGTTCGACGCCATGGTCCGCACGCTGAAGACCCTGAAGCAGGACGAGACGATGCTCGTCCAGTCCGGCCGCCCCGTCGGCGTCATGCAGACCCACGAGTGGGCACCGCGCGTCCTGATCGCCAACTCCAACCTGGTCGGCGACTGGGCGAACTGGGAGGAGTTCCGCCGCCTGGAGGCCCTCGGCCTCACCATGTACGGCCAGATGACCGCGGGCTCCTGGATCTACATCGGCACGCAGGGCATCCTCCAGGGCACGTACGAGACGTTCGCCGCCGTCGCCGCGAAGAAGTTCGACGGGACTCTCGCGGGCACCATCACCCTCACCGCCGGCCTCGGCGGCATGGGCGGCGCCCAGCCCCTCGCCGTCACCATGAACGACGGCGTCGCGATCTGTATCGACGTCGACCCGCGCGCCATCGAGCGCCGCATCGAGCACAAGTACCTGGACGTGAGGGCGGACTCCCTGGAGCACGCGCTCCAGCTGGCCGTCGAGGCGCGCGACCGGCGCAAGCCGCTCTCCATCGGCCTGCTCGGCAACGCTGCCGACCTCGTCCCGCGCATGCTCGCCGAGGGTGCCCCCATCGACATCGTGACGGACCAGACCTCCGCCCACGACCCGCTCTCGTACCTGCCGAGCGGTGTCGCCTTCGACGACATGCAGACGTACGCCGCGAAGGACCCGGCGGGCTTCACGACCCGCGCCCGTGAGTCCATGGCCAGGCACGTCGAGGCGATGGTCGGCTTCATGGACGCGGGCGCCGAGGTCTTCGACTACGGCAACTCGATCCGCGGCGAGGCCCAACTCGCGGGCTACGACCGCGCCTTCGCCTTCCCCGGCTTCGTGCCTGCCTACATCCGCCCGCTCTTCTGCGAGGGCAAGGGCCCGTTCCGCTGGGCGGCCCTCTCCGGCGAGGCCTCCGACATCCACAAGACGGACAAGGCGATCCTCGACCTCTTCCCCGAGAACGAATCGCTGCACCGCTGGATCAGGATGGCGGGCGAGCGCGTCCACTTCCAGGGCCTGCCCGCCCGCATCTGCTGGCTCGGGCAGGGCGAGCGCGACAAGGCGGGCGACATGTTCAACGACATGGTCGCCGACGGCACCCTCGCCGCGCCCCTCGCGATCGGCCGCGACCACCTCGACTGCGGCTCCGTCGCATCCCCGTACCGCGAGACGGAGGCCATGCTCGACGGCTCCGACGCGATCGCCGACTGGCCCCTCCTGAACGCCATGGTGAACGTCGCCTCCGGCGCCTCCTGGGTCTCCCTCCACCACGGCGGCGGCGTCGGCATGGGCCGCTCCATCCACGCGGGGCAGGTCTCGGTCGCCGACGGCACGAAGCTCGCGGGCGAGAAGATTCGCCGGGTCCTCACCAACGACCCCGGCATGGGCGTCATCCGGCATGTGGACGCCGGGTACGACATCGCGGAGTCGGTGGCGGCCGAGAAGGGCGTACGCGTCCCGATGCGGGAGGGTGACGGCGCGTGAGCGACTCACGGCCCGTGGGGGCTGGTCGCGCAGTTCCCCGCGCCCCTAAAGGGGCGCGACCGCCCGGGTTCCTCGAAATGTGGCGGGACCTGAAGCCGATCGGCAGGGACGCCGCCACCCGGGGTTACCGCCGCTACGCCTGGACCGGCGCGGACTCCGACTGTCGCGCCTGGTTCAAGGCGCAGGCGGATACCCGCGGCCTCACCTACGAACTGGACCGCAACGGCAACCAGTGGGCCTGGCTCGGCGACCCCGCGGCCGGTGACGCCGTCGTCACCGGCTCGCACCTGGACTCCGTCCCCGACGGCGGCGCCTTCGACGGCCCGCTGGGCGTCGTCTCCTCCTTCGCGGCCCTGGACGAACTCCGCGCCAGGGGAGCGGAGTTCACCAGGCCGGTCGCCATCACCAACTTCGGCGACGAGGAAGGCGCCCGCTTCGGCCTGGCCTGCGTCGGCTCGCGGCTCACCGCGGGCCGGCTCACCGTCGAGGCCGCACACAAGCTCCGGGACGGCGACGGCGTATCGCTGCCGCAGGCGATGGAGGCGGCGGGCTACGACCCGTACAACATCGGCCCCGACCCGGAACGCCTCGCCCGCATCGGCGCGTTCGTGGAGCTGCACGTCGAGCAGGGCCGCGCCCTCGACCTGACCGGCGACCCGGTCGGCATCGCGAGCGCCATCTGGCCGCACGGCCGCTGGCGCTTCGACTTCCGGGGCGAGGCCAACCACGCGGGCACCACCCGCCTCGTCGACCGCCGCGATCCGATGCTGTCCTACGCGGAGACGGTCCTGGCAGCGCGCCGCGAGGCCGAACTCGCGGGCGCGGTCGCCACGTTCGGCAAGATCTCCGTCGAGCCGAACGGTGTCAACGCGATCCCGTCGCTCGTCCGCGGCTGGCTCGACTCACGCGCCGCCGACCAGTCCACCCTGGACACGGTCGTCACCGGCATCGAGAAGGCGGCCCGCGAGTACGCGGACCGGCACGGCATCGACCTCGACGTCGTCCGCGAGTCCTTCACGCCGGTCATCGAGTTCGAGGACGCGCTGCGCGACGAGCTCGGCAGGATCCTGGGCGCGCGTGCGGAGCGCCCGCTGCCCGTCCTCGGCACGGGCGCGGGACACGACGCGGGTATTTTGTCCGGCTCGATCCCCACCGCCATGCTGTTCGTACGGAACCCCACGGGCGTCTCGCACTCCCCGGCCGAACACGCCGCCGAGGACGACTGCCTGGCCGGGGTGACCGCACTGGCCGACGTACTGGAAGGGCTCGCGTGCAGGTGACGACGTATTGGCTGGAGCAGGCCTGGCTGGGCACGCATGTCGAGCCGGGCGTGGCGGTCGACGTGGCGGACGACCGGATCAAGGCCGTCCGCAAGGGGGTCGAGTCACCCCCGCCCGGCGCGACGGTGCTGCGCGGCCTGACCCTCCCCGGCCTGGCCAACGCCCACTCGCACGCCTTCCACCGGGCGCTGCGCGGCACGGTGCAGGTCGGCTCCGGCACGTTCTGGACGTGGCGCGAGGTCATGTACGGGGTGGCGGACCGTCTGACGCCGGAGACGTACCACGCGCTGGCGCGGGCGGTGTACGCGGAGATGGCGCTCGCGGGTATCACGACGGTGGGGGAGTTCCACTACCTCCACCACGCCCCCGGCGGCACCCCGTACGAGGACCCCAACGCGATGGGCGAGGCGCTGATCCAGGCCGCCGCCGACGCGGGCGTCCGCATCACGCTCCTCGACACGGCGTACGTGGCGTCGGGACTCCTCGACGCGCGGCGCGGCAAGCCGCCCAACCGCCACCAGCTGCGCTTCTCCGACGGTACGACGGAGGCGTGGGCGGAACGCGCCTCGCTCCTCAAGGACCGCGCGCACGCCAGGATCGGCGCGGCGATCCACTCCGTACGGGCCGTCCCCGCCCGGCAGTTGGGCGCGGTGGCGGACTGGGCATCGGCCCGCCGAGCCCCCCTCCACGTCCACCTCTCCGAGCAGACGGCGGAGAACGACGCGTGCCAGGCGGTGCACGGCTGCACGCCGACGCAACTCCTCGCGGACCACGGTGTCCTCGGCTCCCGCACCACCGGCGTCCACAACACGCACCTCACGGAGGAGGACATCGGTCTGCTCGGTGGCACGACGACGGGCACGTGCATGTGCCCGACGACGGAACGAGACCTGGCGGACGGCATCGGCCCCGCCCTCCACCTCCAGCGGGCGGGCAGTCCTCTCTCCCTCGGCAGCGACAGCCACGCCGTCATCGACATCCTCGAAGAAGCCCGCGCCATGGAGCTGAACGAACGCCTCCGCTCGCACACGCGCGGCCACTGGACGGCGGCGGCGCTGCTGCGCGCGGCAACGGCGGACGGGCACGCGGCCCTCGGCTGGCCCGACGCGGGCGTCCTGGAGCCCGGCGCACTCGCCGACCTCACCACCATCACCCTGGACTCGGTCCGCACGGCCGGCCCGGTCCCGCGCCTGGCCGCCGAGACGGCGGTCTTCGCGGCGACGTCGGCGGACGTCCGCCACACGGTGGTGGGGGGCCGTCATGTGGTGCGGGACGGTGTCCACGTGTCGGTGCCCGACGTCCCGTCGGCGCTGACGGAGGCGATCGCGGCGCTCAGAGACTGACCTCTTCCCCAAGCCCGCCCCTTGCCCGCCCCTTCCCGAAGCTGGGGCTCCGCCCCAGGCCCCGCTCCTCGAACGCCGGAGGGGCTGGAAATCCAGCCCGTCCGGCGTTTGAGGACGAGCCCGAAGGGCGATTGACGGGGGTCCAGGGGGCGGAGCCCCTTGGTTTCGGGAAGGGGCGGGATCGGGGAAGGAAACCCGCTCGGACACCAGCCCCCACCCACCCGGAGAAGCCCCATGCCCAGCACCACCACCCTCATCACCAACATCGCCTCCCTCGTCACCAACGACCCCTCGCAGGGCGACGGCACCCCCCTCGGCCTCCTCACGGACGCAGCCGTCGTCCTGGACGGCGAGACCATCGCCTGGGTGGGCCCGGCCGCCAAGGCCCCGGCGGCGGACGAGACGTACGACGCGAAGAACCGCGCCGCGATCCCGGGCTTCGTCGACTCCCACTCCCACCTCGTCTTCGCGGGCGACCGCACGCAGGAGTTCAACGCCCGCATGTCGGGCCGCGCGTACGAGGCAGGAGGCATCCGTACGACGGTCGCCGCGACCCGGGCCGCGACGGACGCCGAACTCGAAGCGAACCTCACCCACTACCTCCGCGAGGCCCTCCACCAGGGCACGACCACGTTCGAGACGAAGTCGGGCTACGGCCTCAACACGGAGGACGAGTCCCGCGCCCTCCGCATCGCGTCGCGGCACACCGACGAGGTCACCTTCCTCGGCGCGCACATCGTCTCCCCGGACTACGCGGAGGACCCGGCCGGATACGTGGAGCTGGTCACGGGCGAGATGCTGGACGCGTGCGCGCCGCACGCCCGCTGGATCGACGTGTTCTGCGAGAAGGGCGCGTTCGACGGCGACCAGGCCCGCGCGATCCTGACGGCGGGCAAGGCGAAGGGCCTGCACCCCCGCGTCCACGCGAATCAGCTCTCGTACGGCCCGGGCGTGCAACTGGCCGTCGAGCTGGACGCGGCGAGCGCCGACCACTGCACGCACCTCACCGACGCCGACGTCGACGCCCTCGCGAACAGCAACACGGTCGCCACGCTCCTCCCCGGCGCGGAGTTCTCCACCCGCGCCGAGTGGCCCGACGCCCGCCGCCTCCTGGACGCGGGCGCGACGGTGGCCCTCTCCACGGACTGCAACCCGGGCTCGTCCTTCACGTCCTCGGTGCCGTTCTGCATCGCCCTGGCCGTACGGGACATGGGCATGACCCCGGACGAGGCGGTCTGGTCGGCGACGGCGGGCGGCGCGGCGGCCCTGCGCCGCACGGACGTCGGCGTCATCCGCGAGGGCGCCCGCGCGGACCTGGCCCTCCTCGACGCCCCGAGCCACGTCCACCTGGCGTACCGGCCGGGGGTCCCGCTGGTCGGTGAGGTGTGGCGCCGGGGCACGCGAGTTAAAGCGGATGGGTGATTTCCCGTCGGCGGCCTCTCTCGTTGAGCGATCCGTCGAGCGATTGCCGGAGTGTTCCGCTCCGGCGCGAGAAGAGGAGAACCCCGTGCGTCGAATGAGTATGGCCCTGGCCCTCGCGGTGGCTGCCGGCGGAATCGGCATGTCGGCGGCGACCGCCCAGGCCGCCCCCGCCGCCCCCAACCAGGGACCCCCCTTCCCCTACGCGGACTGCCTCAAGGCGACCGCCGACAAGGGGGAGAGCCCGGCGCAGGGCAAGTGGCACTGTGACCAGCTGGTCCGCAAGGGCTGGGTCAAGCCGCCGACCCGCTAAGGGCTTTTCGGGGGGCCACCTTCGCGGGTGGCCCCCCTTGGCGTGTCTACCGCGTCACCCCTCGCTGCCCCTCCCAGAAGGCGAGGTTGTGCTCCCGGTAGTAGTCGACGGGCCCGATCCGGTGCGGTGCCAGTGACTGGGTGTACGGCCGGCTGACGTGGCGGCCCGGCCGGTAGGACGGCCAGGCGGGCAGGCCTCCGGCCCCCGGCGTACCGGTGCGGGCGAACGCGGCCCAGTATCCGCTCATCGCCGCCGACAGACGCCGCTGCGCCGGAGTGAACCGCGGCTCGGCCGTCTCGTCCTCGAACAGGTACGGGATGTCGCCCGCGTGGAAGGCGCCGAAGTCGAAGTCGCCGGGCAGCGGCAGGAACATCGGCGCGTCGCGGTCCGCGAACTCGTAGGCGTACACCGGGACTTGCCGGGCCAGCGCCTCGTGCTGGGCGTGCGTGCCGCGCGCCCACATGCGGTCGGTGATCACGGTGGCCCACGCCAGCGCGGGGGAGGGGAACGCGTCCGTGGGGTACTCGGCCCGCACCCGCTTCGCCGACGCCTTGCCGAACGCGGTGCGCAGCGCCCGCCCGTAGTCGGCCTCGGTGAACTTCCTGCCCACCGCGTCGTACAGCATCCCGACGAACGTGCGGTGTTCGTCGAGCGTCGCCCCCGACAGGACGGGCACGCGGTGGAAACGTCCGGCGCGCAGCGCCTTCGGGGGCAGCTCGGGCAGGGTGGCGTTGCCGTATCCGAACGCCTGGAAGGCGTTCATGATGTGCGGCACCTTCAGGATCGTCTTCACGGGCAGGGCGCGCAGGCAGGCGAGCGTGCGCTGCGGGCGGCGGCGGTCCCGGCAGCCGAGGGTCGAGGTCATCTCGGTGGTGATGTCCTCCATCTCCCGGCCCGTCCGCCAGGCGTACCACGGATATCCCGGCACGCCGGGGCCCATCGCGCCGGCCGGCATGTCCATCACGGCCTCGCCGCTCGCCATGACGGCCCGGTGGAACAGACCCTTGGACGCGGGTGACGTCAGGTGCCCGGCCACGGCGGACGCGCCGAACGACACACCGGCCACGGTGACGTTGCCGGGATCGCCGCCGAAGGCCCGCGCGTTGTTCCGTACCCAGGTGAGGGCGGCGCGCTGGTCCTGGAGGCCGAAGGTGCCGGAGCCGCGGAGACCCGGCAGGGCGAGACCGCCGAAGACGCCGAGGCGGTAGTTGACGGTGACGACCACCAGGCCGCGCCCGGCCAGCCGGCGCCCGTCGAAGAAGCCGCCCCCGCCCACGGACCCGTCCCCGTGGATCCATACGAGCACGGGCGCGGCCCGCCGCAGGTGCCGGTCCGTGGCCGGTGGCGTCGTGACGTTCAGGGCCAGGCAGTCCTCCTCGGTGCTGGAGATGGGCGCGTACGCCGAGGGGACCTGCGGACACAGCGGCCCGGGCTTCGTGGCGTCCCTGACCCCCTTCCACGGCTGTACGGGGCGGGGCGGCGCCCAGCGGTGGCGTCCCTCGGGGGCGCCCGCGTAGGGGACGCCCCGGAAGATCCGGTGCGGGCCCGACCGGGCGCCGCGGACCAGGCCGGCGTCGGTGCGCACGATCTCGCCGGTGTGCGGCACCGGATCGATACCGGGGCCGGGGCCGGGCTTCGCCGCGGAGGCGAGCGGGGCGGACAACAGCGCGGTGAACGTCAAGGCGGTGGCAGTCAGCGCGACGGCCGCCCGGTGGGGAGTGTGGGGAGCGTGGGGAGCTCTGCGATGGATCACGACGGAAGCCTTCCTCGTGGGTGCCTGTCCCGGCGCGCGGACGCACCGAAGACGACCTGAACGAGGCGCGGGCCCGCGCCCCTGTTACAGGGCAGGCGCGTGATCGCGTCTGGCGGCCGCGCGTTCCCATCACGCGCCCCAGGGGTACGAAGCTCCTTCGCACCGGGCGAGGGGCTGGGACCCGAGGAGCCGGACATGGCACCCACCGCACCCGAATTCGGTCCTGACATCGATCCGTACGCGCCCTACGAACCGCAGCGCGACTGCGACCCCGAGGCCAAACCCGGCCTTGTCGGCTTCCGCGAGCTGGTGCTCGACGCGTATGCCGGTACGACGGACATGGGCATCAGCAGGGCCTGCGGCAGCGGAGGCCAGAGCGAGCACAAGGAGGGCCGGGCCTGGGACTGGGGCGTGAACGTGCAGGGCCAGGAACATCTGGCCGACGACCTGATCAACTGGCTGCACGCCACGGACCGGCACGGCAATCCGCACGCCCTCGCCCGCCGCTTCGGCATCATGTACATGATCTGGAACCGGCGCATCTGGATGGCCAACCGCCCCGACGCCGGCTGGCAGCCGTACCGGGGCGCCAACCCGCACACCAACCACATCCACTTCAGCTTCTCGTGGGCCGGCGCCCGCAAGGAGACGAGCTGGTGGAAAGGCCCGGGGAAGCCGGACCGGCGGCAGCGGCTCGCGGTGGGGATGTCGGCGGACGGCCGTGTGGAGGTCTTTCACGCGGCGGTCGACCAGATCTACCACACGTATCAGCTTGAGCCGGGTGGTGCGTGGTCGGGCTGGCGGGCGTTCGGCGGCCCCGCCTCGGCGGCCCTCGCGCTGGCGGCGTCACCGGACGGCAGGCTGGAACTCTTCGCCATGAACGGCGACACGTTCATGCACCGGTACCAGGCGAAGGTGTCGGCGGAATGGGCCGACTGGTACGCGTTCGGCGGCGGCGGGGACCACCTGGCCGTGGCCAAGAACCACGACGGCCGCCTGGAAGTCTTCGCCTCCAACGGGGACGGGGTCCACCACCGCTGGCACAACACGCCGGGTGGCACGTGGCACGACTGGCGGCCCTTGGGCGGTCCGGCGGATGCGCGTCTGGCTGCGGCTCCGGCGTCGGACGGGCGCATTGAGGTGTTCGCCATGAACGACGACATCTTCCGCCACACCTGCCAGACCGATCTGACGGGAACGTGGCGGGAGTGGGTCGACTTCGGCCTGGGCGGCGAGCACCTGGCGCTGGCCAAGAACCGCGACGGCCGACTGGAGGTCTTCGCGACCAACACGTCCGGGGTACATCACCGTTGGCAGAACGTGCCGGCCGGTGACTGGCACGAGTGGCAGCCCATGGGCGGACCGGTGAGCGCACGGCTCGCGGTGGTGGAGTCCCACGACGAGCGGATCGAGGTCTTCGCCATGAACGACGACGTCCTGCAGCACAACTACCAGGTGGACGCGTCGGGCGCGTGGCGCACCTGGCAGGACTTCGGCGGCGGGGGCTACTTCATCCAGGCCCTGCGCAACCGGGACGGCCGCCTCGAGATCGTCGCCAACAACTCCGGTGGCGTGCACCACCGTTGGCAGCACCAGCCCGGCAGCACCTGGCTGGACTGGCAACCGCTGTAACGCCGCCCTCACTCCCCCCTCGTACAGACAGGAGCACTCCCATGGCACCTTGCCGCGTACCCCCGGACCGAGACCTGGACGTCACCAAGACGGTGTACACCGTCGGCCGCGATCTGGGGGTGTCCGACAAAGTGATGCTCGCCGGCTTCGAAGCCGGCTGGGTCGAGTCCCACATGAACAACCTCGACTGCGGCGACCGCGACTCCCTGGGCGTCTTCCAGCAGCGCCCGAGCCAGGGCTGGGGCACACCGCAACAGATCAGGCACGTGCCGTACGCCGCCGAGCAGTTCTTCACGCGGGCGATCCGCGTCGAGGAGCAGCACCCGAACCTCACGGCCGGGCAGACGGCCCAGCGGGTGCAGCGTTCCGCGTTCCCCGACCGGTACGACCAGGCCGAGGGCAAGGCCCGCGCGCTGCTCGACGAGGCGAAGGAGTCGGTCGGCCCGGGGAAGCCGGACCGGCGGCAGCGGCTCGCGGTGGGGATGTCGGCGGACGGTCGTGCGGAGGTGTTCCACGCGGCGGTCGACCAGATTTACCACACGTATCAGCTTGAGCCGGGTGGTGCGTGGTCGGGCTGGCGGGCGTTCGGCGGGCCCGCGTCGGCGGCCCTGGCGCTGGCGGCGTCACCGGACGGCAGGCTGGAGCTGTTCGCGATGAACGGTGACACGTTCATGCACCGGTACCAGGCGAAGGTGTCGGCGGAGTGGGCCGACTGGTACGCGTTCGGTGAGGGTGGCGACCACCTGGCGGTCGGGCGCAATCAGGACGGCCGCTTGGAGGTGTTCGCCTCCAACGCCGGGGGTGTGCATCACCGTTGGCACAACACGCCGGGTGGTACGTGGCACGACTGGCGGCCGTTGGGCGGTCCGGCGGGTGCGCGTCTGGCGGCGGCTCCGGCGTCGGACGGGCGCATCGAGGTGTTCGCCATGAACGACGACATCTTCCGCCACACCTGCCAGACGGATCTGGCCGGGACGTGGCGGGAGTGGGTCGACTTCGGTCTCGGGGGTGAGCATCTGGCGGTGGCGAGGAACCGCGACGGGCGGCTGGAGGTCTTCGCGACCAACTCGTCCGGGGTACATCACCGTTGGCAGAACGTGCCGGCCGGTGACTGGCATGAGTGGCAGCCCATGGGCGGCCCTGCGGGCGCGCGGCTCGCGGTGGTGGAGTCCCACGACGAGCGGATCGAGGTCTTCGCCATGAACGACGACGTCCTGCAGCACAACTACCAGGTGGACGCGTCGGGTGCGTGGCGCACCTGGCAGGACTTCGGCGGTGGGGGCTACTTCATCCAGGCCCTGCGCAACCGGGACGGCCGACTGGAGATCGTCGCGAACAACTCCGGCGGCGTGCACCACCGCTGGCAGCACCAGCCCGGCAGCACCTGGCTCGACTGGCAACCGCTGTGACCCTGCCTTCGCGCACCAGGCCGTCGCGGACACCGCAGACCAGTGGTGTCCGCGACGGCTGACGGCTGCCGGTCACAGCTTCCATGGGAGAGCCCGGCCGTCCGGGGTGTAGCGGCACATCGTGCCCGTGGAGAGGGTGCGGCGCAGGTGGGCCGCCAGCTCGGGGTGCTGCTGGTCCAGCTTGCGCAACGTGTCCCGGATGCGGGCGGTGACGTTCTTGCGGGCGCGCTCGCGCGAGTCGCCCAGGCGGCGCGGACGGCCTCCGAGGCCCGCGTACCGGCGCAGCTCCTCCAGCAGGTCGGCGCGCTCCTGGTCGTAGGCGGCCGCACGCTGCTCGTCCCCCTGCTCGACCGCCCGGTCGATCTCTTCGTCGAGCCGCTCCAGATGGCGCCGGTAGCGGGTGCGGGCCTCGTCGTCGAGCACCTCGTCGGCCCCCATGCCGTGCTCGGTGGCGACGGCGTCGTCGTCCGGGTTCAGCAGCCGGACGGCCGCGATGTCCTGGCCGGGCAGACTCAGCAGACAGTGCAGGTCGCGCAGCCCCTTCGCGTCGGGCATGTGCTCGGTGCGGCCCTCGTACGTCAGCCGCCACACCTCGCCGTTGCGGCGGAACTCGTACGCGGCGGGTGTGCCGTCCGGATCGGGGTGGCCTGCGTCCGCGGGACCGCCGCCCACGTGCTCGACTCGGGTGAGCAGATGCGTCATGCCGAGCTCGTGCGCCTGTGCCGCGGCCTCGCCGAGCAGCGTGGCCACGTACCGCTCGTCGTGGGCGTCCTGCGCCGCGATCGCGGCCGCCAGTTCGAGGCGGGACCGCAGCGACCAGGGCAGGGCGTGCAACCGGTCGGCCGACCGGCATGCCTCGGTGAGATGGCGTACGGCCGAGTCCCAGCGCTGCCGCGCGGCGTCGAGGATGCCCAGCCAGAGCGTGGCCGGGCCGCTGATGTCCCACCCGAAGAGGGAGACCAGCCACTGGCCGGTGTACGGGACCAGCGCGGCGTGGGCGTTGTCGCACCACGCCGGGTCGCCCGACGCGGCGGCCGCCTGCGCCTGGTAGCGCAGCCACAGCGGGGTGACGCTGCGGTGGAGGACCGTGTCACCGCCGGCCCCCGCGCCCGGCCGGGGAACGGGCGCGCTCCGGCGTTCACCGGCTTCCAGGCCGGCGAGGGCCTCGACGAGGTCGACGTACGGATGCTGCTGGGCCCGCAGCGTGTCAAGGAGCTGCCTCGCCTCGGTGAACCTGCCGCGCAGTACGAGGAGGCTCCAGCGGTGGTGGGAGACGAAGTACTGGTAGTAGTTGGCGCCCTTGCTGCTCATCGACTCCGAGGCTTCGAGCAGCTCCGCCGCCTCGCCGAACCTGCCGGTCAGGGCGTGGACGATGCTGTGGTCGATCACGGAGTGCAGCCGCAGGCGGGTGGAGCCGTCGGCGGCGCCCAGGGCCACCATGGCGTGGAAGTCCGCCATGAAGCGCGGGTCGTCCGACTCGAGCGCGGCGACCCAGCGCATGGACATCGCCACGTGCTCCGTCCACCGGTCGCCGCGGCGCCGGGACACCGCGACGAGCTCTTCCGCGAGGGCCCGCCGGCCGCCCGCCGTCCGCGGCCCCCACTCCGACTGCAGCCGCGCCCAGAGCCCGATGTGCAACGTGTCGTCGTCACCCGCCGCGCGGGCCCCGGCGACCACGCCGGCCGCGACGTGCCGGGCCAGGGAGGACTGCGACAGGGGCAGTTCGCCGTCGTCCCCCGCTGTCGGATCACCGGAAGCGGCGCGCTGCTGTTCGTAGGCCCACCGCAGGGCGCGCGGCTTCAGCAGCGCGGTGTCGCCGCGCCCGTCGGACCCGTACAGGGTCAGCGCGGTCCGCCCCATCGTCAGCGGGTCGCCCAGATCCCGCGCCAGGGCGGCGGCGTCGGCGTACACGCGCCACGAACGCTCGTGCTCACCCAGCATCTGGAGCGCCGTCCCGAAGTGGAGGCCGAGCAGCACGCGTCGCGCCGGGGCGGCATCCTCGAGGCGGTGCAGGGCACGCTCGTAGTGCCCGGCCGCTTCCTCGTACGCCATGCGGTTCTCCGCATGCCGCGCGGCGGACAGCAGCAGGTCCACGGTCTCGTCGCGGTCCAGCTCCTCGGCGGCGAGGTGGGCGTGGCGGGCCAGTTCCACCGGAAGGGTCACGTCCTGCGCGTCCGCGGTGTTCCGCAGTGCGCGTACGGCGGCCGCGTGCAGTCGGCGTACGAGCCGCGCGTCCAGACCGCCGTAAAGGGTCTCGCGCACGAGATCATGCGCGAAGACCACCTCCCGCGGAACCACGTCGCCGTCGCCGGAGGGTTCGTACGCCACGAGCCGCGCGTCCGCGGCCTGCCCCAGCCACCGGCGTACGTCCTCGACCGGGGCACCCATGACACTCGCCAGCGTGTCGGTGCGGAACCGCCGCCCGAGCACGGACGCGGCCCCCAGACAATCGGCCACGGCACCGTCCAGCAGGCCCAGCCGCTGCCGGAGGGAGGCATGCAGTCCCGGCGACGTCCCGCTGACGTCGTGACCGCCGGCCCACAGGCGCGCTGTCTCCTGTACGAAGAAGGGGTTGCCGCCCGTCCGGTGCAGCACGTCGGCGACGAGCCTGTTGTCCGGTGTGCTGCCCGCCGTACGGTGCATCAGCTCGGCGACGTCGTCGGCGCCGAGTCCGCTCAGCGTGAGGGTCGCCGCCCGGCCCGCCAACGACCGCAGCCGGTCGCGCAGGGAGTGGTCCGGCCGCTCGACCTCCACGAGTCTGCACGTCGCCACGATCAACACCCGTTCCAGCGACAGGTGCTGGGCCGCGAACTCCAGGAGGGCGACCGACGCGGTGTCGGCCCAGTGCACGTCTTCCAGTACGACCAGCACCGGCTGGTGCTGCGAGGCGCTGACCAGCATGGTCGTGACCGCGTCGAACAGCTCGAACCGTCCCGACTCCTCCGCCCCGCCGTCCCCGCAGTCCCCGCCGCCCCCGCCGTCAAGCAGCACCCGCCACACCACACCGGCGGCCTCCGACGCGGCCTCCCACGCCTCCGCCCGCAGGGACCTGCGCAGACCCCGTATGACCTGCGTCCAGGGCCAGTACCCCGGCGTACCGTCGGCGCCCCAACACGACCCGCGCAGCACGGCCATGCCTGCGCGCCGCGCCTCGTGGACCGCGCACCCGGTGAGAGCGGTCTTGCCGATCCCGGCCTCACCAGTGACCAACAGCAGCCCACCCTGCCCCCTGCCGGCTCGCCCCAACTGCCCCCGCACGGCCCGCAGAACATCATCCCGCCCCAGCAGCCCCTGCCCGGCCCCACCCTCCCCCGGCCCCACGCTCACGACCGCCCCCGCCCCAGCCCTCGCAACGTCCCCGTCCGGCGACAGCCGTCGTCTAACCCAAAAGCGTAGGGCGTGTTCGAAAACCGGATCAACTCGACCAAAGGGGTGAACGCGGCCCGGCTCCCCTTCGATGGGCCTGTGCCTTCGATGGTCACCGGGGCCGCCCGGTTTTTAGCGGAGTGTGGCGCCTCCGGGCCGCCAGTAAAGGGCGCTCCTACGTCGCGTCGGCTGCGCCGATTCCGCTCCGCTCCACCCTTGACTGCCGTCCCTCCACCGCACGCAGACGTTGACCCGGACGGCCAGGGGTGGGGGCTTCGGGGCTCCCTGCTCGGGTCATCCCCTTTCACTGCCGGGTGCGGACCGGCTCAACGTGAGTCCCCGTCACGGTCGAGGCGCCGCCCCCGGCTTCGCCGCTCGGGTCATCACCTCTCGCCGCCGCCTGCGACCCGGCCATCGTGGGTGCCCGTCACGGCCTGGGCTCGGCCACCCGCCCGGCCTCTCGGTCCGGGTCATCGGCTCGCGCTGCCGGGTGCGGACCGGCCCATCGTGGGTGCGCGCCACGGTCACGGCTCGGCCAGGCGCCCGGCCTCTCCGCTCGGGTCATCGGCTTTCGCTGCCGGGTGCGGACCGGCTCGTCGTGGGCGGGAGCCGCAGCCGATGTGGTGTCAGGCCGGGGCCCGCCGCCCGACGGCACCTACTTTGGGAAAGTTGCGAATGCGTGTGCCGCGCGCCCCCCTCACGACACCAATACGCCCCCGGCATGCGGTCCCGCTATGTCCCATTCCCGGGCCGGATGGGTACGCGCGACAGGCGCGCGGGGCGCGGCAAGGGGGCGCGCGCCGATCCGATTCGCAACTTTCCCAAAGTAGGTCCCTGACCGAGGCAGCCGCCGAGGGCACGTGGAAGACCGAGCCCCAAGCGTGGCATCGACCCACGATGGACCAGCCCGCACCCGGCGACGAAAGCCGATGACCCGAGCCGAGAGGCCGCGCGGCTGGGCGAGCCCAGACCGTAGCGGGCACCCACGTTGGACCGGACCGCGCCCGGCCGGGAAAGCCGATGACCCGACCAGGCTGGCCGCCTGGACGACCGCGCCCCGAGCGTGACAGCCACCCACGATGGGCCGGTCCGCACCCGGCAGTGAAAGGGAATGCCCCATACAGAGGTCCCCGCAGGCCCCACCCCTGGCCGTCCGGGTCAAGGTCTACGTGCGGTGGAGGGACGGCAGTCAAGGGTGGAGCGAAGCGGAATCGGCGCAGCCGACGCGGAGCGCCCTTTACTGGTGGCCCGGAGGCGCCACACTCCGCAAAAAACCGGGCGGCCCCGGTACCCATCAACGTCCCCGCTGCGAGTGGCCAAGAGCGGGATCTGGCGCGAGTCGCCGAGGCAGCCACCGAACGGTTCACCGGCGGCCAGGTTGGCGCGGGCGGCGGGGCCCCTCTGGTCAGTGCAGGGCGGTACCGAGTCGTCGGTCTGAACCGAATCCGCTTGAGGGGCAGACCAATTGGGGTGCGGCACGATTTGGGGAGCAGCAGACGAGCGCCAAGGACAGAAAGGCGGGCCGTTCGAGATAGCAGCCGTGGGACACGTCTCCGCCCCACCCGAGCCGTTCGGCGGCGGATCCGACGATCACCGCGAGGCGCGTATGGTCCCGGTCGGCCTCGGAGCCGAACCGGGGCGCGTACTCGACGAGCCGCTCTCCGAGCCACTCCGCGGCCTCCTTCGGCTCCTCCCACGTGCCTCGGATCAGCTTCTCCGGCTTGAGCAGCCAGTACGCCGTTTCCAGGGGTGGCAGGTCCACGAGGCGGAACTCCGCCTTCACCTCGCGGTGCCGCTGGACCAGCTCGGGCCGGCTTCCCTCCGGGGGCACGTGCGGGGGTGGCGGCCGACGCAGAGCCTCATCGTCGAACCGCTGCTTGGGGCCGGTCCACAGGTAGCCGTGGTGGTGCACAGTCGTCCCCTTCGGGGCGGGGGAGGGAGCACGCAGCGATGGAGTCCGGCCGGCCCCGACCCCTGCGGGGGAACGGAGCCCGGCCGGAGACACGAGGCATACGGGGTCAGGCGGAGAGCCCGAACCTCGCCGGGTCGATACCGGCGGCGGCCAACTCGGCCGTGGTGAAGCGCAGCGGCGCGACGTCGGGCCGCTTGCTGTCTCCCACGGCCCACGCGCCGTCGCCGATCTTGGCGAGAGTCACGCACGCTTCGCCGTCGGGATGCGTGTTGCCACCGCAGGCCCTACTGAACACGGTGCCCTCGGAGAGGGGATAGTCATAAAGGTCGATTCCGGGCATGGTTCACCTTCCGTTGTGGGATCAGGGGAAACAGCGGACTCAGACCCGTCTCGGATCGGTCGGCATGAGTAAAGCATCGGCCACCCGGCGTGAAGGCTCCAGCGTTATTCACGTTGTGGGGTAGAAGATCAGGAACGGTAGGCGGCAGCCCATTCGCCGAGCAGCGCCCGGGCGTCTTCGCCGAACAAGGCGTGGCGCTCATACAGGCTGAACACTTCAAGGTGCTCCGCGATATCCCTGGCATCCTGGAAAACTATGCGTCCCGTGAATGTCTCGACGGTTGCCAACCGTTGGTCGTAGACGGTGAAGCTGTTCATCGGGCCGCGTGACATCACTGATCCCAGCGGGATGATGCCGATGCGCAAGTGGGGGAGGTGTGACATTGAGATAAGGTGGTCGATTTGAACGGCCATTGCGAGATGCGGAATAACGGGCCATTTTGCGGCCTGCTCCGTCAGTAGGAACGTAAATCTTTTTGTGCTGTCGTAGAGGACTGCTTGCCGCTGCAGCTTCCTGGCCACAGTCTTGGAGATGTTCACAGGTGAGTGGCCTAGGCTGGCTCTGATGTACTCAGGTGTGGCCAGGAGCCCTGTCACCATCGCAGGCAGGAAGTAGCGGAAAGTCGTGGCTTCCGCTTCGAGACCGGCCAATTCTGCTTGCCGTTTTTCCAGCCCTCTTCGCCACGAGGCTCGCTTGCCCTGCCACTCCGTATTTGCGAGCCGGGCAAGGAGGCATGCTTCCGAAACGAGTTCCGGAGGTGCTTCAAGTGCTCCGAGGATCAGCTCGACATCGACAAGGCCCGGGGTGATCCGTCCCGTCTCGATGTTGCTCAGCTTGGTTTGGGACATGTTGCAGCGCTGAGCGAGCCAGACCTGCGTACGTCTGGCTCGCTTGCGCATAGTGCGGAGCATTTCCGCCAGATCAGCCTTGGACTGGCCTAGCTGCCCAGGGTCAAACGTCAAGGCCCTTCACGTACTCCTCGAAGGGCACGGCATACTCCAGGGCTATGCGCTTCCACTCCCGGTAGGGGGCCGGATCGCCCTCGTAAGCCTCACGGTTGATTTGGGTGCCGTCCGGTCGGTAATTCAGGTGGGCGATTCGGGTCCCGTCGAACATCCACCAGTCGCGCCCTGAGAGCGGCAAGCCGTAGCTGTCCTGCGTCACATCCAGGATGCGGATGTCCTCACCTGCCGCGATGTTGTCGGGGATCCCCCACGCGAATTGATAACGCTGGTAGGCGGTGAGCGGCTGGCGCACGATGCGGACGCGGCCGATGTGTCTGCCGGAGTCGACGTAGCCGCGCACCCGCTCGTGCCAGCGGGCGTTGTGGCCGACGGGCTTTTTGTCGCCCCGCAGGAAGCGGGCCACATTTTCTTGCTCCTTGGGCATGGCGTACGTCGGCTGGGCCTCGAACCGCCACGCTTCCTGCTTGAAGGCGTCAAAGAACCGACGCCAGTTCTCACCATCCAAGAGCACGGACGGCCTCCCTCAGCACATGCTCGGGAATTTCCACCAGACCCTCGCCGGCAGGCGGAACGAAGAAGTCTGTCAACTCCCCCTGGACGACGAACGAACCACTCTTGGTCCGGTAGACGTTCGGGCAGTCATCGTCGTCACAGTCGGGTCCCTCGGCACTGCCGGTAAGGCGGGTCAGTTCCTCACGCGCCATCGTCATCTCCCTTGGCGCAGGACCGTCGCCCGCCGCCACGAGGACGGTAGGACGACAAGAGGCGCCTGGTCTACGGCGCATCGCCAATATTCGCGTTGTCGGGTAGACGATCACGAAATGAACTGCTGGCCCCATGAGTGCAGCAGTTCTTGTGCTTCTTCACCGAACAAGGCGTACTCCTCGTACCGAGCGAACTCCTGCAGGTATGCAGTGACATGGCGGCGGTCCCGGGACACCATGACTCCGATCGATGTCTCCACCGTTGCGACCCGAGTGTCATAGATCGTAAATGTGTTCAAGGGCGCGACGGGCGTGTGGTCGCCGTTCAGCGGCATCACTCCGAGACGTACGCTCGGCAGTCGGCTGACAACTGTCAGCCTGTCCAACTGCGCTGCCATGGCGGAAGGCGGGAGGTAGGGCCACCGGACAGCTTGCTCGGTCAGGATGAACGTGAACTGTTTTGCCGTGTCGTGAAGGACGGCCTGCCGCTGCAACTTCTGCGCGATGACCTTGCTGTGGTCACAGGGGACACCGGCGAGGCTTGCTTTGACGTAGTCGGGGGTGGCCAGCAGACCCGTCACCATGGACGGCAGAAGGTATCGGAACTCGGTCGCCGATCGCTCGAACTCTGCGAGCTCATCCTGCTTCTTCTCCAGGCCCGCACGCCGCAGTGACCACGCGTCTTGCCACTCGGTGCCGCCGGCGGAACGGACTTGCTCCTCACACGTCATGCAGAGACCCCCTGGCCCGAAGATCAGTCGGTGTGCATCCTCAGCAGCCCAGTTCATTCACCACGACAGCGGCGACGAAGGGCGCCCAGGCGGTCGCCGGGACGACGAGGACGGGGCCGTCCGTGACCTTGGAGTCCCGGACGGGGACGAGGTCGGGGAGGCCGTCGGCGACCTCCAGGCACAGTCCGCCGGAGCCGTTGCTGTAGCTGCTCTTGCGCCAGTGGGTGGCGGCGAAATCAGAGTCGGTGCTTGCCATGGGCGTAGTCCTCCGCTGCTGTCGCGATCATGTTGAGGGATTCCTCAGGGGGCAGGGCGGCGGCTCTGAGGCGGTCGTACGCGCTGGTGTACTGCTGCACGAGGTCCGGCTCGTCGATGATCTGCCCGCTGTACATGCCCTCCGTGTACATCACCGGCGGGGCGTCGGTGAAGGTCATGAGCCAAGTCGTACCCATCATGAAAGGGTGCGCTCCGGAGTTCCACGGAAGGACCTGTGGAATGAAGCGCCGCCGTTCGGCGACGGTGACGATGTGGGCGAGCTGTTCCGCCATCGCGTCCGCTCCGATGATCGGTTGCCGCAGGACCGACTCGTGCAGAACGAGCCAGCACTCCGGCCCCGTCGAGTCTTCGAAGACCCACGCCCGCTCGCGCCGTGCCTCGACCTTGGTTTTGATCGCCTGCTCGGTGTCACGGGGGCAGCTGGCCCGGACAATGGCGCGGATGTATGGCTCCAGTTGGAGCGGACCGGGAATGAACACGGGGTTCCACTCCTCGATCTCCTTGGCGCGTGCCTCCATCTCCACCACTTGGGCGAAGTACTCCGCGTGCTTGCTCCTCCGTGCCTTGTGCACGTCCGCGCAGCGACGCTCGAAGAAGCCGTCGGTCTTCAGGAGCCGGTCCACGTGGCGGGCCAGATCAACCGGCATTCGACGCTGCCCACGTTCGATCTCGCTCAGGTACGAAGCCCCGTAGTAGCTGCCCTGCACCGTCTCCTGGAGGGTGCGGCCCGCCGCCTCCCGCTTCCAGCGCAACTCCTTGCCGTAGAAGGCGGGGACGCTCACCGAGCCGTCGATGTCCTTGCGCGCTGCCACAGTTGACCGCCTCCACACTTCGCACTGTGGAATCCAAACCCCTGTCACGCTACGCCGCCCCACGCCACTGTGTGACCAACTCGTCACAGAGCGCACGGAAGGCGTACCCATGCAAGACCCAGCCCCGCCCCCGGACTTCGAACTCTCCCTGCTCGCCGTTCCCAAAGCCGTTCCCGAACTCCGCCGCACCCTGGGCGAGTCCCCGTACGGCCCGCACCCCGACGTGCAGCTCTGCGTCAGCGAGTTGCTCAGCAACGTGATCCTGCACCTCGGCGAGGGCACCCCCGTGAAGGTGAGAGTCACCGGCGGCGCCGGACGGATCCGCGTAGCGGTCACCGACCCCGACCCGCGGGCCTGGCCGCTGCTGCGCCGGGCGGGGCGGGACGACGAGACGGGGCGCGGCCTCGCCCTGCTGGACGCCGTCTCGCTGCAGTGGGGCGTGGAGCAGGGGCCCGACAGCAAGACGGTCTGGTGCGAGCTGGGGGAGGCGTAGGTGCTGAAGCGGCTCGCGCACCGGGTCTTGGGGCGGCTGCTGCCGGGGGAGGGTGCGCGCCGGGCAAGCGGAACGGCGGCTGGCGCTCGCCCTCGCCCTCGCGATGGAGGGTGTGGACTACGGGCCGGCGGTCATCCACGGCATGCCGCTCCCGCCCGGAGGGGACACGGCAGTGGGGCCCGCCCCTCTTCAAGGGGCGGGCCCCACAGGGCCGTTCAAGCGGGCAGTGGTGCCGGCGCTCACTCCTCGACCGTCAGTCCCTTGCGGAGCTTGACGAGAGTTCGCGACAACAGGCGCGACACATGCATCTGCGAGATGCCGAGCTCCTCGCCGATCTCCGACTGCGTCATGTTGGCGACGAAGCGGAGGGAGAGGATCTTGCGGTCGCGCGACGGCAGCTCGGCGATCAGCGGCTTCAGCGACTCGACGTACTCGATGCCTTCGAGGCCGTGGTCCTCGTAGCCGATGCGGTCCGCGAGGGCGCCTTCGGAGTCGTCCTCCTCGGGCTGCGCGTCCAGGGAGCTCGCCGTGTAGGCGTTGGAGGCGGCCATTCCTTCGACGACCTCGTCGTTGGAGATGCCCAGGCGCTCGGCGAGCTCGCCCACCGTGGGGGCGCGATCGAACTGCTGGGCGAGTTCGTCGCCCGCCTTGGCGAGGTCCAGTCGGAGCTCTTGAAGGCGGCGCGGGACCCGCACCGACCAGCTGGTGTCGCGGAAGAAGCGCTTGATCTCGCCGACGATCGTCGGCATGGCGAAGGTGGGGAACTCGACGCCGCGACTGAGCTCGAAGCGGTCGATGGCCTTGATGAGGCCGATCGTGCCGACCTGGATGATGTCCTCCATGGGCTCGCTGCGGGAGCGGAACCGGGAGGCGGCGAACTTCACCAGGGCGAGGTTCAGTTCGACCAGGGTGTTACGGACGTACGCGTATTCGTGCGTTCCTTCTTCGAGCGATTCGAGGCGCTCGAAGAGAGTTTTGGACAGGGCCCTCGCGTCCAGCGGCCCCACCTCGTCGTACGGCGGGATCTCGGGGAGGTCGTCGAGGCCTTCGAGTCCGTCCTGAGTGGGTATGGACCCGCGCTGAGCGGGTACGGACTCGGGAGCGGGGCCCGGGATCTCGGTGGCGGAGTGGTGCGGCGGGAGTGTCGACGTCGCCTGGTCAGTATGCGATTCGTCGAGCCGGGGTGACATGGTGTCCTCCATCGTTCTCGGCATATGGCTGCCGATGCCAATACGTGCACTGCGGTGTGCGGCGCCTCCAAAGCCGTCCGTGTCGATTGATGTCTCTTCTACCCCTACCCGCTTCCGCGTGCCGGTCGCAAGTGCGTTCTGCGGGTAAATGTCCGAATTCAGGGGGATGTTCGGGTACCCCGGGCCGCCAGGAGGGCGTAATGTTCAGGGGCGTCATCAACAGCCACGACGGTCGGAAGAGAGTGACGATGGACCGCGGGACGGTCGGCAGCGCACACAGGGGCCGGCTTCTGGTCGAAGTCCGGAAGGTGGGCACGAGTGCCGTCGTGACCCCGGCGGGTGAGTTGGATCACCACACCGCCGACGTGTTGCGCGAGCCACTCGAGAACTGCATCACGGACGGATTTGCACGACTGGTCGTCGACTGCTCACGCCTTGAGTTCTGTGATTCCACCGGGCTCAACGTGCTGCTCGGTGCCCGGCTCAAGGCCGAGGCGGCGGGCGGCGGCGTGCATCTGGCGGGAATGCTGCCGGTGGTCGCCAGGGTCTTCGAGATCACTGGGGCCGAGGCGGTCTTCACCGTCCACGAGACGCTCGAAGCGGCTCTGAGCGGCTCTGGGTGAATGATTCCGCATGAGTCCGCGCTGGTCACACGCGACAGTTACGCTCCAGTTGCCTCTGCGTGATCATGGCGTTACCAGCGTCACACGGACCGTGCCGAAGAAGTGGGTGTTCTCACGGCCCCTCCGGGCAGGAGAGACCTGGATCCGCCGACAGCGGTCCGCAAAATCAACAGTCAGAACGGCAACCAGCCGATGTCCCCTACTCGCCCAGAGTTCTCAACTTGTCCAGAGTTCAGAGCCCTCAGTCCTCTTGTCGGTGAGGTGAAGCGCTGATGAGCACCACCCGGCCTTACTCGCCGGGCGACCGCGGCCCGGATTCCGAGGCCGCAGTCGCGGACGCTCCCGCGGACCGGATCTCCGGTACGCCCACCCGGCAGGTCCGCAGACTGAGCCTGAACGGGGCGAGCGGGATCGTCCCCCTCGCGCGCGACTACACGCGCGAGGCGCTCCACGCGTGGGGCTGGCTGCCCGCGGAGGGCGCCGAGCGGCGCGCCGCCGCCGAGGACGTGCTCCTCGTCGTCTCCGAGCTCGTCACCAACGCCTGCCTGCACGCCGAGGGCCCCGACGAGCTCTGGCTCTCCAGCGATGGCAAGGTGCTGCGCATCGAGGTCTCCGACCGCGGCACGGGGCAGCCCGCGCCGCGCACGCCGCACCGCGCGGGGCGCCCCGGCGGGCACGGCATGTTCATCGTCCAGCGGCTCTGTCTGGACTGGGGCGTCGTCCGGACCCCCGGGACCACGGGCAAGACGGTCTGGGCGGAGCTGGGCGCGCCCGCCTAGCGCCGGTCGGCCTCCGTCCGGCGGCCGCCTGGCGCCCACCTGGCTCCCGCCCCTGGGCCATAGCTGTTACCCACGGTTCGTACGCGCGCCGGATCACTCGGATCCGGCGCGTCTTTTGTCTTCCCTCGACAAGGTCCCCGGCGTACCTTGAGCGCCCAATCTGATGTGCCGTCAGTAACACCAGTAACTCCGCACCGCGGCACGCCACGACCGGCATGAGGGGACAAACGAGGTGTCGCACACGAAAAAACCGGCCGCGCTCGCGCTCGCCACCGTCCTGGCCGGCGGCTCAGCGGTGCTGATGGCCGCCCCCGCCGCGCAGGCCACCGTCCAGGACGTCAACTACCAGTGCAAGACGCCCATCGGGAACAAGGGCGCCGTCTCGCCGATCGACATCAAGAGCGTCAAGAGCGGCAGCGGCTACAAACTCACCATGTCCTTCCAGAAGGGCGTCTCCTCCAGCCCGGTGGAGCTCGGCAAGGGCGCGATGAAGCCAAGTGCCGTGATCAAGGTGGGCGGCGCCGACAGCGGCACCGTCCCGGTCTCCGGCGCGCCGAACTCGGCGGCGATCCCCGCCAACACCCCCATCAAGATCAGCGATCTGTCGGGCACGTACACGCCCGAGAAGAGCGGCAAGGTCACCTTCACGGCGGGCGTCCTCACGATCAAGGCGCTCGGTACGACCACGACGTGCACGCCGTCCAACAACCCGAAGCCGTCCCTCGAACTGGACGTCAAGGGGTCGGGTGGCGGCTCTGACGGTGGCTCCGGAGGTGGGTCGGATACGGGATCCGGCGGTACGTCGGACGCCTCGGGCGGCTCCGACAGCGCGGCGTCCGGCGGCGCGGAGCTCCCGCAGACCGGCCCCGCGGACTCCGCCGTCGCGCTCGGCACCCTCGGTGGCACCGTGCTGCTCGCGGGCGCGGCCGGCGCGCTCTGGCTGACCCGCAGGAACCAGGCGGCTCGCTCCCGGTAGCGCGAAGGAAGACTGCGAGAAGGTCAGGAGCCGCCGATGCCGCTGATGCCGCCGATGATGTCCTCCGCACGGGTACGGGCCGCGCTGACGTCCTCCGTGGGTGCCGCGCTGTGTGCGGCCGCCCTGGTGGTGACGGCCGCGGCCCCCGCGCACGCGGACGGCGGCGGCTCCGCGGACTGGTCCGTCGCGCCCTCCGCGGGCGCCGGCAAGCGCCCCGCGAAGGACGGGCGGCCCGCGTTCTACGCGGAGGGTGCCCCCGGCGCGGTGCTCCAGGACACCCTGTCCGTCACCAACCCCGGCCCGAAGCCCCGCACGGTCTCCCTGCGCGGCGCGGACGCGCGCAACACCGGCTCCGGCGCGTTCTCCGTCACCCCGGCCAAGGGCAGCCCGAAGGGGACGGGCGCGTGGATCACCTTCGCGAAGCGGCAGGTGAAGGTTCCGCCGCGTACCCGCGCCGAGGTGCCGTTCACGCTGACCGTGCCCGCGAGCGCGCTGCCCGGCGACCACCCGGGGGCGATCGTCGCGAGCGCCGGCGGCCGCACGGTGGGCGTGCGGGTGCACCTGCGGGTCGGCGGCCCGTCCCTCTCGGCGCTCACCGTCGAACGCGTCAAGGTCGACACCGACGCCGAGCGCATCACCTACGACCTGGTCAACCGCGGCAACACCGTGCTGACCCCGAAGCTCGCGGTGCACGCGGAGGGTGTCCTCGGCACGCTCCTCGACCGCCCCGCGCGCACGCTGCCGGTCGAGCTCCTGCCCGGCCGCCGGGTCTCCCTCACCGAGCCGTGGCGGGACGCCCCGGCCCTCGACGCGGTCGACGTCGAGCTCACCGCCACGGCGGCGGGCGGCGCCCGCGACACGGCCACGGCGTCCGCCCGCATCGTGCCGTGGGGCGCGGTGGCGGGCGGGGGAGCGCTGCTGCTCGCCGTCGCGGCCGGGGCGATCCATCTCGTACGCAGACGGGGTCGGCGTTCCGAGGAGCGGCAACCCGAGCCGGTCGCCGACGAACAGGAACGCGGCGACGAGCGGGAGTTGGCACGGACGGGGACGGGGACGGGGACGCGGACGAGGACGGGGGAGGAACTGTGAACGAGAAGAGCAGGCCGGGATCAGGGGTGGGCGCCGTAGTGGCGGCGCTGACCTTCGTCCTCAGCAGCGTCGTGGCACTACCGCAGACCGCAGCGTCCGCCGCGTCCGCCGGCTCCGCCGCACCGGTCGCACCGGTCGCACCGGTCGCACCGGTCGTGCCCGCTGGCTCCGCCGCGTCCGGCGCGTCCGCTGGCTCTGCCACGTCCGCCAGCTCTGCTGCGTCCGTTGGCTCCGTCGCACCGGTCGTGCCCGCTGGCTCCGCCGCGTCCGCCGCGTCCGCCGCGTCCGCCGCGTCCGCCAGCTCTGCCGCGTCTGCTGGCTCCGTCGCACCGGTCGCACCGGTCGTGCCCGCTGGCTCCGCCGCGACCGCCGCGACCGCTGGCTCTGCCACGTCCGGCGCGTCCGCTGGCTCCGTCGGGTCCGGCGCGTCCGCTGGCTCCGTCGGGTCCGCTGGCTCCGTCGCGCCCGTCGCGCCCGTCGGCTCCGCCGCGTCCGCCAGCTCTGCCGCGTCTGCTGGCTCCGTCGCACCGGTCGCACCGGTCGTGCCCGCTGGCTCCGCCGCGTCCGCCGCGCCCGTCGGCTCCGTCGCGTCCGCCGGCTCTGCCGCGCCCGGTGCGTCCGCAGCGTCCACAGGCTCTGCCGCGCCCGCTGGCTCCCCCGCCTCCGCCGCGGACGCCGCGGACGCCGCGAACGCGGCCAACGCCGCGGACGGCCCCACCCTCGAACTCTCCACCTCCCAAGCGGGCAAAGGCGGCTCCGTCACCGTCGAGGGCAAGGGCTGGCGGCCCGGTGCCCTGCTGATGATGCTCGTCTGTGGGCAGTCCGCGCCCGGCAAGGGCGTCATCGGCGGCACCAACTCCTGCGCCAACTCCGAGGGCCGGGCCGTCACCACCGACAAGGACGGTGCCTTCGGCAAGAAGCTTCCCGTGGCCGAGCCGCCGGAGCCCTGCCCCTGTGTCGTCCACGTGTCCACCGTGACCGGCGAGAAACAGCAGGTCGACGCGGTGCTGAAGGTCGCGGGGCATCCCGTGAAGGCGCTGCCCGAGCAGGCGGGTGGTGGGAAGCTGTCCATCCTGACGGACACCCGGCTCGAGGGGTCCGGCGGAGTGCTGACCTGGTTCGGGGCACCACCGCAGCGCACCCTCGAATTCACCGTCGGCAACGTCGGCTCGGCGCCCGTCAAGAACCCCGTCTTCCAGGTCGGCACCTCCCATGGCGTCTTCGCCCCGGAGTGGCAGGAACAGCAGTGGCGCGGCACCGTCGCGCCCGGCAAGAAGGCGCGGATCAAGCTGTCCGTGGAGCTCTCGGCGGGCGCGCACGGCGACTACCTCGTCTCGCTGAAGTTCGGCGGCAAGGTCCTGGCCGAGCAGCCGTGGGGCGTGGGCCGCCCCTGGGGCGTCACCCTCTTCTGGATCCTGCTCGGCGTCGTCGTGCCCGCGGCCGTCTTCCGCATCGGCATGGCGGTCGTCGACCGGCTCCGCCCGAACCGGCGCCGCACGTCGCACGGCGGCCGCCACCGCACCGGCCGCCGCCTCGCCGAACTTACCCAGCGCCTGCCCCAGTTGAGGCTTCCGCAGGGAGCGGTCGACGCGGACCGCAAGGCCCGGGATGCGGGCGGCCCGCGTACGTCCCACACGGCGCCGACGCCGGCGCCGCGCACGAAACCGACGGGGGGACCCGGCACGGGCGGCTCCGGCACGACCGGCTCCCTGCCCTGGTTCACCCCCGACACAGACCCCGGCGCACCCGCAGGCCGGCTCTCCGCACCGTCCGACGACAGTCCGACGAAGGGAACCACGTGATCACGCAACGACGGAGAGCGGGCGCGGCCTCGGTCGCGCTCCTGCTGGGCGGAGCGGGCATCCTGCTCACCGCGGGCCCGGCACAGGCCGCCGAAGCCGCCGAAGTCGCCTACAAGACGGAGTGTGTTCCGCCGCCGATCTCCAATCTGCCTCCCGTTCAGGGCACGACCCAGGTGGAGATCACCGCGCCCGCCACGGCGAAGGTCGGCGACGAGGTGGAAGTGGTGTGGAAGACGACGCAGGCCGCGTCGAAGAACCCGGACGTCCTCGACCTGGCCGAGAACACGGTGCAGCCCACCGGCACGGTCAAAGTGGCCGGCGGCCAGACCGGGGACCTGAAAATGACGGGTGAGCGCAAGAACCCGCCCATCAAGAAGAACAGCCCCATGATCCTGTCCGACATGAAGGGCAAGCTGAAGCTGACGGCGGCGGGCGAGGTGACGCTCACCCCGGACGCGTACAACATCAACGTCAGCAAGCCGATCTCGACCGACACGAAGTGCACGCCGAAGGAGCAGGTGAAGGCGGGCGCGACGATCAAGGTGACGGCGAGTGGCGGCACGTCCTCCGGCGGCAGCTCGTCCTCGGGCGGCGGCACGTCCTCGGGCGGTGCGTCCGGTGGGGGCACCTCCAGTGGGGGCACTCCCGGTGGAGGTACCTCCGGTGGCGGCGACGGGCAGACCGATTTCCCCGGCAAGGAAGTCCAGACGCCTTACAAGTGCAAGACCCCGATCGGTGACAAGGAAGCGACCTCGCCGGTCCAGATCAACGCCAAGAAGGACGGCGGCGGTTACGGCCTGACCGTGCAGTTCAAGAAGGCCGTCATGGACAGCCCGGCCGACATCCCCGCGGACTCCGTGAAGCCGTCGATGGAGGTCGCGCTGGGCGGCGCGGACAAGGGCACGGTGCACGTCGAGGGCCCCACCAACAAGGAGCCCATCAAGTCCGGCGACCCGATGACCATCCCCGACCTGACGGGCACGTACAAGCCGGGCGCGGACGGTAAGTCGACGCTGTCGCCGGGCGTACTGACGGTGAAGGCGCTCGGTACGACGACGACGTGCACGCCCGCCAAGAGCGAGGTCTCCCTGGAACTGGACACGGCGGCCCAGCCGGGCGGGGCGTCCGGTTCCGGCGGCGGCGGCACGTCTTCGGGCGGCGGTACGTCTTCGGGTGGCGGCTCGTCCTCGGGCGGCGGCGGCCTCGCGGAGACCGGCGCCGACGACAACGGAGCGTTGCGCGCGCTCGGCCTGGTGGCCGGCACGGTGATCCTCCTCGGCGGAGCCGTCTTCACCTTCCTGCCCAGGCGGCGGGGCGGCCTGCGCTAGCCGCGTCCGCGGGGGGCCTGGGACCGGTGGCTCCCCGCGGGCCGTGCGTGGCTGGTCGCGCAGTTCCCCGCGCCCCTGGAAGGAGGCACCGCCCCCGAAGGGGTGCCGTCAGCTCTTCTCGAAGCGGAAACCTACGCCTCGTACCGTCGCGATGTAGCGAGGATTCGCCGCGTCGTCACCGAGCTTCTTGCGGAGCCAGGAGATGTGCATGTCGAGGGTCTTCGTGGAGGACCACCACGTCGTGTCCCAGACCTCGCGCATCAGCTGGTCGCGGGTGACGACGCGGCCCGCGTCGCGCACGAGGACCCGGAGGAGGTCGAACTCCTTCGCGGTGAGCTGGAGCTCCTCCTCGCCCATCCAGGCGCGGTGCGACTCGACGTCGATGCGCACGCCGTGCGTCGCGGGCGCCTCCTTGTGCTCCGTGGCGCCGCGCCGCAGCAGGGCCCGGACCCGGGCGAGCAGCTCGGCGAGGCGGAACGGCTTGGTCACGTAGTCGTCGGCGCCCGCGTCGAGGCCGACGACCGTGTCAACCTCGTCGGCGCGCGCGGTCAGGATGAGGATCGGCACCGTGAGCCCGTCGGCCCGCAGCCGGCGGGCCACCTCGAGGCCGTCCATCCCGGGCAGCCCCAGGTCGAGCACGACAAGGTCCACACCGCCCTGGAGGCCTGCGTCGAGGGCGGTCGGGCCGTCCTCACGCACTTCGACCTCGTAACCCTCCCTGCGCAGGGCACGGGCCAGCGGCTCCGAGATGGACGCGTCGTCCTCGGCGAGCAGTACACGGGTCATGGGGTGATGGTAGTCCGCGGTGGACAACACCAGGGAGGTGATCGCACAGTGGAGCACCATGCCTACGGCTATGGGACGCGATCCCAGGAAACACCTTTGATTGTGCGCTGTTGGTTGCAGCGAAACCTGTGATCCATCTCTCAAGTCCTTCCATATGCATCCCTGCGGTGTCGTATGGTGACCCAACGCCTCATGCACTACTCAAGGACCTTTGGCCCGCTGTGCGGCCTTAGGTCTCTTTTATGTGCGGGCCAGTTCTGCTGGCCTTGAAAGGAATGACCTGTGGTCGGGCCCTGCGCGCGAGGATGCGCCCAGGGTGTGGATCCCGGAGTCACCGCTCCTCACCTCCGCATGCGGGGGTGGGAACCTCCCCCGGGCGTGGGGTCGGGCGGTACGACGACGGTGCCGACCGCCCCCCACCGGGCGCGCTCACGCTCCTGCCGCGCGCGTCCCGAACCCACGAGGATCGACCCATGGCGTCCAGCCTGACGAAGGACTCCGCCAGCACCCCTGGCACCGAGAAGACCTTCTTCGGCCACCCCCGCGGACTGGCCACTCTGTTCATGACCGAAATGTGGGAGCGGTTCTCCTACTACGGCATGCGCGCCCTGCTCGTGCTCTACCTGGTTTCCGGCGGCGCCGACGCGGCCACCGGCAGCCAGGGCGGCGGCCTTGCGTACACCGCGGCGGCCGCCACGGCCATCTACTCCGTCTACGTGGCCATGGTCTATCTCATGGCCATGCCCGGCGGCTGGATCGGTGACCGCGTCTGGGGCGCCCGCAAGACCGTCGCCATCGCGAGCTGCGTGATCGTCGCCGGTCACGTCTGCCTGGCGCTGCCGAGCTCGGCGATGTTCTTCGTCGGCCTGGCGCTGGTCGCGGTCGGCTCGGGTCTGCTGAAGGCCAACATCTCGACGATGGTCGGCCAGCTCTACAGCGACCCGAAGGACCTCCGCCGCGACGGCGGCTTCACCATCTTCTACATGGGCATCAACCTCGGTGCCTTCGCCGCGCCCTTCGCCATCGGCATCCTCGGTGAGAAGGTCAACTGGCACCTGGGCTTCGGCCTGGCCGCGATCGGCATGGCGCTCGGCGCCATCCAGTTCATGGTCGGCTCCCGCCACCTGTCCGCGGAGAGCAGCAAGGTCCCGAACCCGCTGTCCGCCGAGGAGAAGCGCGGCGTCATCGTCAAGACGCTGGGTGCCGTCGCCGTCATCGCGGCGTTCTACCTCGTCGTGGCCTTCACCGACGTCTACCGCCTGACCCTGAACTGGGCGCTGCTCCCGATCACCGTCGCCGGTCTGCTGATCCCCGTCGCGGTCCTGGTCAAGATCAAGCGGGACAAGGAGCTCAACACCGAAGAGCAGACCAAGATGACGGCGTTCATCTGGTTCTTCGTGGCCGCCGCGATCTTCTGGATGATCTTCGACCAGGGCGCGTCGACGCTGTCCCTCTTCGGTGACTCCCACACCTCCCGGGACATCTTCGGCTGGGAGATGCCGAACACCCTGTTCCAGTCGCTGAACCCGGGCTTCATCATGCTGCTCGCCCCGGTCTTCGCCGCCCTGTGGATCAAGATGGCCCGCAGCAACCGCGAGCCCAGCACCATCGTGAAGTTCTCCTTCGCCCTGGTGATGGCCGGCGCCTCGTTCTTCGTGTTCCTCGTCCCGATGGGCATGGCGACCGGCGACACGAAGGTCACCATGTGGTGGCTGGTGCTGATCTTCCTGATGCACACGGTCGCCGAGCTGTGCCTGTCCCCGGTGGGTCTCTCCCTGACCACGAAGATGGCGCCCGCGAAGTACGCCTCCCAGATGATGGGTGTCTTCTTCCTCGCCGTCACCGCGGGCGACAGCGTGACCGGCATGCTCGCCATCGCCGGCGTCGACCTCAACGGCCGGGGCATGGTCGCCCTGGAGGCCACGGCCGCGGTGCTCGCGGGCATCTCGGTCTACATGGCGCGCAAGAAGGTCAGCGGCCTGATGGGCGACGTGCGCTGACCCGCACGCCTCATTCGATTCGCTCGACTCGCTCGAACTGAGGGCCGTCGCACCACCCGGTGCGGCGGCCCTTGGCGTTTCTCCGGATGCGGGGGCGGGGGGCGGTGCAGCATCTGCGTCATGGCCATGCGTCGTACGTTGCTGACCCTCACCGTGTGCGGGGCGTTGCTCTCCTCCGGTGCCGCCGCCCAGGCTGCCCCCGAGCCACCGCCGGGGCGGCTCTTCCACTACGGCGGCCATGCCCGCCAGAACATCACCGTGTACGGCGACCGGGGCCCCGCGCTGATGATCGTGCACGGCGGCTACTGGTCGAAGGACACCGACTGGAGCGGCCGGGCGCGGTGGTTCGCGGCGCGCGGCTTCACCGTGTACGACACGGACTACCGGCTGACGTCCGACGCCGTCTGGCCCGCGCAGCGCGACGACGTGCACGCGGCGCTGCGCTGGGTGCAGGGCTTCCACGGCGGGGGCCTGCCCCTCGTCCTCGGATCGTCCGCGGGCGGGCACCTGGCGCTCCAGGCGGGGGCGTACGGGGCGGGGCGGGCGCGGGTGCGGGGTGTCGTCGCGCTCTCCCCTGTCGCGTCGCCGTACCGCGCGTGGCTGGACGGCGCGAGGCGGGGGGCGTCCGCCGAGCGGCGGGCGCTGCGGAGGGCCGCGGAGCGGCTCGCGGGGTGCGTGCCGACGTGGGCCGCGGGGCGGGACTGTTCGACCCGGTGGGCCGACCTGACCGTCGCCTCCCACGCCTCCGGCGCGGATGACGCTCCGCTGCTGCTGGTCCACTCGGCGGAGGATTTCGTGCCGCGGGTGCACTCCGCGGAGCTTGCGGAGGCGCAGCGCGGGGCGGGACTCTCCGACGTCACGGTCCGCACGGTGCCGGGCCCCGCACACGGGGGCCCACTCCTCCGCGACCCGTCCACGTCCCGCGCAATCCTCACCTGGCTCCGCTCCCACACCTGACCCCGGCGGTCGGCTGCGGCCCGCCTGTGGCTGGCCGCGCAGTTCCCCGCGCCCCTGAAAACCCGCCCCCGCGTCTGCCCGCGGCCGCTCGCGGGCGACTGCGGACGATCCGTGGCTGCTCGCGCAGTTCCCCGCGCCCCTGGGGGGCCCGCGGCAGCGCCCCGTTAGGGGCGCGGGGAACTGCGCGAGCAACCAAAAGCAATCCGCAGCCGCCGCCCAACCGCCGGAGGCAGACGCGTCTGCGGCCCGTCGCGGGCTGGCCGCGCAGTTCCCCGCGCCCCTGGGGAGCCCGCGGCAGCGCCCCGTAAGGGGCGCGGGGAACTGCGCGAGCAACCAAAAGCAGACCCGCACCCGCCGTCGAGCCGCCGCAGGCAGACGCGTCTGCGGCCCGTCGCGGGCTGGCCGCGCAGTTCCCCGCGCCCCTGAAGCCACCCCGGACGCGGGACACTGAGTAAATGCGCCGCAGATTGATCAACAGCACTCTCGCCGTCGTCCTCGTAGTGATCGCGGTCTTCGGAGTGAGCCTCGTCATCGTAGAGACGAGGACCATCAGCAGCAGCGCCCAAGAGCGCGTCGAATCCGAGGCGCTGCGTCTCGCCAGCATCGTCGACAGCAGGCTGATCAGCGACGAGAAGATCACCGGCGCCATCCTCAGGGACCAGGTCGCCGGCGACCGTTACGCCCGTATCGAGATCCCCGGCCGCAAGCCCATCGAGATCGGCACCCGCCCCACCGGCGACGTCATCAGCGCCACCCGCCCCGGCGAGCAGCGCGAGAAGGTCACCGTGCAGGAGCCGAAGGCGGCGGTGACCCGCGAGGTCGGCCGCACCCTGCTGATCATCGCCGCCGTGGCGCTGCTCGCCATCGTCGCCGCCGTGCTCCTCGCCGTGCGGCAGGCCAACCGCCTCGCCTCCCCGCTCACCGACCTCGCCGAGACCGCGGAGCGCCTCGGCTCGGGCGACCCCCGCCCCCGCCACAAGCGGTACGGCGTCCCGGAGCTGGACCGCGTCGCCGACGTCCTGGACTCCTCCGCCGAGCGGATCGGCCGCATGCTGACCGCGGAACGGCGGCTCGCCGCCGACGCCTCGCACCAGCTGCGCACACCGCTGACCGCGCTCTCCATGCGGCTCGAGGAGATCACCGTCACCGACGAGCTGGACACCGTGAAGGAGGAGGCGACGATCGCGCTGGCGCAGGTGGAGCGGCTGACCGACGTCGTGGAGCGGCTGCTCACCAACTCCCGTGACCCGCGCACCGGCTCGGCCGTCGCCTTCGACCTGGACGAGGTCGTCAAGCAGCAGCTGGAGGAGTGGCGCCCGGCCTACCGCAGCGCGGGCCGCGCCATCGTCAGCTCGGGCAAGCGGCACCTGGAGGCGGTGGGCACGCCGGGCGCGGTGGCGCAGGTCCTCGCCGCGCTGATCGAGAACTCGCTGATGCACGGCGGCGGCACGGTCGCGCTGCGTACCCGCGTCACCGGCAACCAGGCGGTCATCGAGGTCACGGACGAGGGCCCGGGCGTACCGGCCGACCTCGGCGCCCGCATCTTCGAGCGGACCATCAGCGGCCGCAATTCGACGGGAATCGGCCTCGCGGTGGCGCGGGATCTGGCCGAGGCGGACGGTGGCCGCCTCGAGATGCTGCAGACGCTGCCGCCGGTCTTCGGGCTCTTCCTGTCGCGTACGCCGACGTCGAAGGGCACGGACAGCGAGAAGACGGACGAGAAGACGGACGAGAAGACTGTGCGCTAGCGGACCACGGGCTTCTCGTCAGCCTTCTCGTCCGCCTTCTCCCCACCCGTCGTCTCCAGGAACGATTCGGCATGGGCGGTGACGGTCTCGCTCACGGGCAGCGCCTTGAACACCCAGGTGCGGTACGACCAGAAGCGGAAGAGCGTCGCGATGCCCATGCCGAGGAACTTGAAGAAGTTGGCCTGGAGCCGGCCGTCCCAGCCGAACCAGTACGTCGCGGCGTAGAGCACCCCGTTCTCGATGACCAGGCCGACCCCGCTGAACAGCAGGAAGAGCGTGAGTTCCTTGGTGCGGCCGGTCTTGTCGCGGTCCCGGTACGTGAAGTAACGGAACCCCACGTAGTTGAAGGCGATCGCGACGACCGTGGCGACGACGCTCGCGCGCACCACATGGAGGTCGGTGACGTGCCGCACGAGGTTGAAGACAGCGAAGTTCACCAGCGTGCCGACCGCTCCCACGGCCCCGAATTTGGCGACCTCACGCCAGATCTGGTCCAGCCGCACGCGCAGTGCGCCCCGTTCCGTCATGGTGTCGCCCCAGCCCCCGTCGATTCGTACCGGTGGTCGTACCGGTCGTGTACGTGCCGACGGATTGGTGATTCGGTCGTGTCGACCCAGCCATGCTAACCAGCGGGCCTCCCCGGCGCTCGCGGGCGCCCGGACACTGTGCCCGCGCTGTGACGGCGGGGGCCGCGGGGCACTGGTTCCGGCCGTTGCCGGGTGGCCGATACCGGCCGATACCCTGGGGGTGTGACGTTCCCGGTAGTCGGCATGGTCGGCGGCGGTCAGCTCGCCCGCATGACCCATGAGGCGGGCATCCCCCTCGGCCTGAAATTCAAGCTCCTCAGTGACACCCCGCAGGATTCCGCGGCGCAGGTCGTCGGCGAAGTCGTGATCGGCGACTATCGCGACCTCGACACGCTGCGTGACTTCGCGCGGGGCTGCGACGTGATCACCTTCGATCACGAACACGTACCCACCGAGCATCTGCGGGCCCTGGAGGCGGACGGCATTCCCGTGCGCCCGGGGCCCGACGCGTTGGTGCACGCCCAGGACAAGGGTGTGATGCGCGAGAGGCTCACGGAGATCGGCGTGCCGTGCCCGCGCCATCGGATCGTGAAGGACCCGGCCGACGTGGCCGCCTTCGCGGCCGAGGGGGCGGGTGACGGCGGCGACGGGTTCCCGGTGATCCTGAAGACGGTGCGTGGCGGCTATGACGGGAAGGGGGTGTGGTTCGTACGTTCCGTCGAGGACGCCGAAGACCCCTTCAGGGCCGGCGTGCCGGTGCTCGCCGAGGAGAAGGTCGACTTCGTGCGCGAACTGGCGGCGAACGTCGTCCGCTCGCCGCACGGCCAGGCCGTCGCCTACCCCGTCGTCGAGTCCCAGCAGGTAGACGGCGTCTGCGACACGGTGATCGCCCCGGCGCCCGGCCTGAGCGAGGCGCTGGCCGGTGAGGCCCAGGAGCTGGCGCTGCGCATCGCCAAGGAGCTCGGCGTGGTCGGCCACCTCGCGGTCGAGCTCTTCGAGACGCCCGACGGCCGCATCCTCGTCAACGAACTGGCGATGCGCCCGCACAACTCCGGCCACTGGACGCAGGACGGCGCGATCACCTCGCAGTTCGCCAACCACGTGCGGGCCGTGCTCGACCTGCCGCTCGGCGACCCGCGCCCGCGCGCCAAGTGGACCGTGATGGCGAACGTGCTCGGCGGGGACTACCCCGACATGTACGCCGCGTACCTGCACTGCATGGCCCGCGACCCGCAGCTCAAGATCCACATGTACGGCAAGGACGTGAAGCCTGGCCGCAAGGTCGGCCACGTGAACACCTACGGCGACGATCTGGACGAGGTCCTCGACCGCGCCCGCCACGCAGCCGGCTACCTCAGAGGAACGATCACCGAATGACCTCCCCCGTTATTGGCATCGTCATGGGGTCCGACTCGGACTGGCCCGTCATGGAGGCCGCCGCCAAGGCCCTCGACGAGTTCGAGATCCCCTTCGAGGTCGACGTCGTCTCCGCGCACCGCATGCCGCACGAGATGATCGCGTACGGCGAGCAGGCCGCGGACCGCGGCCTCAAGGCGATCATCGCGGGCGCGGGCGGCGCCGCCCACCTGCCCGGCATGCTCGCCTCGGTGACCCCGCTGCCGGTCATCGGCGTGCCCGTCCCCCTGAAGTACCTGGACGGCATGGACAGCCTCCTGTCCATCGTGCAGATGCCCGCGGGCGTCCCGGTGGCGACGGTCTCCGTCGGCGGCGCGCGCAACGCGGGCCTGCTCGCGGCCCGCATCCTCGCGGCGCACGACCCCGAACTCCTCGCCCGCATGCGGGAGTTCCAGCAGGAGCTGAACGACCAGGCGACGGAGAAGGGCAAGCGGCTGCGCGCCAAGGTCGAGGGAGCGGGTTCCGGATTCGGCTTCGGCTCGGGGAAGTGACCGGCACAGTGACGGGTATGACGCATCCGGAGAAGCTGGAAGAAGCACGGGCCCTGCTCGCCGAGTTCCCCGTCGCCGACGGTCACAACGACCTGCCGTGGGCGCTGCGCGAGAAGGCCGGTTACGACATAGGCCGGCTCGACATCGCCGCCGACCAGACGGGCAGCCTGCACACGGACATCGCCCGGCTGCGCGCGGGCGGCGTCGGCGCGCAGTTCTGGTCGGTCTACGTCCGTACGGACCTGACCGGCGACGCCGCGGTCAGCGCCACGCTCGAACAGGTCGACTGTGTCGAGCAGTTGCTGACGCGCTACCCCGCGGACCTGGCCCGTGCCCTGACGGCCGCGGACATGGAGAAGGCCCGCGGCGAGGGCCGCATCGCCTCCCTGATGGGTGCCGAGGGCGGCCACTCCATCAACAACTCCCTGGCCACGCTGCGGGCGTTGCACACGCTCGGCGTCCGCTACATGACGCTCACGCACAACGACAACATCGCGTGGGCGGACTCGGCGACGGACGAGCCGCGCGTCGGCGGCCTCTCGCCCTTCGGCCACGAGGTCGTGCGCGAGATGAACCGCATGGGCATGCTGGTCGACCTGTCCCACGTGGCGGCGACGACGATGCGGGCGGCCCTGGACACCTCCGTGGCGCCGGTGATCTTCTCCCACTCGTCGTCGCGGGCGGTGTGCGACCACCCGCGCAACATCCCGGACGACGTCCTGGAGCGGCTGCCGGGCAACGGCGGCGTGGCGATGGCGACCTTCGTCCCGAAGTTCGTCCTCCAGGCGGCGGTCGACTGGACGGCGGCCGCCGACGACAACATGCGGGCGAACGGCTTCCACCACCTGGACACGTCCCCGGAGGCGATGAAGGTCCACGCGGCCTTCGAGGAGCGCAACCCCCGCCCCGTCGCCACCGCCGCGACGGTCGCCGACCACCTCGACCACATGCGCGAGGTGGCGGGCATCGACCACATCGGCATCGGCGGCGACTACGACGGCACGGCGTTCACCCCGCACGGCCTGGACGACGTGGCGGGCTACCCGAACCTGCTCGCCGAACTCCTGACCCGCGGCTGGTCGAAGCCCGACCTGGCGAAGCTCACGTGGCAGAACACGGTCAGAGTCCTCGGCGCGGCGGAGGACGTGGCGCGGGATCTCCAGTCCCGCAGGGGCCCGTCGATCGCGACGCTGGCCCAACTGGACGGCTGAGGCAGGGGCGCCCGCTCAGGGGCGCCCCGTAAGGGGCGCGGGGAACTGCGCGCTCAGCCACGAACCACCCGCGGACGCGTCTGCCCCGGGCGGTTTCCCCGCGGGTGCGGGTTTTCCGTGGTTGCTCGCGCAGTTCCCCGCGCCCCTAAGGCGCTACGGCAGGTTCCGCGCCATCACGATGCGCTGAACCTGATTCGTGCCCTCATAAATCTGCGTGATCTTCGCATCCCGCATCATCCGCTCGACGGGGTAGTCCCGGGTGTACCCGTACCCGCCGAGGAGCTGCACCGCATCCGTGGTGACCTCCATCGCCACGTCCGACGCGAAGCACTTCGCGGCCGCGCCCTGGAAGGTGAGGTCGCTGTCGCCGCGCTCCGACTTGGCGGCGGCGGCGTACGTCAGCTGACGCGCGGCCTCCACCTTCATCGCCATGTCGGCGAGCATGAACTGGATGCCCTGGAAGTCGGCGATCGGCTTGCCGAACTGCTTGCGCTCCTTGACGTACCCCTTGGCGTAGTCGAGGGCGCCCTGCGCGATGCCGAGGGCCTGCGCCGCGATGGTGATGCGGGTGTGGTCCAGGGTCTTCATGGCGGTCGCGAAGCCCGTGCCCTCCTCGCCGATCATGCGGTCGGCGGGGATGCGGACGTTGTCGAGGTAGACCTCGCGGGTGGGGGAGCCCTTGATGCCGAGCTTCTTCTCCGGCGCGCCGAAGGAGACGCCCTCGTCGCCCTTCTCGACGACGAAGGCGCTGATGCCCTTGGAGCGCTTCTCCGGGTCGGTCACGGCCATCACCGTGTAGTACTCGGACACGCCCGCGTTGGTGATCCAGCGCTTGACGCCGTTGAGCACCCAGTAGTCGCCGTCGCGCACGGCCTTGGTCTTCATGCCCGCCGCGTCGGAACCGGCGTCCGGCTCGGAGAGGCAGTACGAGAACATGCCCTCGCCGTTCGCCAGCGGCGACATGTACTTCTTCTTCAGCTCCTCGGAGCCGGAGAGGATGACGGGCAGCGAGCCGAGCTTGTTGACCGCGGGGATCAGCGACGAGCTGGCGCAGACGCGCGCCACTTCTTCGATCACGATGACGGTCGCAAGCGCGTCGGCGCCCGCGCCGCCGTAGCTCTCCGGGACGTGCACGGCGTGCAGGTCGTTGGCGACGAGCGCGTCGTGGGCCTCCTGCGGGAAGCGGGCCTCCTCGTCGACCGCGGCGGCGAACGGGGCGATCTTCGCCTCGGCCAGCGAGCGGATCGCGTCCCGGAGCATGCCGTGCTCCTCGGACGGGCGGTACAGGTCGAAATCAGCCGATCCGGCCAAGGTCTCTCACGCTCCAAGGATGCTAATTACCGTTAAGTAACCCAAATTTTAGTGGCGCTCACGGTGAGAGGGATACGTGAGCTTGGCGACAACGCGAAGACAGCGGGAATCGTGCCCGGTGAGAGCGTGGGACACGCGCGAACTATGCTCGGTCAGCGCACTGAAGCCTCAGACCCTGGAGCACCGCATGGCCCTCAAGATCACCGTGATCGGCACCGGCTATCTCGGCGCCACGCACGCCGCGGCCATGGCCGAGCTGGGCTATGAGGTGCTGGGTCTCGACGTCGTGCCCGAGAAGGTCGAGATGCTCCAGCGGGGCGAGGTCCCCATGTACGAGCCCGGCCTGGAGGAGCTCCTGCGCAAGCACGTCGCGGGCATCGAGGGCGCCAGCGGCCGGCTGCGCTTCACGATGGACCCGGCGGAGGCCGCGGACTTCGGCGACGTCCACTTCATCTGCGTGAACACCCCGCAGAAGCACGGCGAGTACGCCTGCGACATGTCCTACGTCGACACCGCCTTCGAGTCGCTCGCCAAGCACCTCACCAGGGCGGCGCTCGTCGTCGGCAAGTCCACCGTCCCGGTCGGCAGCGCGGACCGGCTCGCGGCGCGCCTCGCCGAGCTCGCCCCGGCCGGCGACGAGGTCGAGCTGGCCTGGAACCCCGAGTTCCTGCGGGAGGGCTTCGCCGTGCAGGACACGCTGCACCCCGACCGGATCGTGGTCGGCGTGCGCAGCGAGCGCGCGGAGAAGCTGCTGCGCGAGGTGTACGCGACGCCCATCGCGGAGGGCTCGCCCTTCGTCGTCACGGACTTCCCGACCGCCGAACTCGTGAAGACCTCCGCCAACTCCTTCCTCGCCACGAAGATCTCCTTCATCAACGCCATGGCCGAGGTGTGCGAGGCGGCGGGCGGCGACGTCGTGAAGCTGGCGGAGGCGCTCGGCCACGACGACCGGATCGGCAAGAAGTTCCTGCGGGCCGGCATCGGCTTCGGCGGCGGCTGTCTGCCGAAGGACATCCGGGCCTTCATGGCCCGCGCGGGCGAGCTCGGCGCCGACCAGGCCCTGACCTTCCTGCGCGAGATCGACTCCATCAACATGCGGCGGCGCGGCCAGATGGTCGAGATGGCGCGCGAGGCGCTGGGCGGCGGCTCCTTCCTCGGCAAGCGGGTCGCGGTCCTCGGCGCCACCTTCAAGCCGGACTCGGACGACGTCCGCGACTCCCCGGCGCTGAACGTGGCGGGACAGATCCATCTCCAGGGCGGTCAGGTCACCGTCTACGACCCCAAGGGCATGGCGAACGCCCGCAGGCTCTTCCCCACCCTCGGCTACGCGGACACGGCGCTGGACGCCGTCCGGGGCGCCGACGTCGTCCTGCACCTCACGGAGTGGCGCGAGTTCCGCGAACTGGACCCGGCCGAGCTCGCCTCCGTGGCGACGGCCCCCGTCATCCTGGACGGCCGCAACGCGCTGGACCCCGTGGCGTGGCGGGCCGCCGGCTGGACGTACCGCGCGATGGGACGTCCGGCCGCATAGGGGTGAATATGGGGTAAGTGGGCACTCGTTCCGCCCTGGAGCCACCGTGCGTCCGGAGACCACGCAAGACGCGAGGAGAGACGAGATGGACATGACGGAACCCATCGCCAAACTGCGCAACGTCGTCTTCGACTGCCCCGACCCACGAGCCCTCGCCGAGTTCTACGCCGCGATCATCGGCGGCACCATCGAGGACGACGGGGACTGGGTCGACCTCGTGACGCCGGGCCGCGTCAAGGTGTCGTTCCAGAGGGTGCCTGACCTGCACCCGCCGGAGTGGCCGCGCGCCGACGTGAACGCGCAGCAGGTCCACCTGGACCTGGACGCCGGCCGCACCGACGAGGAGATCGACGCCGCCCAGGAGAAGGTGCTCGCCCTCGGCGCGCGCCCCCTCGACCTGGACGACGACGGGGGCAAGCGCGACTTCCGCGTGTACGCCGACCCGGTGGGCCACCCGTTCTGCCTCTGCAAGATCCCCTGACGCGGACCGGCGGAAGGTTCAGCCGTCGAGGCGGTCCCGCGTCGCCGTCGACGCGGGCCGCAGCTGCCGGGTGGCGCGCGCCGTGAAGTCCGCGCCCCGCAGCGCCCGTTGGACGTTGCCCCAGGTGAGCAGCGCCAAGTCGGCCTCGGGCCAGCCGCGTCCGATGAGCTCCGCGACGAGCCGCGGATAGCCCGACGGGTCGGGGAGACCCTGCGGGTGCGCCTCGTAGGTGTCGTACGTCCCGGAGATGCCGACGCACTCCGGACCGGCGATCCGGCGCACGTGGTCGAGGTGGTCCGCCACCTCGCGCACCGAGGAGCCGGTCCGCTCGGCGGTGAGCGGCACGAGGCAGAGGCCCTTGGCGGCGCCCACCGCGGCGAGCATGTCGTCGCTGAGGTTCGCCGGGTGGTCGTTGAGGGCGCGGGCCCCCGAGCGCATGAAGACGACCGGGGCCTTGGAGACGGCGATGACGCGCCTGGCCGTCACCTCGGCCGCGCCGGACAGGTCCGCGAGGACACCGAGCCGGTTCATCTCCCGGACGACCTCCTCGCCGAACGGCGTCAGCCCGCCCGGGCCCGCCCACGACGTACCGGAGAGGGTCACCACGCACAGGCCGAGGCTGTGCAGCATGCGCAGCGTGCCGAGGGAGTCGCCGATGGCGCTCCCGCGGGCCGGGCCGATCAGGGTGGCGATGCGGCCGCAGTGGTGCGCGTCGGCGGCCTCCGAGGCGTTGCGGGCGAGCCGCAGGGCCTCGGGGTGGGCGGCGACGACCTGCTTCACCAGGTCGATCTGGTCGAGGGTGGCGCCGACGGGCCGGTCGGCGTCGCCGGCGGCCTGCCCCTCGGGCACGTGCACGGACCAGAACTGCGCGCCGACGCGGCCCCCGCGCAGCCGCGGTACGTCGCTCTCCAGCACGCTGTCGCCCGTCTCGAAGTCGTACCAGGCCAGCTGGCGCAGCGCCCACGGCAGACCGCTGTAACCGTCGGCGACCGGATGCGCGGCAAGAAGCGCGCGGGCCCGCTCGGCCGGATCGGCGCACCGGCCCGGCTGCGGTTCGAGGACGACATCGAGGTCGGGGCCGAGATCGGGACCGGGGTCGAGATCGGGACCGGGCTCGGGCGGGGCGAGGGGCGGGTCGAGCGCCCCTGCCTCGGCGGTGGCGTTCAGTTCCTCCTGCAGGTCTGCCATGGCGGGTGCTCCGGACGTCGGCGGGTGGCAGGTCGAATAAACCGTGGCACGGAGCGGCCGCGGCTTCGCGGCGGACGGAGCGTTCGGGGTACCCGCCGGTCCCGGAGCGTGTCTCAGCCGCCCGTGACCGTGACCTTCTCGTCGTTGTTCAACTGCTCGACGAGCTGCTTGACCTTGGCCTTGTCCCAGAGGACGTTGCCGCCCGCCATGCCGGCGACCGGGATGTTCATCGACTTGCCTTCGCCGCCGGTGACGCCCTTCATCGCCCAGAACATGGAAGCCACGTCGAACAGGCCCATGTCCTTGTCGACGACCAGGGTGTCCAGGCCCGCGCCCATCGTCGGGTAGAGCTTGAACGGGTTCATGACAGTGCCGGGGGTCGCGGCCTGGTTGGCGAGGGACGCGAGGAACTTCTGCTGGTTCTTCGTGCGGTCAAGGTCGCTGCTGAACGCGTGCCGGGTGCGGACGAAGGCCAGGGCCTCCTGCCCGTTGAGCGTCTGCTTGCCGGCCTCGAAGTCGGCGCCCGAGTACTTGTCCTTGAAGGCCTTGGGGATGTCCATCTCGACGCCGCCGACCGCGTCCACGATCTTGGCGAAGCCGCCGAAGCCGATCTCGGCGTAGTGGTCGATCCGCAGGCCGGTGTTGTACTCCACGGTCCGTACGAGGAGTTCCGGGCCGTCCTCCGAGTACGCGGCGTTGAGCTTCGTCTGGCGGCCCTGGTTCGGGTAGAGCTTGCCGGACTCGGCGCCCTTGAAGGAGGGGATCGTGACGTTCGAGTCGCGGGGCAGCGAGATCATCGTGTTCCCGCCGTCGTCCGCGACGTGCAGGATCATCATCGAGTCGGTGCGCTTGCCCTCGGCGGAGCCCGTGTGGAGCTCCTTCTTCTCCTCGTCGGACATGCCCTCGCGGCTGTCGGAGCCCACGATGAGGTAGTTCGTGCCCGCGCCGCCCTCGGGCCGCTCGATGACCTTGGAGAGGTCGACCTCGCGCTTGAGCTTGGAGTCGGCCCAGAAGTACGTGGCGACGGAGGTCACGACCAGCACGCTGACCAGCGTGATCGAGCCCCACTTGAGGCGCTTGCGCCAGTTCGGCGCGGGGCGCGCGGCACGCGGCGGGGCGCCGCCCTGGCCGCCGTTGCCGCCGTCGGGCCGGCCGTAGACCTGGCCGGTGTTATAGCCGCTGTCGTACGAGTTGTCGGGGCCCTGGCCGTACGGGTCCCGGCGCGGGGTGCGCGGCTCGAAGACCTCGTCGCGCGCGTCGCCGTACGGCTGCCCGTCGCCGTACCGCGGCTCGTCGTACCCGTCGTCGTACGCGGGCTGCTGCGGGACCCCGCCGGGCGGCGGTCCGGCCGGACGCGAGGGCCGGCCGCGCTGGACGTGCCGCATCGCGCGGGCTCCCTCGGGCTGGGGGTTCCCGCTGCCGCGGCCGTATCCCCGGCCGCCACCCTGATCGTCAGGCCAATCGCTCATGTGGCCCAGTCTGCCGCCTGAGGGCCCGCGCCTTACAGGGCGGTCGGGAATTCGGTTCAGGGCTGTTGCAGAGCTGATGCAAAGCGGCCGGGGAGGGGTCGGACATACGTCCGACATAGGGTGGAGGGCATGACAGACCAGGCTCCCCGTTCGGCAGCGTCTATTTCGGGGGAAAACGACCGGACCCCCGGGTCGATTCCGGGCAAGCCGACCTCGGCCTCCCGCACCACGCTCAGCCACATCATGACCCACAACGACACCAACCTCCTCGGCACGGTGCACGGTGGCGTGATCATGAAACTGGTGGACGACGCGGCGGGAGCCGTCGCGGGACGCCACTCGGGCGGGCCCGCGGTCACCGCGTCGATGGACGAGATGGTCTTCCTGGAGCCGGTCCGCGTGGGCGACCTCGTCCATGTGAAGGCCCAGGTCAACTGGACCGGCCGGAGCTCCATGGAGGTCGGCGTCCGGGTCCTCGCCGAGCGCTGGAACGAGTCGACGCCCGCCCAGCAGGTCGGCTCGGCCTACCTGGTCTTCGCGGCGGTCGACGCGGACGGCAAGCCCCGCACGGTGCCGCCGGTCGTCCCCGAGACGGACCGCGACCGCCGCCGCTACCAGGAGGCCCAGATCCGCCGCACCCACCGCCTTGCCCGCCGCCGGGCGATCAAGGAGCTGCGGGAGGCACGGGCCGCCGAGGGCTTCGACGACTGAGGCACCAGAGGCACCACAGGCATCACGGCCGGCTCAGGAGCAGATCACCTCATCCCCGGTGACCACCCCGAACTCGCCCTGGTAGGAGTCCTCGGCCCGCACCGGCCGCACCGCCCTGAAGTCCTTGCCCGCGATCACCTTCAGCGTCGCGCCCTGCCCCGGCACCTGCCGCATCTCACACCCCGGCAGGGCCGTGGCCAGCGTCTTCGCCGACCGGTCCCAGCGCGGGTCGAACGCGACGACGGTCCGCTCGGCGGGCTTCGCCGCGGCGCCCGGCAGGTCCACCGGCGTCCCCGTGGTCCGGAAGCCGGTCGCCCGCAGCCCCGTGTCGACCTGCTTGCCAAGGCCCGGCGCCCCGGTGCCGTTCTCCACCTGCACCCGGATCTGCTGCGGGGAGACGTCGACCAGGACGCCCTTGGCCCTGACGCGGTGCGGCGCCAGCGGCCGGTCCTCGCGCAGCGCGTCGAACAGCTTCCCGGACTTCACCGGGTCCCACTTCAGCGTCGAGCCGATGCCCGGCACGACCTGTCCCGTGGGACTCAGCGGCACGGTCGTGAACTCCGACGACGACGGCGAGAAGCCCCGCATCGCCCGCCCCAGCTCCAGCATCTCGTTGGTGCCGAAGCCGCCGTCCGCCCGCACCGAGCCGAGCAGCGTCCGCGTCACGTCGCGGAACTTGACCGGGTTCAGCAGGACGCCGCCGCTCGTCGCCTTCGCGATCAGCGCCGCGAGGAAACGCTGCTGGCGCTGCATGCGGCCCAGGTCGGACGCCCCGTCGACGTACCGGGAACGGACGTACTGGAGGGCCTCGCCGCCGTTCATGAGGTGCGTGCCCTCCGCCAGGCTGAGGCCGGTGTGCGAGTCCTTCAGCGGCTTCGACGTGCAGATCTCCACGCCACCCAGGACGTCGACGGTCTTCATGAAGCTGAGGAAGTCGACCTCCAGATAGTGGTCGATCTTGACCTTCGTCATGCGCTCGACGGTGCGCACCGTGAGGTTCGGGCCGCCCTCCGCGTACGCCGCGTTGAGCTTGTTGGGGTGCTCGCGGTGCTCCTTGCGGGTGGTCAGGTCGGTGTGCGCGGGCAGATCGGCGTAGCTGTCCCGGGGCAGGCTCACGACGCTGGCGCGGTCCCGGTTCTCCGAGATGTGCACGATCATGATCGTGTCGGTGCAGTGGCAGGGGGAGCCGCCGAGGCGGTACTTCTCCTTCTCCTCGGGCGTGATCTTGTCGCGGCCGTCGGTGCCGACGAGCAGTACGTTCATGCCGTTGCCCTGCGCGGGCCTGTTCTTCATGTCCCGGAAGGCGTCGACCCGCCTGATGCCCGTGTCGAGGCTGGTGACCACCGAGTGCCCGATCCCGGCCGCGGCCAGCACCCCCACGGACACGCCGGTCACCACCCGCATCGCCCAGCGCGGCCGCTTCCCGCGCCCCGCGCGCTTCCGGACGGGCCTTCTGTCCGGTGGGCCGGGGCGGCGCGGTCGTGGCGTGGGGGAGCGGGGCGGTGTGGGCACGTTGGGAAGCACCTCCGCGAGACGGGCCGTGGCGCGGGCGTGGACGAGCCGGTGACCCGAGAAACGTAAGCCCATACGAAATGCGGCCCGGGGTAGCGACCCGGACGGCGCGCACCCGTGTCCCCCATTCGCGGTAACGTGACGCGTGATGAACGCGAAGTCCGAGGCGCAGCCTCCAGCCGTATCCGTGATCATGCCGGTCCTCAACGAGGAGCGGCATCTGCGCGAGGCCGTGCACGCGATCCTGCAGCAGGAGTACGCGGGTGAGATGGAGGTCGTGGTCGCGCTCGGCCCCTCCACCGACCGCACGGACGAGATCGCCGCGGAGCTGGTCCGAGAAGACCCCAGGGTGCACACGGTCCCGAACCCCACGGGGCGCACACCGGCGGCGCTGAACGCCGCGATCAAGGCCTCCCGCCACCCCGTCGTGGTGCGCGTCGACGGCCACGCCGCGCTCTCGCCGGGCTACATCACGACCGCCGTGCGCCTCCTGGAGGAGACCGGCGCGATGAACGTCGGCGGCATCATGCACGCCGAGGGCCAGAACGACTGGGAGCACGCGGTCGCCGCCGCCATGACGTCGAAGATCGGCGTGGGCAACGCGGCCTTCCACACCGGCGGCGAGGCCCAGCAGGCCGAGACCGTCTACCTGGGCGTCTTCCGGCGCGAGGCCCTGGAGCAGCAGGGCGGTTACAACGAGGAGTTCATCCGCGCCCAGGACTGGGAGCTGAACTTCCGCATCCGCGAGGCCGGCGGCCTGATCTGGTTCTCGCCCGAGCTGAAGGTCTCGTACCGCCCCCGGCCGAGCGTGAAGGCGCTCGCCAAGCAGTACAAGGACTACGGCCGCTGGCGCCACGTCGTCGCCCGCTACCACGAGGGTTCCATCAACCTCCGCTACCTCGCACCGCCGACCGCGGTCTGCGCGATCGCCGCGGGCGTCGTCGTGGGCGCCGCGCTCACGCCGTGGGGCTTCGTCGTCCCCGGCGGCTACCTCGCGGCGATAGTCGCCGGGTCCCTCCCCGCGGGCAAGGGCCTGCCGCTGAAGGCGCGCCTGCGGATCCCGGTGGCGCTCGCGACCATGCACATGTCGTGGGGCTGGGGCTTCCTCACCAGCCCGCGCTCGCTCGCCAAGAAGGTCATCGCCTCGCGCCGACCGGCCGTGCTCGGGGAGACTCAGGCGGCCCAGGAGGCCTGAGACACCGCACGCGAAGAGGGCCCCGGCAGCGCGCCGGGGCCCTCTTCACGTGCTACCAGGTGAAGGTCACGTGCTACCAGGTGTAGGCCGGATCCACCTTCATGCACGCCTTCTTGTCGGACCCGCTGAGCGCGTCCGCCGAGTCCGGTGTCGTGTCGTCCTTCTTCTTCGCCTTGGGCGGCGCGTCGCCCTCGCGCCAGTCGGCGCCGACGATCAGCGTCACCCCGGAGACGTCCGTCGACTTCTTCGCCGCGCTCAGCGGCAGCCCCAGCGACTTGGCGACCCGCTGGGCATCGCCCTCCAGCTCCTTGCTGGGATAGCGGACGACCGTCTTCTCCTCAACCGGCGCCGTCGACGTGTCCGGTGCGGCCTTCGTGAACCCCTTGCCCGCCAGGAGCTGCGCCACCACGCCCGCACGGCCGCTGACCGGGGCCTCCACGTCGGTGCGCGTGCCGTTCTGGACCTGCACCGCGATCTTGTCGTCCGCGGCCGCCGGGTCGTCCGACGCCTTCTCCTTGGCCGGCTTCTTCTTGCCCTTGCCGTCCAGCGGGATGTCGTCGCGTACGAGGCGGAACAGCTGCTCGGCGTCGCCGGGCTTGGGGATGACGCGCGCGCCGACGTATTCGAACGGCATGGTCGTCATCGTCGTCCGGTTCGGCGAGACCTTCTTGAGCTCGTTGCCGAGGTCGTACAGCTCCTTGATGTCGCCCAGGCCGTCGTCGACCTTCAGCGCCCTCGTCGCCTTGTCGGCGAGCTTGCGGAGCTTGTTCGGGCTGGTCAGACCGGTGTTCTCGCGGAGCTTGCGGACCAGTGCGTTCATGTACATGTGCTGGGCCTTGGCGCGGCTGATGTCGGTGCCGCCCTCGAAGCCGTAGCGGGTGCGCAGCCACTGCAGGGCCTGCTCGCCCTTGATCTCCGTGGTGCCCTTCTTCAGCTTCAGGCCGGAGCCCTTGCCGCTGCTGGTGCGCGAGTGGATGTTCTTGTCCACGCAGACCGGCACGCCGCCGATGGCGTCCGCCATGGAGACCACACCCGCGAAGTCGACCATCATGAAGTGGTTGATGTGGATGTTGGTGAGCTTCTCCCAGGTGGCGACCGTGCAGCCGGGGCCGCCGCGGCCCAGGGACTCGTTCGTCATGTACCGCGGCCCGGTCTCCGGATAGACCTTGCCGTCGTCCGGGTCGGTGCACTTGGGGATCTGGAGCAGGGTGTCGCGCGGCATGCTGACGACCGACATGTTGGTGCGGTCGGCCGAGAGGTGCAGCAGCATCTGCACGTCGGCGAGCGGCTGCGAGCCGAAGGTGTCCTTGGCGCCGCCGAGCTTCTGGTTCGCCTTGGAGTCCCGTGCGTCCGACCCGATGAGCAGGATGTTCAGCGGGGTCTGGCCCGCGGCGTTGGGCGTGGGCTCGGGGGCCCGGTGCTCGCCGAGGTTCAGGTCGTCCGTCTCGATGTTGCCGTTGAGGTACTGGTAGTACAGGTATCCGGCGCCGGCCGTCCCGAGTATCAGTACCGAAAGGACCGTCGCCGACCAGCGCAGGACGCCGCGCTTGCGGCGCGGCGGCCGCTCGCCGCCGCTGGTGCCGCGCCGGTGCCGGCCGTTGCCCTCCGGCGGCTCGCCGCCCTTCTCCGAGGGCTTCCGGGAGCGCGCCGCGCCGTCGTGCGCACCGTCCTCTCGGCCGCGATCACTTGCGTGCGGGGCGCGCCGCCGCGCCCCCTCCTTACGCACGCTGTTCTGCCTCATCCCCAGCCCCTCCCCGCCCCGTTCCTGAACTGCGGCCGCTCTACGGCGCCTTGGCGCATTGTTAGACGCAGAACGACCGCTTCAGGTCACTTGGCACACACAGTCTTGTCCGCTTCGACCTTCTTCAGGTCCTTCGGTGCCTTCGCAGGTGCATCAATGGGCACCCCCGCGCCCTTGAAGTCGCCACCGAGCGTCAGCTTCATGGTCGGGAGACCCTGTGCGTTCTTCTCGCTCTTGCCCGGCTTCAGGGCGGCACCGGCCAGACCCATGATGTCGGCGAGCCGACGGGCCTGGTCGGCCTGGTCCGGCGCGTACTCGAGCGTCGTCTTCTTGATGACCGAGGGCGCGTTACCCAGTTGGCTGGACTTGAGCACGCCCTCAGTGTTCTGCAGCCACGTGAGAGTTGTCTGAGCGGCGCCGGTCTTGCCGCTGCCGTTGTAGATGTCGACCCGCACGTCGGAGGCGTCGGCCTTGGGGCCCTTGAGCCGGGCGGCCACCGCGGCCTTCTCCTTCTTCTCCTTCTTCTTCACCGCGGTCAGCGATTCGTCGGCGCGCATCATGGCGAAGAGCTGCTCGGCCTTGGTCGGGTCGGGCACGACCGTGGTGTGGACCTTCTCGGCCGGGTTGTCGATGACCGGCACCGTGGTGAAGCTCAGGTTCTTCATGTCGAGCTTGCCGAGCTCCATGCCGAGGTTCTTGAGCTTCATTATGTCGGCGATCTGGGAGTCGACGGTGAGGGCCTCGGTGCCCGCCTCCGCGAGTTTGACCATCTTCTGCGGGCTGGTGAGGGTGTCGCTGGACTTCAGCTTGCGCATCAGGGAGCTGAGGAACTGCTGCTGCAGTTCGATCCGGCTCAAGTCGCCGCCGGTGCCCACGGAGTGACGGGTGCGGACGAACGCCAGCGCGTCCTCGCCCTCGATCGTGTGCTCGCCCTTGGGCAGCTTCAGATGCGACTTGGGGTCGTCGATGTCCTTGGCCAGACAGACGTCCACGCCGCCGACCGCGCTGGAGAGCGTCTTCACCGCGTTGAAGTCGGCCACCATGAAGTGGTCGGGCGTGATGCCGGTGACCGCCTTGACCGTACGCATCGTGCAGCTGGGCGTGCGGTCGTTCTGGCCGAGGCTCTCGTTGAAGCGGGCGTTCTGCGTGCCGGCGATGTTCTTCGTGCTGCCGTCTTCCTGCTTCGTCGGGCAGTCCGGAATGTCGACGATCATGTCGCGCGGGATGCTCAGCGCGGTCGCGTTCGTCCGGTCCTTGGAGACGTGCAGCAGGATCGTCGTGTCGGCGTGCCCGGCACTGCCCTCGTCGCCGTACCCCTTGTTGCCGCTGCCGCTGCGCTTGTCGGTGCCCATCACCAGGATGTTGATGGCCCGGTCCTTGCTGAAGCCGCCGGTGCCCGCGCCGTCATCGTCTATCGACGTGATGTTGTCGTTGAGGTGCTGGTAGTAGAGGTAGCCGCCGGTGCAGCCCGCGACCAGCAGGAAGGCCAGCGTGCCGCCCGTCCAGACCAGCACCTTCTTGCCCTTGGACTTGTTCCTGCCCTTGGACTTGCGCGGATTCTGCTTGCGCCGGCCGCCCCCGCCGGGCTCCGGCTCCTTGACGCGTCGCCTGCGCTGCCCCGGCACCTCGCGGCGCTCGTCGCGCTCACCCTCGCGGGAGCGCTCACGCCCCGGCGCCGAACGGCCGCGGCCGCCCGGACGGGATGACGAACCACGGGGTTTCGGCACCGCCGACTGCCCAGCGGAAGGGCTCAGTCGCAGTTCGTAATCGCCGGTGTCCGGGTTGAGCACCCACTGGTCTGCGGGGTCGATGTTCTCCGCCCGCCCACGGCCTTGCGCGTCCACGGTTGTTTGCGTCCTCCGTCGGGGCCACGCGGCGCCTTTCCCCCCTCAAGAAGGCGCTCGGTCAGTCGTTCCAGCGGTGCGCGGCCGAAAGGGCCCGGCGCACCGGATCGCTCACACTATCCGCCCAGTTCAGCGCCGAGCGACGCCGGTGACAAATTCCACTCCCCTACAACTGGGCAATCCGCCCTATTTCTTTGTGCGGGGCGCACTTCCCTTGGGGATCGTTTTACTCACAGGTGGAGCGTGCGGCCGTGTTGCCCCGGAATGTCGGTGTAGGGGTCGGCGTATGAGTCGGGTCGTCGGGCTTCTCATCACTCGAGGAGTCCCCGGAGCCGCCGTACTCGTCGCCGTACGCCTCTTCTCCGTACGCCTCTTCTCCCTGCGCCTCTTCTCCGTACGACTGTTCTCCATACGACTCGCCGGAGGGCTCCTCCTGCGCCTGGCCCTCCTGCGCCTGGCCCTCCTGCCGGTCGCCCGCGCCGGATTCGGCGGCCTGATGCGGTGCCACCTCGACCGGAGCGTCCGAACGCAGCCGCGTGAAGAGCTGTTCCGCCGCGGGCTCGACGAGTTCGTCACGGTTGGCGTCGTAGGTGTACGACTGCCGGGGGACGGTGAGGAACTGCACCCGTTCCGTGGGGATATTGCGCATGCCGCGCACCAGGTCGTACAGACCCCGCAGACTGGCGAGAGCGGGGTCGGTCGTCAGCGAAGAAGTCGCCGCGTCGAGAACGGGATAGAGCTTCGTCGGATTCAGCAGGACGTCATTGCTCTGCACCTTGTTGACGAGCGCGGCGAGGAACTCCTGCTGGCGGTCCATCCGCTCCGTGTCGCTGCCATTGCCGAGGCTCTTCCGGGCGCGTACGAAACCCAGCGCCTGTTCGCCGTTGAGGGTCCGCAGCCCCGGCGCGAGCTTCACGTGCGCGTCGCTGTCGTCGATCGGCGCCCTGAGACAGACCTGTACGCCGTCGACGGCGTCGACCATGCCCTTGAAGCCCGCGAAATCCACGACCATGTGGTGGTCGACGCGGATCGTGGTGAGCTTCTCGACGGTACGGATCGCGCAGGCCGTGCCGCCGACCGCGAACGCCAGATTGAACTGGGCGAATTGGGGCTGCGACCGGGAGCCGTCCGGCCGGCGGCAACCAGGAATTTCCACCATCAGGTCGCGCGGAATCGACACGGCGGTCGCGCTGCGCCGGTCGGCCGCCAGGTGCAGCAGGATCGTGGTGTCCGAGCGCTCGGTGCCCGGGTCCCTGCCGTACTTGCTGTTGACCGGTCCCGCGCGGGTGTCGGAGCCGAGGAGCAGGATGTTCTGCGCGCCCTGTACGAGCGGGGTCGGCCGCTCCTTGTCGTAGCGCGCCAGCTCGGCGGCCGCGTCGGTGTCCTTGGTGATGTTCCCGTTGAGCTTCTCGTACGCCACCCAGCCCGCGCCCCCCGCGCCGAGCACGAGGACGGCGACGCCGAGCGCGGTCCACCGCACCCAACGGTGCCGCCGCCTCCGCCGGACGACCCCCACCCCACTGGGACTGGCCCCCGCCCCGGGCCCGTACGGCCCCGGCCCCCCATCCCCAGAAGGCACGCCTGCGCTGTCGCTCACGTGTGCGTCCACCCCTCATGACTGCGTCGGTGCATAGGCCGTCCCTACGACCATGGCCCGCCCGACGCCGCCGGGCCTCTGGGCCCGGGGCTTGTGTGGGCCGAATGGGGGGCGGGGGGGGGTGAGGTGGGGTCCGGTTGCGGGTCAGGGTGCGGGTCCGTCGTGGCTGATCGCGCAGTTCCCCGCGCCCCTGAACTTGGTCCCGTACGTCGTTCGCTCCCGGCCTGTCCGCCCGTGAGGCGCACCCGCACAGGAAACGGCCCGCGCCCAACGACGCACGGGATCGAGCCCAGGGGCGCGAGGCTGTGACATGTGCGGCTGCGCCGCGGGGCGCGCCCAGCAGGTGGGCCGGCCGGCAGCAAACGACGCACCGGAGCGAACTCAGGGGCGCGGGGAACTGCGCGACCAGCCACGACGGACCCGCACCCGAAAAAAGAACCGGCCCCGGCAGCAAGCGACGCGCCGGGGACGATTCCAGGGGCGCGGGGCTGTGACATGTGCGGCTGTGCCGCGGGGCGCGACCGGCAGTAAACGACGAGCCGGAGGCGAGTTCAGGGGCGCGGGGAACTGCGCGACCAGCCACGACGGGCCCGCACCCGAAAAAAGAACCGGCCCCGGCAGCAAGCGACGCGCCGGGGACGATTCCAGGGGCGCGGGGCTGTGGCATATGCGGCTGCGCCGCGGGGCGCGACCAGCCACAACCGACCCGCACCCAATAACCCCCCAAGGCCCCCGGCCAGTCACCGCACGGTGACACTCACCCGCTCATCCCCCACCCGCTTCCCCAGCCCTTCCTCCCCGAGCCGGTCCAGATGACGGCACAGCACCACAGATCCCCCCACCGCCAACGCCCCGTACAACCCCGCACTCAGCCCCTCCCAGCTCCCGTACGGAAGACCGGACAGGACCCGCGACCCAGGCCCGACGCCCAGCCGCCCCGCGTCGGCCCGCGCCCGCTCCACGACCTCCGAGCCCGTCAGCTCGGCCCCGTCGACGGCGAGCGCCGGCGCGTCCGGGTCCACCGGAGCGTAGGGAGCGAACTGGTCCCCCTGCCCGGGCACCTCGACCGCGTAATCGGCGAAGCCGGCCGGCGATTGCGGAAAGCGCCCCCCGAGCGGCCGCAGCGCGAGCGCCACCCGCTCCCCGGAGCACGCCCGCGCCGCGTCGAGCGAGTCGGGACCGCTGACGACGAGGTCGCCCGACGCCGGGTCGCCGCCCACGTCCGCGACGACACCCACCGACGAACAGGCGAGCAGCCACACGGCCGTCTGCCAGTGCGCGGGCAGCAGCAGGACGGCCCGGTCACCGGGCTCGGCGGCGAGGTCGCCCTGGAGCAGATTCGCGGTCTTGGCCACCCAATTGGCGAAGGTGGCCACGGACAATTCCACGCGTTCACCGGTGGCGTCGTCGTAGAAGGTGACAAGGGGCCGGCCGGGGTCCGAGGCGAGCGCGGATCGCAGCAGGTCGGCAGGGGTGCGGTCGTTGGCGTTCACGGGCGCAAGGGTACGCGGGCGTCCACGCGCGCCCCGGCGTGGCGGGGGAGTACGGACGCCGGAACACCCACTCGCGGCCGACGGCCCGTCAGTTTCCCGATGGACAGATATGTCCCGCTATGTCAACGATCAGACGTATGCGTGGACTTCTTGCTTCCTCGATCGGCGTCACGTGCGCGGCCGCCCTGGCCCTGCCCCTCACCCTGCCGGCGTCCGGCGCCCGGGCCGCGGCGCCCGGCGCACCGTCGGCCGCCGGGCCCGCCGCGGAGGCGATCCCCGGCAGCACCCAGTCATTCCCGCTCGCCCCGCTCGGCTCCGACCGCTCCCTCGGCCCGTCCGGGGCGCACGAGCAGGGCCTGGCCCGGCGCGACGTCCGCCCCTTCTCCCTGCTGGGCGTCGTCTGGAACGACCCGGACGTGGACCTGCACGGCACCGTGCAGGTCCGCGCCCGCGCGGCCGGCACCGGCACCTGGTCCGGCTGGCAGAGCGTCGAGACGCACAACCACGAACACGCGGCCGACCCCGGCACCCCCGAACGCGGCTCCGGCGCGGTCCGCGGCTCGACCGCGCCGCTGTGGGTCGGCGCCTCGGACGGCGTCGAGATCCGCGTACGTGCGGAGCGGCCCGCCCCCGCGAACCGCACGACCACCGAACTCCCCGCCGCCGACGCCACCACCGAACTCCCCGGCGCCGGCACGGAACTCCCCGCCGCCGGCACCGCTCCCTCCGAAGGCGGCCTGTTCCCCGACGGGCTGCGCCTCGAACTGGTCGACCCCGGCGACGAGCCCCCGCCCCAGGAGGCCCAGCCTCAGCAGACGCAGCCCCAGCAGACGCAGCCTCAGCAGACGCAGCCCCAGCAGACGCAGCCCAAGGAGGCCCAGCCCCAGCAGACCAAGCCCCAAGAGGCTCAGCCCCAGGGAACTCAGCCTCAGCAGCCCCAGCCCCAAGGGACCCAGCCCCAGCAGGCCCAGCCTCAGCAGGCCCAGCCTCAGCAGACCAAGCCCCAAGAGGCTCAGCCTCAGCAGGTCCCGCCCCAGCAGACCCCGCCCAAGCAGACCCAGCCCCAAGGCTCCACCCAGGTCTTCGACGCCCCGCGGATCAACCCGCTGTCCGCCGAGACCGCCGCGGCCTCGGCCGTGAACGCGGACCTCGCACCCCTCGGCGCCACGGAGATCCCCGAACTGACCAAGCGGCAGACGGAGGACGACCTGATCGCGGCCCGCGGCGGCCCCGAGGTCGCCGGCCAGGCGCGCCCGTACGTGGGCCCGCGCCCGCGCATCATCACGCGCAAGGGCTGGCGGGCCAACGAGAAGATCCGCGAGAAGAACTTCGCGTACACGAAGACCGTGAAGGCCGCCTTCGTGCACCACACCGCGTCCGGCAACAACTACCGCTGCTCACAGGCAGGGTCCGTGCTGCGCAGCATCTACCGCTACCACGTCAAGAGCACCGGCTGGCGCGACCTCGGCTACAACTTCGTGGTCGACAAGTGCGGAAACATCTATGAAGGGCGTGCCGGGGGTGTGGCCAAGCCGGTCCTGGGGGCCCACACTCTCGGGTTCAACAGCAACACCATGGGCGTCGCCGTCCTCGGCTCGTACAGCGGCACCACCCCGCCGAAGTCGGCCGTGAAAGCCGTCGCCCGGCTGACGGCGTGGAAGCTCGGCCTGTACGGAGCCAATCCGCGCGCGACCACATACCTGAAGTCGGGCGGTGGAAACCTGTACAAGAAAGGCAGGAAGGTCCGGCTCCGGGTGATCTCCGGGCACCGGGACGGTTTCCGTACCGAATGCCCCGGTAAGCGCCTATATCAGAAGCTCGGCACGGCCCGCTCCACCTCGGCCCGCCTCCAGGGCCGCTGAGCTCCGACGCACCGCACGATCTGCACGACCTGCACATCCATCTGCATACACTGGCCGGCCGAAACCCAAGTTCGGCCGGCCCCAGCAGGAAGCAGAGACGACAGGTGACAGAAGCGATCCTCCTGGTCGGCGGCAAGGGAACCAGGCTGCGGCCCCTCACGGTCCACACCCCCAAACCGATGGTCCCGGCAGCGGGCGTCCCGTTCCTCACCCATCAGCTGGCCCGGGCCCGCGCCGCGGGCGTGACGCACATCGTCCTCGCCACCTCGTACCTCGCCGAGGTCTTCGAGCCGTACTTCGGGGACGGCTCGGCCCTCGGCCTCCACATCGAGTACGTCACGGAGACCGAACCCCTCGGCACCGGCGGCGCCATCCGCAACGTGGCGTCCCGGCTGCACTCGGACCCCGACGACCCGGTCCTCATCTTCAACGGCGACATCCTCACCGGTCTCGACATCCGCGCCCTCGTCGCCACCCACGAGGAGTCCGGCGCCGACGTCTCCCTGCACCTCACGAAGGTCGACGACCCGCGCGCCTACGGCCTGGTCCCCACCGACCCGTCCGGCAGGGTCACCGCCTTCCTGGAGAAGCCGCAGACCCTCGAGGAGATCGTCACCGACCAGATCAACGCGGGCGCGTACGTCTTCCGGCGCTCGGTCATCGACACGATCCCCGCGGGCCGCCCCGTCTCCGTCGAACGCGAGACCTTCCCCGACCTGCTCTCCTCCGGCGCCCACCTCCAGGGCATGGTCGACTCGACGTACTGGCTGGACCTCGGCACGCCCCAGGCCTTCGTACGCGGCTCCGCGGACCTGGTCCTCGGCCGCGCCCCCTCCCCGGCGGTGCCCGGCCGCTGCGGCGACCGCCTGGTCCTGCCCACCGCCTCCGTCGCCCCCGACGCGAAGCTCACCGGCGGCACGGTGGTCGGCGAGAACGCGAGCGTCGGCGAGGGCGCCCGGATCTCCGGCAGCACGATCCTCTCCGGCGCGGTCATCGAACCCGGCGCGGTCATCACGGACTCCCTGGTCGGCGCGGGCGCGCGGATCGGCGCCCGCTCGACCCTCTCGGGAACGGTGATCGGCGACGGAGCGACCGTCGGCGCCGACAACGAACTGCGCGAAGGCGTACGCGTCTGGTGCGAGGCCACGCTCCCGGCGGGCGCGGTCCGCTTCTCCTCGGACCAGTAGAACGAGTCCGAACGAGTCCGAACGAGACCGGGGCGGACGCCCTCCTCCTTCGCCTACCCTCATACGAATGTCATCCCGTTTCGCCCCGCGCCCCACCCGCACCACCGTGCGCGGCGGCGAAACGCCGGTGTCCACAGCCGTCCCCCACCCGCCCTCCCGCTCCACCGCGCACACCCGCAGCTGGCGGCCGCCCTACGCCCTGGACCTGGGCCTGACGCTGGGCCCGCTGCGCCGCGGCCCGGCGGACCCCACGTTCCGTACGACACCCGACGGCTCGGTCTGGCGCGCGAGCCGCACGCCGCAGGGCGCCGGCACGCTCAGGGTCGCTCTGCGCGCCGGGACCGTGGAGGCGGAGGCCTGGGGGCCGGGCGCGACCTGGCTGCTCGACCAGCTGCCCGCGATGCTGGGGGAGTCGGACGACCCCGGTGTGTTCGTCCCGCGCCACCGTCTGTTGGCCGTGACGGTCCACCGGCGGCCCGGGCTGCGGCTGACCCGTACGGGTCTGGTCATGGAGTCCCTGATCCCGTCGATCCTGGAACAGAAGATCACGACGGACGAGGCGTACCGTGCCTGGCGCCTCCTGGTCCGCAAGTACGGCGAGCCGGCGCCCGGGCCCACCCCCGCGCAGGCCCGCATGTACGTGATGCCGGAGCCGCGCACCTGGGCCCTGATCCCCTCCTGGGAGTGGCACAAGGCGGGCGTGGACAACAAGCGGGCCTCCACGATCCTGCGCGCGGTGGCCCGCGCGTCCCGCCTGGAGGAGGCGTCGTCCATGGCTCCCCTGGAGGCCCAGGCCCGCCTGGAACTGATCCCGGGCATCGGCCCGTGGACGTCGGCGGAAACGGTGCAGCGCAGCAATGGTGCCCCCGACGCGGTGACGGTCGGCGACGTCCACCTCCCGGGCATCGTCGGCTACGCCCTGGCGGACAACCGCGACGCGACCGACCCCGAAATGCTGACGCTCCTCACCCCCTACGAGGGCCAACGCCACCGGGCCACCCGCCTGATCTGCCTGAGCGGCCGAACCCCACCCCGCAGATCCCCCAAAATGCGCAAAACCAACATCGCCGCCTGGTAACCACCCTGCGGGTCACGCTGTGGCGCACGGCAGGGGAGACACCCAGGGGCGCGGGGAACTGCGCAAAAAAACCCCACGACCCGCACCCAAAGACACGCCGGGACGGGAGACACCCCAGGGGCGCGGGGAACTGCGCAAAAAACCCACGACCCGCACCCGACATCACACGCCAGGGGAGCCACCCCAGGGGCGCGGGGAACTGCGCAAAAAAACCCACAACCCGCACTCAGCAACGCGCGGAAGGACCAAACTCAGGGGCGCGGGGAACTGCGCAAAACCCCGCCCCCGACCACCTCACCGGACGACCACAAAGTCATCCACAACCCGCTCCCCCCGAGCCCCCGGCTCCCCCGCAGCCCGCCCCACAGCCACCGCCCCCATCGGATCCCACGACTCAGGCAGCCCCAGAACCTCCCGCACGACATCCCGGCAGAACATCGTCGACGAGACCCACGCGGAGCCGAGCCGCTCCCCGGCCAGCGCGACCAGGAAGTTCTGCACCCCGGCCCCCGCCGCGACCACGAACATCTCGCGCTCGGCGGCATCCCGCCGCGCGTCCCCGTATGTGTGGGAGCCGTCCATCACCAGGCAGGGCACCACCAGATAGGGCGCCCGGCGCAGGACATCCCCGCGCCGGACCCGCTTCGCGATGGACTCCTCCGACTTCCCGTCCCGCCGCAGATCGGCGATCCACGCGTCCCGCATCGCGTCGAGCAGCTCGACGCGCGCCGCGGCGGACTCCAGGAGGACGAACCGCCAGGGCGTCGTGTGGTGCGGCGCGGGCGCGGTGACCGCCGCGGCGACGGCCCGCCGCACGGCACCGGGGTCGACCTCGTCGTCGGTGAACTCCCGCACGGTCCGCCGCTGCGTCACCGCTTCCCGCACCGCCTCGGACGTCCCGAGCCGGAACATGTCGTCCCGCGCAGCCCGCACCAGTGCCCGGGCCCCTTCATCCGCGGAGCCCTCCACGCCACCGTTCACCACATGCGGCAGCCCCCGCACCACCGCGACAGGAAGCCCGGCCGCCTTCCCCTTGACGAGGTCCCCCGCCGCGGCGAGCTCGTCCGCCGTGGCGACGACGGTCGCGCTGAGCGGATTGCCGTACGCGTCCTCACCGCCCCGCAGGTCGTCGAGGACCCGCACTCCGGCGGCCCCGATGGCGACGTCGGTGAGCCCGGCCCGCCAGGGCCGCCCGAAGGTGTCGGTGACGATGACGCCGACGTCCACACCCAGTGCGCCGCGCAGTCCTTCCCGTACGGCACGGGCCGAGGCGTCGGGGTCGGTCGGCAGCAGCAGCACCGTCCCGGCCGGGGTGTTGGACGCGTCGACACCGGCCGCGGCCATCACGAGCCCCTGCCGGTTCTCGACGATGCGCAGCGGCCCGCGCCGCGCGACGACCCGCACGGTCTCCGCGTCGATGGCCGCCTCGCGGTCGTCCGCCTGGACGATCCGCCCCTCGGCCTTGCTGACGATCTTCGAGGTGACCAGGACGACGTCCCCGTCGGCGAGCGCCGGCTCGGCGGCCGCGATGAGCTTGGCGAGGTCGTCGCCCTCCCGCACCTCGGGCAGTCCGGGGACGGCCCACACCCGGTAGGACGGCGACGTCACGCGCGTACCTCCGAAGCGAGGGCGAGGGCTTCGCGGGCCATCTGCGCGGCGGCGTCGACGTCGCTCATCATCAGCGGTACGGCCCGGCACCGGATCCCGGCGCTCTCCACCCGCTCCACCGCTCCCGCGTCGACGGTGTCGACGAGCCATCCGTCGAGCAGCCCGCTCCCGTAGTGCTCGGCGACGGCGGCGGCGCTGGTCTCCACGCCGACGGCGGCGAGCACCTTGTCGGCCATGCCCCGCACGGGGGAGTCGCCGACGATGGGGGAGAGGCCGACGACCGGCACGCCCGCGTCGGCGATGGCCTCGCGGATGCCCGGCACGGCGAGGATGGTGCCGACGCTGACGACGGGGTTGGACGGCGGGAAGAGCACGACGTCGGCCTCGGCGATGGCCTCCAGGACGCCGGGCGCGGGCTTGGCCTGCTCGGCGCCGACGGGCACCACGGCGTGCGCGTCCACGGAGGCGCGGAGCCGGACCCAGTACTCCTGGAAGTGCACGGCCTTCTGCTCGCCGTCGATCGTGACGGCGACGTGCGTCTCGATGCGGTCGTCGGACATGGGGATGAGCCGCACGCCGGGCTGCCACCGCTCGCACAGGGCCTCGGTGACGGCGCTGAGCGGATATCCGGCGCCCAGCATCTGCGTCCGCACGATGTGCGTCGCGAAGTCCCGGTCGCCGAGGCCGAACCACTCGGGCCCCACCCCGTAGGCCGCGAGCTCGCTCTTGACCTTGAACGTCTCGTCCGTACGCCCCCAGCCCTGCTCTTCGTTGATGCCACCGCCCAGCGTGTACATCACGGTGTCGAGGTCGGGACAGACCTTCAGCCCGAACAGGTGAATGTCGTCACCGGTGTTGCCGATGACCGTGATGTCCGCGTCGGGCGCGGCCTTCTTGAGCCCGCGGAGGAATCGGGCGCCGCCGATGCCGCCGGCCAGAACCACAATGCGCATGGCCCCCAGCATGTCAGGCGGGTACGACACCGTGTCAGGCGGTTACGACATCCTCCGCGGCGTCCGGGGCGACGGAGGCGGCGCACCGGGCGGCGTGCATCGGCATCTCGGTGAGGCCGGGGTAGTAGATGTGCAGGCTGACGGCCGGTTCCAGGGAGTCGTTGACGACCTCGTGGACGTATCCCGGGGCGAAGACGCGCTGCGCGCCCGCGCCGAGCGCCCGCGTGCCGCGCTCCGTGCGCTCGGTCAGCTCACCCTGGAGGAGGGTGAGCACGCCGGAGGAGCGTCCGTGGTCGTGCAGGCCGCTGCCCTGTCCGGGCACCCAGGAGAGCAGCCACACCTCGTAGCCGGGTCCCGTCCGGAGGCGGTGGTACCAGCGGGTGGTGGCGTCGTACTGGACGAGGTGGGCCCACTGGGAGCGGTCGGCGGCGATGGTGCGGGCGAGGCCGACGAACTCGGCCACGGTGGCGGGGTGCTCGCGGGCGGGCTGCAGGAGGTGCGGGACCTCGAGGAGGTCGCCGGCGATCTGGAGGTCGCTGTCGCTGTTCATCGTGCGGTGGTTCCTCAACGTAAGAGTGCTGGGGTGTCACGAAGGAAGGTGCGGTTCTGTGGGAGAACCGGCTCTGCGCAAACGGGGTTCTGCGAAAGGGAAACGCGGCTCAACAGCTGGATGGGCTCAACAGCTGGAGCAGGAACAGCGACAGCGCGCGTGGGCAGCACCGATGGACCCGCTGGTGCGGGTCATCGAAAGAGCCAGGTTCGCGAGCATGCCCACCAGGACAGCGGCTCACACCTGAAGCTGTCAACTCGATGTCCACTATGTGGGCTATGTTTCACCTCATCCGGTTGTTCTGTCAGGCGAAAGGTTTGTGCAGCCGACCCTCCGGACACATGGCGCAGCAACCGGCACTCAAACATCGACGTCCTCCATGTTGAGACCCGAGCGAGACCTGAGTGAGATCGCGCTTCGGGGGAACTCGTTGGCGGGGCGCCGGACGGGCCATTGAGGGTGTCATGGTTTAGGCCGATTTGAACACTTTCCGCATACCCTTGGTTCCGCAGAGTGAATAAGGGGCCCAATAGCAGATCTCGGCTTGACTGGCCCGGATCGGCGCACTTGTAATTTCACTCGTGTCGTTCATCCGAAACCGGTGACGGCCGCACCACGGGGACGCACAGACAGACGAGGGGCGCACATGACCGAGCTGGTTCAGGAACTGCTGGTCGAGGACGCGGACGAAGAACTCGGCTGGCAGGAGCGCGCACTGTGCGCCCAGACCGACCCCGAGTCCTTCTTCCCCGAGAAGGGCGGCTCCACGCGCGAGGCCAAGAAGGTCTGCCTCGCCTGCGAAGTCCGCTCGGAATGCCTTGAGTACGCACTTGCGAACGACGAACGTTTCGGCATCTGGGGCGGCTTGTCGGAGCGAGAACGCCGCCGACTGAAGAAGGCCGCGGTCTGAGCGACGCGCTGCGACGCTCTCACACCCGCGTGCCCACGACCGATTCGCCACACACATTCCGACATACGTCTCGCCGCACATCTCGCCGCACGAGTCCTTGGAACAATGCGCGACGAACGGCCCGTCACCCGTGGGTTATCCACAGGCGGCGGGCCGTTCTGGTACCAGCCGTTAGTGTGGGGCCCCGTCCGAGACGACCCGGCGCCCCGCGGGGCGCGGGCGTCCACCACAGTCCAGCGAACCGGGGCCCGTACCTCGATGTCCGTGCACAGCCATTCGGCAGCCCACCACGACGCTGCCACCGGGTTCGACCCGACCCGCCCGCCCGAGTTCCCGCGGCACGTCGTGACCGCCGTCCTCGTGTCCCACGACGGCGCCCGCTGGCTGCCCGACGCCCTGGCAGGGCTCCTCGGCCAGGAGCGGCCCGTGCAGAGCGCCGTGGCCGCCGACACCGGCAGCGCGGACGACTCCGCGCAGCTGGTCACCGAAGCCCTCGGCGCCGACCGCGTGCTGCACCTCGCCCGCCGCTCCGGCTTCGGCACCGCCGTCGACGAGGCCGTCCGCACCGCCGCCGTGCTCACCCCCGAAGAGCTGCCCTACCTGAAGCGCCCCAGCGGCTGGGACCCGGTGAGCCGCAGCTGGCGCGACGACGCGTACGACATGCCGGAGCTGCCGCACGGCGAGCCCGTGCAGTGGCTCTGGCTGCTGCACGACGACTGCGCGCCCGAGCCCGACGCCCTCGCCGAACTGCTCCGCGTCGTCGAGAACGAACACGAGCTCGGCAAGGACGTCGCCGTCGTGGGCCCCAAACTCCGCGGCTGGTACGACCGCAGGCAGCTCCTCGAAGTCGGCGTCTCCATCGCCAACAGCGGCCGCCGCTGGACCGGCCTCGACCGCCGCGAGCAGGACCAGGGCCAGCACGACCACGTACGGCCCGTGCTCTCCGTGTCCACCGCGGGCATGCTGATCCGCCGCGACGTCTACGAACAGCTCGGCGGCTTCGACCGCCGCCTGCCGCTCATGCGCGACGACGTCGACCTGTGCTGGCGCGCGCACGCCGCGGGCCACCGCGTCCTCGTCGCCCCCGACGCCGTCGTCCGGCACGCCGAGGCCTCGTCCCGCGAGCGCCGCACCGTCGACTGCGTCGGCCGCACGGCCACGTCACCGCACCGCGTCGACAAGGCCGGCGCCACCTACGCCCTGCTCGCCAACGCCCGCTCGGCCGTGCTCCCCTGGGTGCTCTTCCGGATCGTCGTCGGCACGCTCGTGCGCACCGTCGCGTATCTCGTCGGCAAGGCCCCCGGACAGGCCCTCGACGAGATCGCGGGCCTGCTCGCGACACTGCTGCGCCCCGGGCGGATCCTGAGCGCCCGCAAGCGGCGCGGCAAGCCGCTGCCCGACGCCGGCGAGATGCGGGCCCTCTTCCCGCCGCCCGGAGCCACCGTGCGCGCCACCGTCGAACAGGCCGCGGGCAGCCTCGTCGGCCGCGCCGACGCCGAAGCCCCGGCGGGCGCGGGACGGCACGGCGTCGTCGAGTCCGGACCCGGCGGAGACGACGCCGACTTCCTGGAGATCGAGCAGTTCGCCCGCCTCAAGCGCGTCGCCCGCAAACCGGGACCCGTCCTCTTCGTAGTGCTCCTCTTCGCCTCGCTCATCGCCTGCCGCGCCCTGCTCGGCACCGGTGCGCTCGCGGGCGGCGCGCTGCTGCCCGCACCCGCCGACTCCGCCGATCTGTGGGCGCGTTACGCGGACGCCTGGCACCCCATCGGCACCGGCGGCACGCAGGGCGCACCGCCCTACCTCGCACTCGTCGCCAGCCTGTCCACCCTCTTCTTCGGCTCCACCGGGCTCGCGGTCACCGTGCTGCTCGTCGGCTCCGTCCCGCTGGCCGGCTTCGCCGCGTACTTCGCCTCGCGCCCGCTCGTCACCTCGCGCCTGCTCCGCGCGTGGGCGTCGATCGCGTACGCCTTCCTGCCCGCCGCCACCGGCGCCCTCGCAGGCGGCCGCATCGGCACCGCCGTCCTCGCCGTCCTGCTGCCGCTCATCGCGCGCGCGGGCATCGCCGCGAGCGGCCTCGCGAACCCGGGCGGCGCCCGCGGCACCTGGCGCGCCACCTGGGCGTACACCCTGCTGCTGACCCTCGCCACGGCCTTCACGCCGATCGTCTGGCCGATCGCCCTGGTGCTCGGCCTCGCCCTCCTCGTGGTGCGCCGCGGCGACATCACGGCGTACGGGCTGCGCTTCCTCGCCGCGCTCGGCACACCGCTGCTGATCCTCGCGCCCTGGTCCCTGACGCTGCTGCCCTTCGGCTTCTTCCAGGAAGCGGGCCTGGAGTTCGGAGCGGGCTCCGCCACCGCCGTCGACCTGCTCGGCGCCAGCCCCGGCGGACCCGGCACCGTGGACGGACTGCTGCTCATCGGCATCGTCCTCGCCGCGCTCGGCGCCCTGCTGCGCAGCGAACGGCAGCTCGCCGTCCGCACCGCCTGGGCCGCCGCCCTGGTCTCCCTGGTCTTCGCCGTCCTCTCGAACGGCTCGACGTGGGCGGGCCCGGCCACGCTCGGCTACGGCATCGCGCTCCTGGCCGCCGCAGCGCTCGGCGCCGACGGGGCACGCGCGCGTGTCGCCGAACAGAGCTTCGGCTGGCGCCAGCCGGTGGCCGCGCTCATCGCGTTCGCCGCGGCCGCCGGGCCGCTGCTCGTCGCCGCCGGCTGGATGATCGGCGGCGCCGACGGACCGCTGGAGCGGCGCGATCCGGTGCAGGTGCCCGCGTTCGTCGCGGAGGAGAGCGGCACCGAGGACCAGGCCCGCACCCTCGTCCTCGGCAGCGACTCCGCCGCCGAGATCTCCTACACGCTCGTACGGGGCTCGGGCGGCCGGCTCGGCGACGCGGAGCTCGCCGCTGCGGCCCCCGACGACGAGCGGCTCGACAAGATCGTCGCCCGGCTGATCGCGGGCTCCGGCGCCGACCAGGCCGACCAGCTCGGCGGCTTCGCCGTGCGGTACGTCCTCGTACGCGACGGGGCGCCCCGCCACATGAGCCGCACCCTGGACGCCACTCCGGGCCTGACCCGGCTCAGCCAGGAGGACGGCAGCGCCCTGTGGCGGGTGGACCGGCAGGTGGCCCGCGCCGCCGTCGTCCCGAAGACCGGCGACCCGGAGCCCGTCGCGGCGGGACCCGTCGAACTCCACACGAAGATCGAATCCGGTGACGCGGGCCGTGTCCTGCGCCTCGCCGACTCGGCCGACCCGGGCTGGACGGCGACCCTCGACGGCCGCCCGCTGCCCCGCACCACGGTCGACGGCTGGGCCCAGGGCTTCGAACTGCCCACCGCGGGCGGCCACCTGGACGTCGCCTTCGACGCCCCGATGAGCCACACGGCCTGGCTGTGGGCGCAGGGCGCGCTGGCCGTCGTCCTCGTGGTGCTCGCCCTGCCGGGGCGGCGCCGCGACGTCGACGACGACCTCCCCGAAGAGCCCGTCGTCCCGGCCCAGGCGGTCGAGGGCGAGGGCCGCAGGGCGCGCAGGCTCCGGGCGCAGAGCGAGCAGGCCGCACAGGAGGCGGGCCACGACGTACCGCCTCCTCCTTCGGAGGAGGCCTTCGCCGCGGTCCCGCAGCAGCAGTCGCAGTCGCAGTCCTACGAGGAGTACGGCGGCGAGCAGTACGCGTCCGCTCCGTACGAGCAGCCGGCGTACCAGGCGGACGCCTATCAGGGCGGCCAGTACGACCCGTACGCGTCCTACGGAGGCGCGGGGGGTGCCTACGGAGACGGCCAGCAGTACGGGCAGCAGTACGGGCAGTCGTACGACACCTCGTACGGCACGCCGCATGACACCCCGTACGACGCCTCGTACGACCAGCAGCAGCCCCCCATGCCGCCGCCACCCCCGCGCCCGCCCCACGGCCACGACCACGGCACCGACAGTGAGCGCCCCGACGGGAGCCAGCAGTGAACCGCACCACCCAGTCCCTCATCGCCGTGGTCGTCGCGCTCGGCGCCGTCACCGGGTTCGCCGCGTTCGGTGGGACGGACGGCACGGACGACGGCGGGACGAAGGCCGCGGCCCGGCTGCCCGTCGAGCGCACCAGCCTGCTCTGCCCGGTGCCCAGCTCGTCCGACCTCGCCGAGACCTCGTACACCGCGTTCACACCGAAGGCGGGCGGCGCCGCGGCCACGGGCAAGGCGGAACTGCTGCCCGTGAGCAAGGCCCTGACCGACGCGGCCAAGGAGAACGACAAGAAGGCCAAGCCCTTCCTGACCCAGAAGACGCCGGGCGAGCCGGTCGCGGGCGAGGAGTCGGGCGCCGAGGCGCCCGCGCTCATCGGCACGGCCGACGGCGGGCTCGCCCCCGGCTGGACCGTGCAGCAGACGACCACGTACGCGGCGGGCAGCGGCCGCGGCATGCACGGCACCAACTGCACGGCGCCCGACACCGACTTCTGGTTCCCCGGCGCCAGCACCGCCAAGGACCGCAGCGACTACATCCACCTGACGAACCCGGACGACTCCGCCGCCGTCATCGACGTGGAACTCTTCGGCCCGGACGGCGAGGTCACGTCCGCGGTGGGCGACTCGATCCAGGTGCAGCCGCACTCCAGCGTCCCGGTGCTGCTGTCCACGCTCGCCGACAAGGCGTACACGAACCTCACCATGCACGTGACCGCGCGCAGCGGCCGGGTCGCGGCGGCCGTGCAGTCCTCCGACGAGAAGCTGGGCGGCGACTGGCTGCCCGCGTCCACGGACCCCGCGGACAGCCTCGTCCTGCCCGGCATCCCCAAGGACGCCACCTCGGTGCGCCTGGTCGCCTACGCGCCCGGTGCGCAGGACGCGGACCTGAAGGTCCAGCTGGCCTCGCCGACCGGCACGATCACCCCGGCCGGGAACGAGAGCCTGCACGTCAAGTCCGGCATGACGGCCGCCGTCGACCTCGGCGACGTCACCAAGGGCGAGGCCGGCTCGCTGCTCCTGTCGCCCACCGACACGCCGGTACCCGTGGTGGCGGCGCTGCGGGTCACCCGCGGCAAGGGCGGCAAGCAGGAGACGGCGTTCATCCCGGCGACGAGCGAGGTCGGCTCGCGCGCGACGGTCGCGGGCAACGGCGCCAAGGGATCCACGCTCTCCCTGGTCGCCCCGGAGAAGTCGGCGCGGGTGAAGGTCACGGCGTCGGCCGGCACCGAGGGCGGCTCACCGGCGACGAAGACGTACACGGTCAAGGGCGGCACGACCCTGGAGATCCCGGATCCGCCGAAGCCCGCCGGCCTCAAGGGCACCTACGCGCTCACGCTGGAGCCGGTGTCCGGCGGCCCGGTCCACGCGGCGCGCACGCTGGCACTGCCGGAGAGCGGCATCCCGATGTTCACGGTGCAGACGCTGCCGGACGACCGGGGGACGGTGGCGGTGCCGAAGGCCGAGCGGGACCTGGCGGTGCTTCAGAAGTGACGGCTCTACAGATGTGACGGCCCAGCGGAAGGGGTGGCCCCACGGATGTGACGGCCCCGCAGAAGTGCGCTCAGTCCTCGTCCCCGTAGCGCGGGTCCACCGACTCCGGGGACATGCCGAGGAGTTCCGCGACCTGCTCGACGACCACCTCGTGCACGAGGTGCGCGCGTTCGTCGCGGCCCTTGGTGCGGATCTCCACGGGGCGGCGGTAGATGACGACGCGGGCGGGCCGCCCCTGGGACGCCGTGATCGTGCCGCCCAACGGCACCACCTCGTCCTGCCACTCCCCGTCGGTCCGGCCCAGCGGCGGCACCTCGAGCACCATGAACTCGATCTCCGTGAGCTGCGGCCAGCGCCGCTCCAGACGCTCCACGGAGTCCTGCACGAGGTCGGTGAAGGCCTCGCCGCGGCTGGTGGAGAGCGGAACCTGAGGGGGCGCCACGGGGCCGCGCATGCCCCTGCCGTGGCGGTCGCGGCGGCGGGGCCTCGGCTCTGCGGAGCGGGGCTGTACGGGGTCGTCCATCACTGACGAAGGGTAGTCCTCGAGATCGCCCTTTCCATGGGGGGCACGACATGTCGCGTGTGGGGCGCGAAGTGTCGATTCCTGACCGTTCCGGCCCAGGTTGGACTCAATTCCGTATCTCTCCTGGACCGGCGAGCTCGCGCCAAATGACGTGATCCGATCCATGTGGTGACCGGATTCAACACCATGCGCCCCTGTGGTCACTGGCGTCCATGCAGGTCAACGAGGTCCGCGCGGGACGCGCCGGTGCGCGGGCCCGGACACGACACGGTGGAGTGACCTCATGGAGAGTCGTCGCGGCCCGCTCAAGAGTGCGGTACCGTCCAACATCGTGAGCCCTGTACGTCGCTGTTCGCGCACCGCTTGCGGCCGTCCCGCCGTCGCGACGCTGACGTACGTCTACGCCGACTCGACCGCGGTCCTCGGCCCCCTCGCCACCTACGCCGAACCCCACTGCTACGACCTGTGCGCCGAGCACTCCGAGCGCCTCACCGCACCCCGCGGCTGGGACGTCGTCCGGCTCGCCGACGCCTCGGGTCCGGCCCGCCCCTCCGGCGACGACCTGGAAGCGCTCGCCAACGCCGTGCGCGAGGCGGCCCGCCCGCAGGAGCGCGCGGCCGAGGCCGGTGGCGGCGCCCGCAGGGCGGACCCCATGGAGGTCGCACGCCGCGGCCACCTCAGGGTGCTGCGCTCCCCGGACTCCTGAGCCGCCTACGGCGCGAGTTCACGGCCCGCCACGGCCCGCCCGTCACGCCCGTCGCCCCGGAAGCCCCCTTCACCGGATCTTCGCCGTCCGGCACGTTGACGCACGTTCGCCCAGGCCATGACGATTTCGCCACCCCACAGCCGGGAGGCGTCCTGTGTTCGTGCAGCAACTGGAGCCCGTGGCCGACTCGCTCGGCCTGTCCGCACTCGTCGCGACCCTGCCCCTTCTGACCGTCCTCGTCCTCCTCGGCGCCGTCCGCATGAAGGCGCACCGGGCCGGGCTCATCGGCCTCGCCGTCGCCGTCCTGGTCGCCTGGCTCGCGTACGGCATGCCGCTCGGCCAGACCGCCTCCAGCGCCGCGCAAGGGGCACTCTTCGGGCTCTTCCCCATCCTGTGGATCGTCGTCAACGCCCTGTGGGTGTACCGCATGACGGTCCGCACCCGGCACTTCGACATCCTCCGCCGCTCCTTCGGCGGGCTCTCCGACGACCCCCGCATCCAGGCCCTCGTCGTGGCCTTCTGCTTCGGAGCGCTCCTGGAGGCGCTCGCCGGGTTCGGGGCGCCGGTGGCGATCAGCGCGGTCATGCTCGTCGCCCTCGGCTTCGACCCGGTGCGCGCCGCGGTCGTCGCCCTCGTCGCCAACACCGCACCCGTCGCCTTCGGAGCCATGGGCACCCCCGTGGTGACCCTGGCTCAGGTGACGGGCCTCCCGCTGGACACCGTCGCCACGGTCGTCGGCCGCCAGACGCCGCTGCTCGCCCTCGTCGTGCCGCTGCTCCTCGTGGCGCTCGTGGACGGGCGGCGCGGGCTGCGCGAGACCTGGGTGCCCGCCCTCGCCTGCGGAGCCGCCTTCGCCGTCGCGCAGTTCGCGGCGTCCAACTACGTCTCCGCGCAACTCGCCGACATCGGCGCCGCGCTGGCGGGCGCGGGCGCGCTCATGGCGGTGCCGCACGCACGCAGGCCCGCCCCCGAGCCCGTCCGCGCCGCGGTCCTCACCGGCGCCCGCAGCGAAGACCTCGACCACGACGACCCGCGCCCCGAAGTACTGCGCGCCTACGCCCCGTACGCCCTCATCGTCGCCGTCTTCTCCGTCGCCCAGATCCCGGCCGTCAAGGACCTCCTCGCGAAGGCGACCCGCACCTTCGACTGGCCCTTCCTGAACGTCGGCGACCCCTCCGGAGACCCCGTCGGGGGCAACGTCTTCTCGCTGCCGCTCGTGGCCACCGGCGGCACGCTGGTGCTGCTCGCCGGCGTGGGCACCGCGGCGGTCATCGGGGTGCACGCGCGCGTAGCGGTGCGCGAATGGGCCGCCACCGTCCACGAACTGCGCTTCGCGATCCTCACCGTGACCTCCGTGCTGGCCCTCGCCTACGTAATGAACCTCTCCGGCCAGGCCGCCACGATCGGGCACTACGTAGCCGCCGCCGGCGCGGGACTCGCCTTCCTGTCACCGGTGCTCGGCTGGTTCGGCGTCGCGGTGACCGGCTCCGACACCTCCGCCAACGCGCTGTTCGGCGCCCTCCAGGTGACGGCCGCTCAGCAGTCCGGGCTCTCGCCGGAACTCCTCGCGGCCGCCAACAGCTCGGGCGGCGTCCTCGGCAAGATGATCTCCCCGCAGAACCTGACGATCGCGTGCGCCGCCGTCGGACTCGCGGGCAAGGAGGGCGACCTGCTGCGCAAGGTGCTGCCCTGGAGTCTCGGCCTGCTCCTCGTGATGTGCCTGATCGTGGTCGGGCAGAGCACCGCGGTGCTCGGCTGGATGCTGCCGTGAGCCCTGCCGGACGCCACCTGGGGCCGCTGTGGCCGACGCCCGGCCCCCTGTCGGTCCCAGCGGGTAGTTTTGTGGTGCGCGGAGGGCTCTCCGTCCTCGCTGAACTCGCAGAACCTGCAGAGAGGGTTGGCCGTGACTGCTGATCTGTCCCAGATCGTGAAGGCGTACGACGTCCGCGGGGTGGTCCCGGACCAGTGGGACGAGTCGCTCGCCGAGCTGTTCGGGGCGGCGTTCGCCAAGGTCACGGAGGCGGACGCGATCGTGGTCGGACACGACATGCGCCCCTCGTCGCCCGGCCTCTCGCACGCCTTCGCGCGCGGCGCCGCCGCCCTCGGCGTGGACGTGGTGCAGATCGGCCTGTGCTCGACGGACCAGCTGTACTACGCGTCGGGCGCGCTTGACCTGCCGGGCGCGATGTTCACCGCGTCGCACAACCCCGCCCAGTACAACGGCATCAAGATGTGCCGCGCGGGCGCCGCCCCCGTCGGCCAGGACACCGGCCTCGCCGACATCCGCGCCCTCGTGGAGTCCTGGAGCGAGTCCGGCGCCCCCGAGAGCGCCGCCACCCCGGGCACCCTCACCGAGCGCGACACCCTCACCGACTACGCCGCCCACCTGCGCGGCCTGGTCAACCTGACCGCCATCCGCCCCCTCAAGGTCGTCGTCGACGCGGGCAACGGCATGGGCGGGCACACGGTCCCCACCGTCTTCGACGGCCTGCCCCTCGAACTGGTGCCGATGTACTTCGAGCTCGACGGCACCTTCCCCAACCACGAGGCCAACCCCCTGGACCCGGCCAACATCGTCGACCTCCAGAAGCGGGTCCGCGAAGAGGGCGCCGACCTCGGCATCGCCTTCGACGGCGACGCGGACCGCTGCTTCGTCGTCGACGAGAACGGCGCCCCGGTCTCCCCGTCGGCCATCACCGCCCTGGTCGCCTCCCGCGAGCTGGGCAAGCACGGCGGCAAGGGCACCGTCATCCACAACCTCATCACCTCCTGGTCGGTCCCCGAGGTCGTGAAGGAGAACGGCGGCACGCCCGTGCGCACGCGCGTGGGCCACTCCTTCATCAAGGCCGAGATGGCGCGCACCGGCGCGATCTTCGGCGGCGAGCACTCCGCGCACTACTACTTCAAGGACTTCTGGAACGCGGACACGGGCATGCTCGCCGCGCTCCACGTCCTCGCGGCCCTCGGCGGCCAGGACGGACCGCTCTCCGCCCTCGTCGCCCAGTACGACCGTTACGCCGGCTCCGGAGAGATCAACTCCACGGTCGACGACCAGACCGCCCGCCTCGCCGCGATCAAGACGGCGTACGACGGCAAGGACGGCATCACCCTCGACGAGCTGGACGGCCTCACCGTGACCGCCGCCGACTGGTGGTTCAACGTACGGGCGTCGAACACCGAACCCCTCCTGCGCCTGAACGTCGAGGCGCGCGACGAGACGACCATGGCCAAGGTGCGCGACGAAGCCCTCGCGATCATCCGCGGCTGACGTCCGCCGCCCGCACGGAGGCCCGACGGAGGGAAGGCCGCGGCAGCCCGGCCGCGACCTTCCCGCACCCCCACGCGCCGCCCCGCACGGAGGTAGGCTGACCAGGCCGCATCCTGTGCGCCACCGCAGCGCGCACACCCCACCGCATCCGCTCGAAGGGACCCACCCCATGCCGCTCGAAGCCGGCCTCCTGGAGATCCTCGCCTGCCCGGCCTGTCACGCCCCCCTCAAGGAGACGGACACCGAGCTGGTCTGCACGGCGGACGCCAAGGAGTGCGGCCTCGCGTACCCGCTCCGCGACGGCATCCCCGTCCTCCTGGTCGACGAGGCACGCCGCCCCGCGTAGCGGCACCCGCCCGGTACCCTCCGGGCCACCCTGCAGGAAGCCGCGCACGGCGATCGGAGACCTGACCCCATGCTCGACGAGTCGCTGCTCGACGACCCCGAGGCGCTCGCCCGCGCCGACCGCCGCGGACTGCTGCGCGGTGCGGCGGAGGCGGGCGCCCGCGTCCGTACCGCGGCCCGGCACGCCGTGGAGGCGGGTCTTGCCGAGCTCAAGCCCGACGGCCGCCCCCGCGCCGTCCTGATCGCGGGACCCGGCACCGCCGCCGCCTGCGTCGCCGACATCCTCGACGGCCTCATCGGCACCGGCTGCCCCGTCATCCGCCTCGCCCCGAGCGGCGTCGCCCCCGCCGCGGGCGCCCTGCGCTGGACGCTGCCCGGCTGGGTCGGCCCCGTCGACCTGCTCCTCATCGCCACCCCGGACGGCACCGAACCGGGCCTCTCCCTCCTCGCCGACCAGGCGTACCGCCGCGGCTGCACGGTCGTCGCCGTCGCCCCCGCGCGCACCCCCCTGGCCGAGAGCGTGGAGGGCAGCCACGGCCTCACCGTCCCCATGGCGACCTCCCCCTACGGGGCGTACGAAGGCCCGCACGACGACGCCACCCGCGACTCCGCCTCGTACGAGGCACGCCGCGTCGAGGACGAGGCCGCACCCGGCGCCCCCTGCACCCTGTGGGCCCTCCTCGTTCCGCTCCTGGTGCTCCTCGACCGCACCGGCCTGGTCGCCGCCCCCGCCGACGCCCTGCAGAAGGTCGCCGACCGCCTCGACCGCGTCGCGGAACGCTGCGGTCCGGCCATCTCCACGTACAGCAACCCCGCCAAGACGCTCGCCGCCGAGCTGGCCGACTCCCTCCCGCTGATCTGGACCGAGGGACAGTCCGCGGGAGCCGCGGGCCGCCGCTTCGCCGCCACCCTCGCCGAACAGGCCGGGCACGCCGCGCTCGCCGCCGAGCTGCCCGAGGCACTGCCCGCGCACGGCGCCGTCCTCGCGGGCAGCCCGACGGGCGGTGGCGGCGGTGACACCGACGACTTCTTCCGCGACCGCGTCGACGACCCGGCGGCCCTCCGCGCACGCGTGGTGCTGCTCCGCGACCGTCCGGTGGACGCCGGAGGCCTCACCGCTGCCCCCGCCGCCCGCGAACTGGCGCACGGCCACGACGTCGCGCTCAGCGAGCTCGAACCGGAGGACGGCGACGAACTGGAAGCGCTCGCCGAGCTGATCGCCGTCACGGATTTCGCCGCCGTTTACCTGGCGCTCGCCTCGGGGGCCGGATCATGACCACTGCACCGGTCATCTCCGTAGTCCAGCATGCGCGTACGCAGCGGTACCCCGTAGGCACGCAGCAGTACCAGGTAAGTACGCGGCGATACCCGGTAAGTACGCAGTAGCACCCAGTAAGGGAGAGCCCCTCCGTGGACCGCCTCACCAACACCATCCGCCCCTACGCCTGGGGCTCCACCACCGCCATAGCGGAGCTCATCGGCGTCGAGCCGAGCGGCGAACCGCAGGCCGAGATGTGGATGGGCGCCCACCCGGGCGCGCCCTCGCGCACCGAGCGCGGCGCGCTGAACGAGGTCATCGACGCGGCCCCGGAGCGCGAGCTCGGCGAGGCGGCGGCCGCCAAGTTCGGCCCGCGCCTGCCCTTCCTGCTCAAGATCCTCGCCGCGGGCGCCCCGCTCTCCCTCCAGGTGCACCCCGACCTCGCACAGGCGAAGGAGGGGTACGCGGACGAGGAGCGCCGGGGCGTCCCGGTCGACGCCCCGCACCGCAACTACAAGGACGCCAACCACAAGCCCGAACTGATCTGCGCCCTCACGCCCTTCGACGGCCTGTGCGGCTTCCGCGCGCCCGCCGAGACCGCCGACCTCCTCGAAGCCCTGGAGGTCGACAGCCTCAAGCCGTACGTCGACCTGCTGCGCGCCCAGCCCGAAGAGGCCGCCCTGCGCGAGGTCCTGACGGCCGTGCTGAGCGCCGACCCCGAGCAGATGGCCGAGACGGTCACCGAGGTCACGGCCGCAGCCCAGCGCCTCGGCGGGGCCTACGAGCCGTACGCGGGCATCGCCCACCACTACCCCGGCGACCCGGGCGTCATCGCGGCCATGCTCCTCAACCACGTACGACTGCAGCCCGGCGAGGCCCTGTTCCTCGGCGCCGGCGTCCCGCACGCCTACCTCGACGGCCTCGGCGTCGAGATCATGGCCAACAGCGACAACGTGCTGCGCTGCGGACTGACCCCCAAGCACGTCGACGTACCGGAACTCCTGCGCATCGTCCGCTTCGAGGCCACCGACCCCGGCGTCCTGCGCCCCGAGGCCTCCGAGACCGGCGAAGAGGTCTACGAAACCCCCATCGACGAGTTCCGCCTCTCCCGCTTCGTCCTGCCCGAGGGCGCCGCCCCGCACGACCTCACCACCGCCACCCCGCAGATCCTGCTCTGCACGGCGGGCTCGGTCCGCGCGGGCGAACTGACCCTGACGCCCGGTCAGTCCGCATTCGTCCCCGCGGGCGAAAAGGCCGAAGTGTCCGGCGCGGGCACGGTTTTCCGGGCCACCGTGGTGGCCTGACGCACCAAGGCCCTCCCGTGCTGCAACAATGACCCACCGCAAAGGGCGGGCAAAGCACCGCCGACAGCGTGGTCGATACGTACGAAGGCGAAGGGGAACCCCGCACTCATGAGCGCGTCAGGCGGAACAAAGGCGATTGTCGCGGCACTGGCCGCGAACCTCGCGATCGCGGTGGCGAAGTTCGTCGCGTTCATCTTCAGTGGCTCGTCCTCGATGCTCGCCGAGAGCGTCCACTCCCTCGCCGACTCCGGCAACCAGGGACTGCTGCTCGTCGGCGGCAAGAAGGCGCAGCGCGAGGCCACCCCGCAGCACCCGTTCGGCTACGGCCGCGAGCGCTACATCTACGCCTTCCTCGTCTCCATCGTCCTCTTCTCGGTCGGCGGCATGTTCGCGATCTACGAGGGCTACGAGAAGATCAAGGACCCGCACGAGATCGAGCACTGGTACTGGCCCGTCGGGGTCCTGGTGTTCGCGATCATCGCGGAGAGCTTCTCCTTCCGGACGGCCATCAAGGAGTCCAACGCGACGCGCGGCAGCCTCACCTGGACCCAATTCGTCCGCCGCGCCAAGGCGCCGGAGCTGCCCGTCGTCCTCCTGGAGGACCTCGGCGCGCTCGTCGGCCTGATCCTCGCCCTCGGCGGCGTCGGCCTCGCGCTGGCCACCGGCGACGGCGTCTGGGACGGCATCGGCACGCTCTGCATCGGCGTCCTCCTCATCGCGATCGCGATCATCCTCGCCGCGGAGACGAAGTCCCTGCTGCTCGGCGAGGCCGCGGGCATCGAAGAGGTCAACAAGATCGAGCAGGCCCTGGTCGACGGCGACACGGTCACCAAGGTCATCCACATGCGCACGCTCCACCTCGGCCCCGAGGAGCTCCTCGTCGCCGCCAAGGTCGCCGTGCAGCACGACAACACGGCCGCCGAGGTCGCCGCCGCGATCAACGCCGCGGAGGAGCGCATCCGCGCCGCCGTCCCGATCGCCCGCGTGATCTACCTGGAGCCGGACATCTACAACGAGTCGGCGGCAGCCGCGGGCGAGAACCCGGCGAAGTCGCCCGGCGCCCACTGAGCCTTCCCGACTGTACGAGGACGGGGCCCCGCACCGGTGTGGTGCGGGGCCCCGTCCCCGTATCCGGAAGAACCCGGGCCGCTACCGGACCTCGCGCAGCACGTCGAGGACCGCCACGTCGTCCGGCGCCGCCTCCAGCCGCTCCCGGAAGCCCGTGTCCATCAGCTTCCGGGACAGCATGGCGAGGATCCGCAGGTGTTCGTCCCCGGCGGCCGCCTCCGGCACGGAGATCATGAAGATCAGCTTGGCCTTCGTACCGTCGAGCGAGCCCCACTCGATGCCCTCCGGCGACCGCGCGAACCCGACGACCGGGGAGTTCACCGCATCGGTCTTGGCATGCGGAATGGCGATCTCCTCGCCGAGCCCTGTGGTGCCCTGCGCCTCGCGCCGCAGCGCGGTCCGCACCAGCTCCTCCACATCGTCGACCTTGCCGGTGGTGGCGAGCAGCGCGGCCATCTCGCGGATGGCGGCCTCCTTGTCGCCCGCGTCGAGCCGGACCTTCACGGTCTGCCGGGTGAGATAACCGGAGAGGACCTCGTCCTCTTCGCCGGCCTCGGGAAGCGCCGCCTCGGGCACATCCGGCGCGTCGACCGGGGGAGTCCCGCGCCGCTTGCGCTGGCTCAGGTCGACCAGCGTCACCGTCGTGAGCGCCGTGACGACCGCACCGATGGCGATGGCCACGAAGAACATGGGTACGCCGCCCACGGCGCCAAGGACCGCCACGATCGGCCCGCCGTGCGGCACCGCGTCCTGCACGCTCGCCATGCCGGCGACGGCACCGGCGACGGCGCCGCCCAGCATGTTGGCGGGGATGACCTGCGCGGGCCGCGCGGCCGCGAACGGAATCGCACCCTCCGAAATCCCGAAGAAGCCCATGAAGAGCGAGGCCATGCCGGTCTCGCGCTCCTGCTCCGAGTACAGCTTGCGGCGGAGCAGCGTGGCGAGACCCTGACCGAGCGGCATCACGGGGATCGCCGCGGCGCACATGCCCATCACGGTCTGGTTGCCGGTCGCGATGAGCCCCGTACCGAAGAGGAACGCGGTCTTGTTGACGGGACCGCCCATGTCGAACGCGATCATGAGGCCGAGGATCGCCCCCAGCAGGATCGCGCTCGTGCCCGTCATACCGCTGAGCCAGCTCGTCAGATGCTCGAACACCCACGAGATCGGCTTGCCGATGACGTAGATGAAGAACAGCCCGAGAGCCGTCGTCGCCACGATCGGGATCACGATGATCGGCATGATCGGCTGAACGAACTTCGGGACCTTGACCTTCTTGATCCACTGCACCAGATAACCGGCCAGGAACCCGGTCACGATGGCACCGATGAACCCCGCACCGGCCTTGGAGTCGTACAGCTCCCCGGTGTTGGCGATCCACCCGCCGATCATGCCCGGCACCAGCGCCGGCCGGTCCCCGATCGCGTACGCGATGTACCCCGACAGGATCGGCACCATCAACGTGAAGCCGATGACCCCGATGGCGTTGACGTGCGCCCAGAACGTCCCCTCCGGGATCACGTACCCCTTGGACGTGGCGTCGCCGCCGAGCGCCAGCGAGATCGCGATCAGCAGACCGCCGACCACGACGAACGGGATCATGTACGAGACGCCGTTCATCAGCGCCTTGTACGCGACGCTCCGCTCCCGGCCGCCGCCCCCGCCTTCGGCACTCTCCGCGGAACCGCCGCCCTCGCTCCCGCCTCCGCCGTGCACGGGAGCGCTCCGCACCCGCTCGATCAGCCGCTCCGGGTGGCTGATGCCCTCGGACACCCCGACGGACAGCACACGCTTGCCGGCGAACCGGCTGCGGTCCACGTCCTTGTCGGCTGCGATGATGATGCCGTCGGCGCTTCTGACATCGTTGTCAGACAAGATGTTCTCAGCCCCGATGGAGCCTTGCGTCTCCACCTTCATGTCGACGCCGAGACTCTCCGCCGCCTGCGAGAGCTTCTCCGCCGCCATGTATGTGTGAGCGATACCGGTCGGACAGGCGGTGACGGCGAGCAGCTTCAGCCTCCGCTGCCCGCTGCTGCCCCCGCCTATGGGGGGATCGGCCGGACTGGTCACGTAAATCTCCTAACGCCTCTGCCTCGCGAGACCGCGCAAACGTTCCCGATCTCAAGGCATCCTGCAACACGTAAGCGCAGGATCAAAAGCGCAAAGGTCCCATATCGTCCAGGTCTGGCGGCCTATCCACCAGACATCGGGTGTACGGAGGCGGGCTGGGGCTTGCTGGGCCGATCGGTGTAGCTTGGTGACGAGCCAGACGTCGCTGCTGATGGCGGTCGGGCGGTCCACGCACGGACTGTCCGAGGGAGAGAGGGCCTCCGACGGACTGCGCTGCGCGCGTCTGTGCACCCCGTGTGCGCCGATGCCGCAGGTCAGCCATGTCCATCCCTCGATCGACGCACGAGGAGCAGCTCACTCATGACTCTCATCAACGGCCAGGACTTCAAGGTCGCCGACCTCTCCCTCGCCGCCTTCGGGCGCAAGGAGATCACCCTGGCCGAGCACGAGATGCCCGGCCTGATGGCGATCCGCAAGGAGTTCGCCGCCGACCAGCCGCTCGCCGGCGCGCGCATCATGGGCTCCCTGCACATGACCGTGCAGACCGCCGTCCTCATCGAGACCCTGGTCGCGCTCGGCGCCGAGGTCCGCTGGGTCTCCTGCAACATCTTCTCCACCCAGGACCACGCCGCCGCCGCCATCGCGGTCGGTCCGAACGGCACGCCCGAGGACCCGCAGGGCATCCCGGTGTTCGCCTGGAAGGGCGAGACGCTGGAGGAGTACTGGTGGTGCACGGAGCAGGCGCTGACCTGGCCGAACACCCCCACCGGCGGCCCGAACATGATCCTGGACGACGGCGGCGACGCCACCCTCCTGGTCCACAAGGGCGTCGAGTACGAGAAGGCCGGCAAGGTCCCCTCCGTCGACACCGCCGAGAACGACGAGCACCGCGTCATCCTGCAGGTCCTCAACCGCACCATCACCGAGGGCTCGCAGAAGTGGACCCAGCTCGCCTCGGAGATCCGCGGCGTGACCGAGGAGACCACCACCGGCGTCCACCGTCTCTACGAGATGCACCGGGACGGCACCCTCCTCTTCCCGGCGATCAACGTGAACGACGCCGTGACCAAGTCCAAGTTCGACAACAAGTACGGCTGCCGCCACTCCCTGATCGACGGCATCAACCGCGCCACCGACGTCCTGATCGGCGGCAAGACCGCCGTCGTGTGCGGCTACGGCGACGTGGGCAAGGGCTGCGCGGAGTCCCTGCGCGGCCAGGGCGCCCGCGTGATCGTCACCGAGATCGACCCGATCTGCGCGCTGCAGGCGGCGATGGACGGCTACCAGGTCACCACGCTGGACGAGGTCGTGGAGACGGCGGACATCTTCGTCACCACGACCGGCAACAAGGACATCATCATGGCCAGTGACATGGCCCGGATGAAGCACCAGGCGATCGTGGGCAACATCGGCCACTTCGACAACGAGATCGACATGGCCGGTCTCGCCGCGATCCCCGGCATCGTCAAGGACGAGGTCAAGCCGCAGGTGCACACCTGGACCTTCCCCGAGGGCAAGGTCCTGATCGTCCTCTCCGAGGGACGGCTCCTGAACCTGGGCAACGCCACCGGTCACCCCTCCTTCGTGATGTCCAACTCCTTCGCGGACCAGACGCTGGCCCAGATCGAGCTGTTCACCAAGCAGGAGCAGTACCCCACCGGTGTCTACGTGCTGCCGAAGCACCTGGACGAGAAGGTCGCCCGCCTGCACCTGGACGCGCTCGGCGTGAAGCTGACCACGCTCCGCCCCGAGCAGGCCGCCTACATCGGCGTCGAGGTCGAGGGCCCCTTCAAGCCGGACCACTACCGCTACTGACGGCCGACCGACCGCCGGTACGTCGATACCGACCGCCGGTACGTCGATACACCGGTACGTCGATACGCCGGTACGCCGGTTCGGTAAAGCCACACCTCAGCAGGCCCTCGCCCCCGTGGCGGGGGCCTGCCCCTTTGAGGCGCCGACCAGCCGACCGTCCCTCACCGACTCACCGACTCACCGACTCACCGACTCACCGACTCACCGACAGCTCAGCGCAGAATTCCGACCGACCGACTGACTGACCGAGGACCAGGACCAAGCCCATGCCCCGCGGCCGCTATTCGCTCCACGACCCGCACGATCACGCCCCCCTCGGTGAAGAACACTTCCACTGCGCCCCCGGCCCCTCCGGCTGGCGCTACGTCTCCCAACGCACCACCACCTCAGGCACCCCCGCCGGCTCCGTCGACCTCGCCCTCGACGACCGCGGCCGCCCCATCCGCCTCGAACTCCACGCGGGCGACTGGCAGGTCCGCGCCGGCGCCCTCAACGGCGTCACCTGGGTCCGCACCGACCCCACCGGCACACACGCCACCGAAGACAACGCCCCCGCCCACGCCTTCACCGGCACATCCCCCGCCTTCCTCATCGCGACGGCCCGGCTCCTGCGCCTGCCCCCCGCTTCCCCCGCGACCCGCATCCGCCTGGTCGCCTTCACGGACCCGGTCCTGGCCCCCCGCACCCTCGACCAGTCCTGGGCCCTGCTGAAAAGCGAAGCACACGCCACTGACAACGGCCCGCTGATCGTGGACGAGTACCAGGTCACAGCCCTGGACACGGGCGAACAGCACGCCGTCCACATCGCCGGCGACGTCGTACTCGCGGCCCCCGGCATCGAGCTGGAGCACCTCGAAACCCCACCGTCGACCTTCGCCTGACCTTCGCCTGACACCGCTCAGGCAGGCGGCTGGAACCCGGTAGCCGGACGCGGAGCCTCCGCCCCCTGCTCGTCAGGAGCAGGACCAGCGGGAGGTGGAGCAGAAGCGGGCGGGTAGGCGCCGCCGGCGGCGTGGTCAAAGCCACCCACAGCATCAGCGCCACCTACAGCAGCATCAGCGCCACCCGCACCACCAACAGCCCGCCGTGCGTCCCGTGTCTGCCGCTCGTGCACGACGGCCGCCAGGTACGCGGCCGGAGGCACCCCATACGGCGCCGGAGCACCGGTCCGCTCCGCCAGATCCCCGGCAAGCCGCTCCGCCATCGCCCACCCCACCTGCGGATCCAACTGCTGCATCCGCGTCAGGTACTGCCGGATGGCCAGCCACAGCCCCTCGGGCACCCCGGAGAGATCCAGTCCGGAGAACTGCCCGACGAGCCAGGGCGGCGGCGGAGGAACGAACGCCGCCCTTCCCGAGGGCACCCGCTCACGTACGACCAGCGTCCCCGCGAACACATCCCCGAGCCGTCGCCCCCGCGCCGAGACCAGCGACGCGATGCACGCCACAACCCCGAACGTCAGCAGGATCTCGACAACCCCCATGGCCCCCCGCACCAGCGCGTGCCGGAACCGGACGGGCCCCCCGTCGTCCCGCACCACCCGCAGCCCGCACGCCAGCTTCCCCAGCGAACGCCCGTGGCTGAGCGTCTCCACCGCGATGGGCACGCCGATCAGAATCAGTACGAAGCTGGCCACCGCGACCGCGGCAGCCGCGGCATCGTCCAACGAGGAAGTCGAAGCGACGATCCCGATGGTCACGCCCAGATACACCGCCCACGCGACGACCAGGTCGATCAGCACGGCCAGCGCCCGGCTCGGCAACTTCGCGGGCCGCAGCTCCAGCGCCACCGCCTCGCCCGTCACAAGCTCACTCACGCCGCCACCCCTTCCCTGCACTGCCGTCGGACTGGCCAGTCTGCCAAGCTGATGAATCACGCGCCGCAGTACGAGGAGCTACGAGGAGCAGTCAACCGATGGACCTCGACGTCTTCGTGTCTTCCCACCGAGCCGAATGGGACCGACTGGACTCCCTGCTGCGCCGCCGGCGCCGCCTCACCGGAGCCGAGGCCGACGAACTGGTCGCCCTCTACCAACGCACCGCCACCCACCTCTCCCTCATCCAGTCCAGCGCACCCGATCCGCAGCTCACCGGGCGCCTCACACATCTGGTGGCACGCGCGCGCAGCGCCGTGACCGGCACACGCAGCGCCTCCTGGCGAGACGTGACCCGCTTCCTGACACACGGGTTCCCGGCGGCGGTCTACCGCTCCCGCCGCTGGTGGATACCCACCGCCCTGCTCTCGACGGTGCTGGCAGCGGTCATCGGCTGGTGGATCGGCACCCACCCAGAAGTCCAGTCCACGATCGCCGCCCCCAGCGAGCTACGAGAGATGACCCGCCCGGGCGGCCAGTACGAGACGTACTACTCCAGCCACCCCGCGGCTTCCTTCGCCGCCCAGGTCTGGACGAACAACGCTCAGGCAGCCGCGATGTGCCTGGTCCTGGGAGCATTCCTCTGCGTCCCTGTCCTATGGATCCTCTTCCAGAACATGCTCAACCTCGGCGTCGGCATCGGCCTGATGTCCTCGGCCGGCCGCCTCGACACCTTCCTGGGCCTGGTCCTGCCGCACGGCCTCCTCGAACTGACCGCGGTCTTCGTGGCCGCCGGCACCGGCCTGCGCCTCGGCTGGACCGTCATCGACCCGGGCCCCCGCACCCGCCGCACCGCTCTGGCAGAGGAAGGCCGCGCAGCCCTCGGCATGGCCATCGGCCTGGCCCTGGTCCTGTTCGTGTCGGGCGCCATCGAAGGCTTCGTCACCCCGTCGGGCCTCCCGACCTGGGCCCGCATCGCCATCGGCATCGGCGCTGAACTGGCGTTCCTCGCGTACGTCTATGTGCTGGGCGGCAGGGCGGCCCGTGCGGGCGACACGGGCGACCTGGACCGGAGCGAACGCAGCGCCTCGGTCCCGCTCGCAGCGTGATGTGCGTACGGCCCAACTGACCTGCTAGTCTCCTCATCGCCCCGGAAAAACCGTTGACACGGAAGGACCGGGGAGGTAGATTCGAACAGTTGCCTAGAACTGGACAAGTCCAGCGGCGGCGGTTTAAACTCTGTCTGCTTCTTGAATTTCATCGATCGAGAAGCCACCCCGATGATTCGGAATCCGAAGCCGGTAAGACCGGCCGAAAACTTCTGATAAAGTCGGAACCGCCGGAAAGGGAAACGCGAAAGCCGAAAGGCAGGAGCGGGAACCGGAAAGGCACCGAGGAAATCGGACACGAAAGAGTCTGATAGAGTCGGAAACGCAAGAACAAAAGAAACACCGAAGGGAAGCGCCCGGAGGAAAGCCCGAGAGGGTGAGTACAAAGGAAGCGTCCGTTCCTTGAGAACTCAACAGCGTGCCAAAAGTCAACGC
>NZ_JBJDPY010000004.1:0-73866 GCF_044903205.1 Streptomyces sp. NPDC029674
ACCACCGCGGGCAGCTGTCCCTGTTCGACGTCGTCCCGGTCGATCCGGATGCCGAACAGGCAGCCGACGGCCCGATACACGGCCGGCGCCCAGTCCGACAGGCCCATCTCCGACCACGGACGGGCCGGAGGAGCGAGCCGGGCATGGACGGCACCGTAGGCAGCGAGCCTGTCGTCAAGAACGGACAGGCGGGCCGCGGTGTCTTCGGGAAGCGCGGAGTATCCGTCCATGAAGGCCGTGCCGAAATCAGCCGACCATGCCATCCGGTCGTCGGCCGGAGAGGAGTAGACGATCATGGCAGGCGCATCGTGGCGGTTGAGCGTCACGCACACCATCTCCTCTCCTTCACGGGACAGAACGTCATCGTTGTCGAACTGGGACAGGAACACCGTGGCCGCGTCCCCGTCCTCCAGGACAAAGGACCAGTCACCACTGGTTCCGACCATGGCGAGCGACCCTTCGACGTCGTCCGGGACGGTGTAGTCCCGGTACGCGACCGGCGTACCGGTCGTGACAGCGCCCAGGCGGTCGAGCCACACGGACGTGTCAATGCCGCGTATCGCGGTCAACGAGATCCCGTCACGCATATCTGGTGTGTCGCGAGACGGCGTGTCGGCGTAGGCGTGCTCGCCGATCCAGGAGAGGTCGTGGTGGTCGTTGTGCATACCCCCACGGTATCCGCCGGTCCGGGTCAGAAAATCAGCTCGCCGACAGGAAGGCCGCAGGCGACGCCTGTAAGGGCAGCGGCCACGGCCTGGTCTTCAACACCAAGGACGAACGGCTGAAACCGATCATCGACCAACGCAGAGAACAGCAACGGTCGCGACGGCCGTGGCGGGTGTACGAGGTGACCTGCCCCGACTGCGGCCAGGAACCCGAGCAGCGGTGCACCACGTTGGGCGGCCCGCACCGCTCACGGGTCGAACTGGCCAAGGAATACACCCGATTGAAGAAGGCGCACTCAGGTGTTGCGCAGAGCGGAGACGTGCCAGTCGCCGCGTTACCGGCGGCTTCTTTCCCGACGACGCGGGGGCGGGGTGAGCTTCACGCCCGCGAGGACGAGTGGGCGCAGGTCCGCGTCCGACAAGCCGCCGCCAAGGCCCACCGCGAGCCGGCCGCGCAGTCGGCCGACGGCGTCCCGGACGCGCCCGGTGGCGCACTTCTCCAGCCTCAGGGGAAGTTGGCCCGCGGCCATCAGCGCGAAGGGCGGTCCGCTACTCGTCGAGGGTCGCAGGCTCTGGGTCAGGCACGGGCTGGCCGACGTCGGATGACCAATTGGGGCGGAAGCGTTCGACCAAGGCTGTGAAGTCGTTCCGCAGATACCGAGAATCGCACGGCATCAGCCGGATCTGCTGGCGGCTGTCAGCCCACCAGATCTTGAATTCGGCAACCGTGCCTTCCGCTGGCCAGTCCTCGATCTCGCCCGACAGCCACAGGGCATCGACAAACCCTCCGACGCTCAGGCCGATTTCCACGAAGATCCCGATCGTACCGGGCCGGGGAACCTTCACCACGGTGCCTTCAAATACCTGCCCGAAGCGCAGGCCCCTCCGGATCCGAGTCCACTCGGCATCTGTCACCACGAACAGATCATCGCACCTTCGTTCGGGGCGCCGCCATCCGGGACTCAACGTGAACCGAACCAGCGTCCCCTCACGATGGTCGCCTCAGCGACACGGCACTGCCGCTACTTCTCGTGAACATCCACGGGCCAGATGCCGACCAGCCGCTGCTGAAACCCATCAACAAACGCTGCTGCTGAACGTGAACAAAGCCACCCCTGGTGACACGATGAGTTGGCACGATCGGTGGGACGTCATCCTGGTCGCGGCCGCCTTGGCTGGAGTGTCCGTACCTGGGCAGTCGGCCGACCCGCCTCTCACTGGTCCCGCCGTTGTGCGCTGGTGACGGCGGACACGGCTGCGGCGAGCGCCCACACCGCGTAGACGGTCCAGGCTCCGCCGGTCGTCCACGGGAAGTCGGTCTGGGGGGAGCCGACCTCCACGAGCCGCAACCACGCCTGGTAGAGGGTGGCGTGCCCGGCGACCGCCGACCAGTGGCGGCCGTCGGTGAAGATGATGGGCAGCACGAGGATGACCGTCACCGCGGCGATCATGGTGGCCGAGGTGTGCCTGATGATGGAGCCGATGGCCATGCCGACGACCGCGCACACGGGCGCGAGGAGGGCGGACCCCACCACGACCCGCAGGGCACCCGGGTAGCTGATCGAGATGCCTGCGCCCCGGCCGTCGAGGATCGCCTGTGTCAGCCCGAACGAGGCCCCCGCGACAATCGAGCCGAAGACGGTGGCGACTGCCGTGACGACCACCGTTTTGGCGGCCATCACAGATCGGCGGGCCGGAACGGCCGCGAACGTCGTACGAATGGTGCCCGTGCTGTACTCGCCGATGATCGCGACGGCGCCGATGGCACCGAGGGCGAGCATCATGACCATGGCGGCGTTCGCCGTGAACGCCTCCTGCAGCGGAATTCCGGCCCGGACGTAGTCGGCCCGGTCCGCCGCGCTCCGCTCCGGCCAGTAGTTGTAGGTGTCGTAGGCGGTTCCCACGTTGAACGCGATGACGGCCAGGGCGGTGGCCCCGTACGCGATCCAGGTCGAGCGCAGCGACCGAAGCTTGATCCACTCGGCGGCCACCAGGTCGTAAAAGCGGGCGCGGGGTTCGTCGGCGCCAAGGCCGCCAACGGGAGCGTACGTTGTGGTCACTGGGGGCCTCCTGCGAGGTATTGCACGCTGTCCGCGGTGAGCTCCATGAACGCCTCTTCCAATGAGGAGGACCGGGTGCTGAGGTGATGCAGCGGAATACGGTGCTCCATGGCGATCTCACCGATCCGGACCGCGGTCACACCGGTCACAGCAAGCAGGTCGCCCGTCGTGTCCACGGCCGCGCCCTCGGCCGTCAGCAGATCTCTCAGGACAGCAGCGGCGGGCGTGCCCACCGTGACGCTCTGCCCAGTGCCGCGAGCGGAGAACTCCGTGAGGCTCTCGGCCGCGATCAGCTCGCCGCGGCCGATGACGATCAGTTGGTCGGCAGTGTGCTCCATCTCGGACATGAGATGGCTGGAGACGAACACCGTGCGGCCTTCGGCGGCGAGATGCCTGAACAGGTCGCGCACCCACTTCACGCCTTCCGGGTCGAGGCCGTTGAGCGGCTCGTCGAAAAGCAGCACCGGTGGGTCACCCAGCAGGGCGGAAGCGATGCCGAGCCGCTGCTTCATGCCGAGCGAGAATCCGCCGATGCGGCGCCGGGCGACCTCGGCGAGGCCGACCTCCCGCAGCACCTCCTCCACCCGGCGCTGCGGGATGCGGTTGCTGCGGGCCAGAGCGGACAGCTGTGCCATCGCGCTGCGCCCGCCGTGCACGTCGTGCGCGTCGAGAAGGGAGCCGACATGACGCAGGCCGCGGGTGCGGTCGCGAAAGGAACGGCCGTCGACGGTGACGGTGCCGCTGGTGGGCTCATGCAAGCCGAGGATCATCCGCAGCGTGGTGCTCTTGCCGGCGCCGTTCGGACCGAGAAACCCGGTCACCTGGCCGGGCCGCACGGTGAAGGTCAGATCTTTGACGGCCGTCATGCCGCCGTATCGCTTCGTGAGCTCGTTGACTTCGATCACGGGGACAACGGTGCCGGTGGGCGACCCCGTCCGTAATCGGACCACCGACGGCAATCGGAAAGGACGCGTGTCAACTCTGGTTGTACGGCCACGGTCGGATGTGCCGTCAGATGCAGGTGCTCACGATCAAGGCATGTCCGCCTCACCGCCGCTGCCGTTACCACTGCTCAAACGCCTACCGTCGGGCCTGTGGGCGGTACGGCCTCCGGGTGCGGACAGGAGATGGTGGAGTACGAACTCGCTGGCTAAGGGGGTGTTGTCGAGACATCGCCAGCCCCTTCGCCTGTGGTCGCCTAGGGTCGGCGGGCATGTCACAGCAGAGCCGCAGCATCGTCCAGAACGCTTGGAAGGCGTTCGCCAGCCACGACGCTGACCGCATCTCCGCGGTCTTCACCGAGGACGCCGAGTGGCTCGCGCCGCCAGGCAACGCTACTGCCATCGCGCTGGATGCCCCCAGCCACATGGTCGGCAGGAAGGCGATCGTGCGCTTCCTCGCTGAGGATTTCCCCCGCTTGTTCGTGCGTGACGTCACAGTCACCTTCCACGAGTTCCACGCCGTCGGCGAGCGGGTGGTCGTGGAGGAGACCATGACGGCGACTCTGGCCAACGGCAACCACTACGCCAACGACTACTGCTTCGTTTTCGAGCTCCGGGACGAGCTGATCCACCGGGTGCGCGAATACATGGACACAGCCCGCGGGCACCGCATGGTCTTCGGAGAGGTTCCGTCGTAGTCATCCTCTGCCTGGCCGCGGTGCGCTCAGACCCCGCCGAACAGCAGAGTCGGGCCGGGCGGCACGGATCGACTTCAGCGCGGCCAGCGTGTTCCCGGCGCCTTTCTTGCGACGGTTGACACCCCACAGGTTGTCGTCGCCGACCGAGTAGCAGCGGTGGAGTAGCGCACCCCGTGGGTGCGGTGGTAGGTGGCGGGCACCCGGTCGGGGTGTCCCTAGTCAGCCCAGCAGCTACCGCCGGTGGGCCGGATCCGTATGGGGTGCCTACTCCGCCGGGTCCTCGTCAGCGTGCCGCACGGCCTTCTTCACCGCCTGCTCGACTTCGTGGCGCGGCTGGCCGGTGTCGTTGGCATGCGCGGTGACGGCGGACTGGAAGGCGGCCGCTGCCTCGAACCAGCTGCGCCACTGCGCCTGATACTCGTCGCCGACGAGACCCGCGAGCTTCGCTCGCGCTTCCTCACAGGAACGTTCCAGCTTGATCAGTTCATCGGAGTCGGCCACGGACATGGACCTTAGGGCGGGTGCCGTCCGTCCTGTTCGATGAGCTGGTCGTGTCATCGCGCTGGGCGCCGCGGTCTGCCGGTACGACCTTTGCGCTCGCCCGGGTGACGCTCCACCCGAACCAACCCCGGCGGCCGGCGGGCCTCGGTATCAACGGGGCGTGATCAAGAACTGTATGCGGGCGGCGCTGGCCGCAGCGTTCCTCGCCCTGCCCATCAGCAACATGTCCCCGGCTTCGGCCGCTGACGCCGCCCCGGTCGCGCTCCCCACGACGCTCAAGCAGGCGGTCGCCGCCCTGCCGACAGCCGCGGAGTCGCGGGAGGGGTATCAGCGCACCCGTTTCAAGCACTGGATCGACGAGGACCGCGACTCCTGCAACACCCGGAACGAGGTCCTCATCGCCGAATCCCGCACTGCCCCGGTCACCGGCCAGGGCTGCAAGGTCACCGGCGGCCGGTGGTACTCCTACTACGACGGCGAAGGCTCGGGTCGAGTCGCACCTCGACGCGATCACCGCAGCTCTCCCCCGCGCCGGTGCCCATGAGCGAGCGCTGACCATCGCGGCGGGGGAGACAGCAGCTCTTGCCGGGTGGGTCGCCTGGGATCTGGGCCAGCACGATAGGGCCGACGCCTATTACGGGGTGACCTCGGAGTGCGCGCAAAAGGCCGGACACCCTCCTCTGCGCGCCTTGGCGCTGGGCTACGCCAGTTACGGTGCCGCCACTCCGACCAAGGCGCTGGAGATGCTGTCGCAGGCAGCTCAGGATGTGCGTGGGCGAGGCAACGCAACCGCTGCAGCGTGGGTTTTAGGGCGATATACGGAGGAGGCGGCTCAATCAGGGGACGATGCCGGCGCCCTCCGAGCCCTGGACCAGGCGCGATTCGCTTACGACTTTGCCGACCACACGAGCGAGCAGGCGTGGGTCCGGTTCGTGACGCCGTATCGCATGGACTCGCTGACTCTCTCGGTGTACGGAGAACTGCAACGTCAAGAGCTGACGGCCACAGCAGACTCCGCGGTCGAGCGCCTCGGTAAGGAACTGCCTGACTCCGGAGTGGTTGTCCTTGGGGACCTGGCGTCGGCACTTCTGCGTGGCGGCGACGTAGATCGGGGGGCCGACGTCGCGCACCAATTCGCAGCGGCAGCGGAGTCGAAGCCGAACACCATGGGGCGAGCAGCGGGCGGAGGCCATCGCTGCGGGGCTCCCTGACGCGGAGCGCGATCTGGCCAGCCACCTGCTGACGTTCGCGTCGTGAGGCGTTTTCGCGTGCTGGCTCGCTAAGAGCGATGCGCTGGAGGGGCTAGATCTTATTGCGGGTGCGTCTCGTCGACCACCCAGGACAAGTACGCCTCCGACCCTCGGGTTACGGGCAGCGTGACCCACTGGGGGACTTCGTACGGGTGCTTCTCATGCAGCCACGCCTCCAGCGCTGGGAGGCGGTCTGCCGACGTCATGTACGAGATTCGCCACTCCTGTGCCGACTCGACCTTCCCCTTCCATCAGTAGAAGGCGGTGATCGGCGCATCGATGTGGACGCCGGCCGCTAGCTTGCTCTCAACCGCGCCTCGGGCTAGAGCCCAAGCCTGATCTTCGTTGTCACTGGTCGTCTGCGCGATCACGATGTCGTGCTCCATGGGGCTACCTCTCCAGCTCGGGTTACTGTGACCCTACCCAGACGCGCGACAACCGCCGGGCGGTGGTAGTCCTGTGAGGGCTGCGCGAACTCCGCTTCCGCCTCGATCACCTGTCGGTCCCTGCGACCTGCCTTACGACCTCCAGGTATCGGAGGTATGTGTATCTCAAGGGGCCTGCGACGGAGCACTGCCGGTCGGTGCGATGTGTGCATTCGCGGACGGCAGATAGGGAAATGCCCTGAAAAACCTGGTTACTGACCTGCAAAGCGTGATGTCGTCATGATGGTTGGCGTCGAAGGCCAGTGCCGGTGAGGCAGCCATCGAGGACGTCGTGGCGGTACTGAAGCTGACGTAAGCCGCGCCGGACGGCAGTGATCAGGTCGTCGGGGTCGGCGAACGCGCGGTTGGCCGTGGTGGTGCGTCGCAGGACGGACCAGGTGCCCTCGACCGGGTTGAGGTCGGGTGCGTAGGGCGGGAGTTGGTAGACCGTGAGCCAGTCACGTTCGGCGATGTAACGGCGCATCCCCGCGGTGAGGTGGGTGTTGAGGTTGTCCCAGACCAGCACGATCGGGCCGCCGAGCTGCTGGTGGGCGGTCTGGATCAGGTCGCGGTAGTCCTTCCGGGAAAAGCTCTTGCGCCCGTCGGGCCGCGCCTCGGGGCAGGGCCGGTGGATCAGCCGCGATCGTTTGCCGGTCTTGCAGCAGGCCGGGGCAGCCACCGATAAGCGGCGGCGTGAGCGGCCCCGGACGCGGACGACGGGGATGTGGCCGCGGCGGGACCAGGTGCGGGTGGTCGGCGGCGTCATCGAGAACCCGGCTTCGTCCTCGAAGACGGGCCAGGCGCCGAGCGCCGCCGCGGTCCTTCCACCTGGGGCCAGGTCTCCTTCACCCAGCCGGCCACCAGGTTCTCCTCCCGCTCGATCGCACGCCGGGTCGGCACCTGACAGCTCCAGCCGTGCCGCTTGAGCAGGGCGGCCATCCCTTGCACGGTGTAGCTCTTGTGGAACCGGCGTCCGATCAGCGTCTTGATCCGCGCCAGGGTCCAGGTCTGGTCCGGGCCAGCCGTGTGCCACCAACGCTGTACTGACCGGAGGCTGACCCTCAGGTCGTGGGCGATGACCGTGTTCTCATCACCCTGCCTGAACCGCTCGGCCGCTTCCAACCGCAACTTCTCACGGAAGGCCCGCCGTTCGTCGGTCAGCCCGCCCCCTCGCACCGTGCCGCCCTGACAGCCGTGCTCAATCCCCCGCTCTGCGACGCTCGGTGAGTAGAGCAAGATCACGAGCATGCTGAGGGTGGTGGGTGAGGTCACTGCGGTGTGATCGTCAGGACCCTGTGCAGTCCGTTGTGGTGGAGGGCGTTGTGGACCGGGGCGCTGGCGGCGGTGATGGCGAGGCTGCCGCCGACATGGTCGGTGGCGTGCCGGATGCCGAGGATGGTGTAGAGGCTGCCGTTGTCGCAGTAAGTGATGCCGTCGAGGTCGACCATCAGGTGCCGTCCGTCGCTTCGCAGGGTGCGGACGACGATGTCGCAGAACTCGCTGATGCTGCCCACATCCAGTTCGCCGACGAGTGTCAGTGTGACGGAGTGGTGGGCGTCGGGTGAAGTTCGATGGATGACCAGCTGTCCCATGCGCGGGTCCCCTTTTCGTGGGTCTCCGCGTAGCCGGTGCCGGCGGAAGGGGCAGACGGGGGCGTGCCGTCTTTCGAGGAGTCCCCTGCGGGGCCTTCGTCTGCCGGGTGGCTGGTCAGCAGATCGAGCAGTGCTCGGAGAGAGTGGCCAGCCAGGAGCGGATGCCGGAACGGGCCGTCCAGGTGGAGCGTGTAGCGGGTGCGTCGTCCCTCCCGCTCGCGGCTGAGATAGCCGGCGGTTTCGAGGTCGCTGACGAGCGTCTGGGCGGTGCGGTCGCTGACCTGGCAGGCCGTGGCGATGTCCTGTATGCGCGCGGTGGGGTCGCGGGCGATGATCAGCAGCACCCGGGTGTGGTGGGTAACAAAGGTCCACTCTGCCATTGGCGCCAGCCCCTTGGACGCGAACACCTGCAATCTGCTTCACCCATTATGGGGCAGGCTCGGGGTCGGGGGAGGCGATCTGCAGCATCATCGGCATGGCACCGAGGCTGCGCACCGGTATCGAGCATTCCGTTCGCGGCAGTCGGGGCCATCGAGACCATCCGGGGGGCGCCTTTCGCCTCGGGTTGGAACGACCGTGGTGGCGGAGGGAAGCCGTGAGTGCCTGCCTTGCGCCTTGGGATACCCGGGGTGGCGCCCAGGGCCCGGGCCCGCCTGCTCAGCAGGCACCTCGTCGACGGCCCATCAGCGCCCTCTGGGGCAACCTCAGCAAAGCGGCCGAGCCGTGCGTCTCCCGTCACCGCTCGTGCCTCTACGAGACCTTCGCCGAGTTGCCGCCGGAGAAGGCTCCGTCTCCGGCACCGGCCGAGAAAGGGTAGCCATGGCCCTCAGGGCACCGTTTCGCCGCCGCATCCCCGCGTACGGGCTTTGGCATGAAGAAACCCCGCTGAACTGCGGTAACGCGTTCAGGGGGTCTTCTCTGTCGTGCGTACCGGGCGTCGCAGCAGATAGACCCCCGCAGCCGACACCAGCAGAGTCATGCAGGCGATGAACACCAGCCCTGCGCCCTCCAGGCCGATGGGGCTTGCCAGTAGTCCTACGCCGATGACCGGTACCGAGATGCCCGTGTAGGCCACTACGAACAGGGACGAGATCACCGCTGCCCGCTGGTTCGGGTCGGAGGCCTCGGCCACCGCGGTCAGTGAACCGCGGAACGCCAGGCCGTGGCCGATTCCGCCGACGATCGCGCTCAGCACCACCAGTGGCAGCAGCTCCCACCACAGCGCGCCTGCCAGCAGTGCGAGGCCCGCGAGGAGTGCGGCGCAGCCCAGTGGGAGTGATCGGCGCAGGCCGATTCGGCCGACGGCCAGTTGGCCCGCGGTCGAGGCGAAGAAGGCCAGTGCGACGACCGACCCGCTCCCCGCGTGGTTGTGCACGTTCAAGGACTGGGCGAGGAAGGACGGGCTGACCGATGTGAACACACCGAACAGGGCGAACCCTACGAAGGTGGCGGTCGCCGCGGGACCGAAGACTGCCCGCACCCGTGGGGGAAGGCCGGGCCGCTGCGGCCGGACGGTTCTCAGCGGGCGCCGCTCCCGCACGGTCTCCGGAAGCCGCAGCAGGATGACGGCCGAGCAGGCCACCAGGGCGAGATGGACGGCGAACGGCAGGTACAGCGGCCAGTCGGCGTACTGCGACAGCACCCCGGCGAGCAGTGGGCCGCAGCCGAGGCCACCCATGTTGGCGGCGGTCGCGAGGAACGTGGCCCGCGAGGTGCCGCCGTGCGGTGCCAGCTCCAGCACGTACGCCGTGGCGGCTCCGGTGAACAGGCCTGCGGACAGCCCCGACAGCAGTCGCCCCACGTACAGCCAGCCGAGCGTGGTCGCGCACAGGAAGCAGACGGCACTCGCCGTCGCGGCGCCCAGGCCCCACAACAGCACCGGTCGTCTGCCCACGGCGTCCGAGGCGTTGCCCGCGAGCAGCAGCACTCCGATGACGCCGACCGCGTAGACGGCGTACACGACGGTGACCGTGAGCTCGGAGAAGTCGAACTTCTGCTGGTAGAGGCCGTAGAGGGGGGTGGGAAGGGTCGTGCCGGCCATGCATACGGCGAAGACCGCCCCGCTGAGCAGGCACCGGCGCCAGCCTCGAAGATCACCGTCCATACCGCCGACGGTAGCCCCGCCCCGCGTCGCTCGCGGTTTGGCGCCGCCGTCCGTGGGCAGCACGGTGGAGCGCGCGGGCCGGGGGCAGTACAGGGGCCCGTCAGGCGTCCCGTCTGTCGGAGGCCGCCTTGATCAGGCCCGTCAGCCAGGCCTGGTGGCCGTTGAGCATCGGGTTGGGGAGCTGCCGGGCGAGTTCGGCGGCGGGCCGGCCGATCTGTGTCTCCTGGGTGAGGACTCGTACGCGGCCGCCGGGCAGGTCCTCGACCAGCCAGGCGTGCAGCACGTCGAGTCGTTCCTCGGGCGTTCCGTCCTGGTCGGCGGTCCAGGACAGCCGGCCGGGGACGCCTTCTGCCGGGGCCTGGTACTCGACGACGCGGGCGTTCTGGGTGCGCACGGTCTCGAAGCCGACAGGGTCGAAGGTGAAGGTGACGTCGTCCTTGAGGACGGGGCCGCCGCCTGCCGGAAAGGAGATGGCGGTGATGTTGTCGTAGTACGACTCCCACGTGGAGGTGTCGGTCAGATACCGCCAGATGTGGGCGGCGGTGAGGCCTTGGACGATCACCTCGTTCGAGACGAAGTTGTCGCCGGTGCCGGGCAGATATCGCTCGGGCCAATTGATGGCGTTTTGTGTTGTTCGTGACTTTTCTGTAGTCATGGGCTCACTCATACCCGCGGCTGCGAGCGCCGTATCCAAGAGGCGTTCCGGTGGCCCGCGGCGCACAGTGGAGGGCATGCAGGACGACGGCAGGCCGACCGTGGCAGCGGCGGTGCGCGGTCTCGATCCGATGGTCTCGCTCGCCATGTGCGTGCACGCCGGGCCCGGCGTGTACGCGCTGTTGCTGGGTGCGGGCATGTCGCGGGCCGCCGGTGTGCCCACGGGGTGGGAGATCGTCACGGACCTGGTGTACCGGGCCGCCGTCGCGCAGGGCGCGGACGAGGAACTCGCCGTCGCCGATCCGGAGGCCTGGTGGGCCCGGCACGGGGACGGGGGACCGCTCGGCTACTCCGCCCTGCTGGAGGCTCTGGGCGATACCCCCGCTGCCCGGCACAAACTGCTGCGCGGCTACTTCGAGCCGGACGCCGAAGGGCGGGTGAACGAGGAGCGGGAGAACGGGGAGCGGGAGAACGGGGAGCGCGAGGACGGCCGCAAGCGGCCCGGGGCGGCGCATCACGCGGCGGCCCGGCTGGTGGCGCGCGGCTCGGTGCGCGTGGTCCTGACCACCAACTTCGACCGGCTCACCGAGCAGGCGCTGGCAGCCGCGGGCGTGCAGCCGCAGGTCATCCACAGCCCCGACAGCCTCCGCGGGATGACGCCGCTGGCGCACGCGCGGGCCACGGTCGTCAAACTGCACGGCGACGTGACCGACCTGGAGGCCCGCAACACCGAGCGGGAACTGGGCGAGTATCCGGCGGCCTGGGCCGGTCTCGTGGACCAGGTGCTCGACGAGTACGGGCTGATCGTCTGCGGCTGGTCCGCCCAGTGGGACCACGCGCTGGCTGCCTGCTTCGACCGCCGCGCCACCCGCCGGTACCCCCTGTTCTGGGCCGCCCCGCACAGCCCGCAGGGCAAGGCCGCCGAACTCGTCGCCCGGCACGGAGCCGTGGTGGTCCAGGGCGTCACGGCGGAGGAGCTCTTCCCCGGGCTGCTGGCCCGGGTCGAGGCCCTGGAACATCTGACGGAACCCGCGCCGACCCGCGAGCTGTCCGTGGCCCGCCTCAAGCGCGCGCTGCCCGACCCCGTACGCCGTATCGATCTGCACGAGCTGGTGGACGCCGAGGTGACGCGGGTCGTGGAACGCCTCTCGGACGGCGGCAGGTACCCACCTGGCGAAAGCGCCGCGGACCCGGCGGCGTACCGGGAGCGGCTTGAGCGGTACCGGAGCGACTGCGAGACGCTGCTGCACCTACTGGCCGTGGGCGTGTTTCACGACGAGGCCGGGGCGCACGCACGGGTGTGGGTGCGTGTGCTGCAGCGGCTGTCGAACGTACCCGGGGAGGGCGGTGAGGAGGAGGGGGCGGGGGCGACGGGGTCCGGGCTGCACCTCTACCCGGCTCTGCTCGCCCTGTCCGCCGCAGGCAGCGCCGCCGTACTGGCCGACCGCGACGAGCTGCTCGGCCGGCTGCTGCTCGAACCGGTCCTGGCGCGCCCCGCCAATCCGTATCCCTCCGGTCCGTATGCCTCCGGACCGTACCCCTCCGCGCCCCGCCCGGGCTCCGCCCGGGCCGTCACCGAGCCCGAGCCCGCCGTGCTTGCCCTGCGCGCGACGGGCATCCTTGGCTCCGCCGAGCTCCTCAACGCCCTGGTTGCCGTGCCGCATCCGCCGTCGCTCGTCCAGGCGTCGCACAGCACGTGGCTGCGCGAACGGCTGCGGGACGTGCTCGCCGAACCCGGTGCCGACAGCGACCGTACGATCTCCGACGCCTTCGACCGTTACGAGTATCTCTCCGCGCTCCTTCAGAGCGACCTGTCGGAAATCCCCGTAACGCTGGGGCAATTCACTCTTCCGGACCGTTGGGACGGCGAGGGACGGCTCCGGGCCGCGGAGCGGGTGCAGGCCCGTTTCTCCGATTCCTGGCCCATGCTCCGCAGCGGTGCGTTCGGCGGTGAAGTCCAGCGGGCGCACACGGCCGCGGCCGTCGTCGACGTCCTCTGCGCCGAGCGCTACATGGAGGCCGGGGGGCGTCAGCCGTTCCGGTGACGGCCTGTTTGCCTCTGGTGGCGGGGTGTTGAAGGCGGCCTTAGCGTTGGCCAAAGATCCGCCGGGACGAAGCCGTAAAAAGCCGTGAGGAAGGCAGACGCATGACGGACGATGCCGCCGACAACCGTTTCACGATCAGCGTGTGCGACGTCCAGGTGGACCTGCCGCACAGGGACGACGGCGAATGGACTGTGCGGGACATACTCGCCTGGGCCCCCGAGCACTCCGCGTGGCACACGAGGAAGAAGTGCCTCAGAAGCTGCGGGGGCAGCTGTCTGATCGTGCCCGAGGGGACGCTGGTCGAGGTTCCCAAAGGGGACGCCATGCAGGTCACGTTGGTCGCTCCGGCGGAGGTCGCCCGGCGGATCGCGGAGGGCCGCATGTGGGCCGAGAGCGGGACGTGAGCGGAGTGCGGGACGTGAGCGGAGTGCGGGACGTGAGCGGAGTGCGGGACGTGAGGGAAGAGTGGGGCGTGAAGGGTCATGCGCGGGCGGCGTCCGCCCCGGCCGTATCCCCCGCCGCCGTGGCACCAGTGACGATCCGGTCCCTGAACTCCGCATGACAGAACTGGTATACGGGACCGACGCGTCTGAGGACGCTGAGCACCCGGGCGTCCTCCATGAAGGACAACAGGTGGCGCGGCAGCCGTCGGGCCGCTGCGAGGCGTAGACCGGCCTCCCGGTAGGCGAAGTAGGCGGTGCTCGAAGCGGCCACGAGTCCGGCGGCGAGCCCGAGCGCCAGATTCGCTTCCAGGGTCAGCAGCCACTCGCCGACGACCTCCACACCGGGGAGGTCACTGTTCTCCAGATCCCACCGGACCGTGATGACCCACTTGACCAGCGGCGGTACCACCGCGAACACCATGAGCGCGACGGCCACCGTGCGGTCGCCGCGCACGGTGGACTGCGGGGTCTCCTGTTCGAGGTCGGCAGGGACCCGGGCCCAGCGCAGAACCGCCAGGCCCGCCCCGAAGAGGACGCCGAAGAACACGCCGAGGCCGCCTGTCGCGGTGCACCGCACCCACCAGGGCAGATCGGACGTCCAGGGCGCCACAAAGGCGAGCGCGATCCCCAGGCTGATGCCCAGCAGCACCCCTTGGCCCAGACATGCGGGCAGCATGGCCCACAACAGGCGCTTCGGGGCACGGAAGTCGAGACGAGTGGGGCGGGACGAGCTGTCGGTCAGCTGGAGGCCGGCCATGATGACGACGATCAGCAGAAAGACGCAGGCGCGGAAGGCCGCCCGCTGACTGACGAAGGTCACCGCCTCGGACGGGTCGATGAACGAGACGTCCGTGAGCGGCCGCCCGGTCATCTGACGCACCGACAGGTACGAGAGGGAACCGGCGAGTTCGGCGCCCAGCCAGAAGAGCAGGACGAACCCCAGGATTCTCCGCACCCGTTCGGCGCGGTGCCCCGCGGCGCCCGGCCGCCACCTGACCCGTCGGCAGAGCAGTGACAGACACAGCGCGCCGATGGCCAGCAGCGCCATGAAGAGGACCCAGGCGACACTCGCCCTGAGCCCCGTGTACGGCGCCACACCCACCTCGGTCTCCGCGCCCAGGCGTTCGAGTGCCCTCGCCCAGTGCTCGATCACCGCTCCCACCCCTGCGGAGAGCGGAAGGACGAGGGCGCATCCGATACCCAGACGGCGCGCGACGGCGCGGGCATCAGTCCCCGCGCCGGGCGCCCGGGTGAGCCGGATCACCACCGCCGCCGCGACGCCGGTGGTGAGCGTGATGGTCAGGAAGCAGACAAGCCGCGCGAACGGCGAGAGCGCCCAGTGGAAGTACTCGCCCGCCATGCATCCCGCCCCGAGCCCCAGGACCGCACCGGCCACCGGGCCGGACAGCGGACCCGCCGGATCCGGTCTCAGCGTGCGGTGCAGTTCCCACCAGGCGATGTCGTCCGTGCCCTGCCGTTTGATGTGTGCGGCGAGGAAGGCGAGTGCCGTGCGGGCGTCGTCGGGCCGCCAGCGGGCGGCGGCGGTGCGGCGCACGTCGGGGACCGACGGGTCCGCGGCGGTCGGCTCCGCGGAGAAGACCGCGGGGACCAGTGCGTCGAGCAGATGGTGCTGGAGGCTCTTCGCGTCGGTGCAGCGGGTCAGTTCGGCGGGGTCACTGGCCGGTGAGGCGTAGACGGTGCGGGCGAGCCAGATGTTCAGCGGCACCGACAGTGCCTGGGCGACGGCGCCTTCGGGGTGGCGGGTGAGTTCGTCGATCAGCGGTTGCCACGCGGCGCTGCGCCGGGGCGGGACGGCGCAGCGCAGGTAGTCGGCCACGTCCGCCGCCTCCACCGGTTTCGCGATGACGACGGCGGCGGCGGTGATCACATCGCTCTCCGCCACCATCTGGTGGTATTCGGCTTGGCGCGAGGTGAGGATCAGTGGGCCGTGCACGGCGATGGCGTGGTTGAGGGCGGCCAGCGCCTGGGGGTGCGACTGGGCGGGCAGTTCGTCGAGGCCGTCCAGGACGGGCAGGACGCGTCGCTCGGCAACCAGTTTGCGTGCGGCGTCGCGGCCGTACGTCTCGTGGTTGCGCAGCGCCGGATAGTCCTCGTGGATGCGGCGCGCCATCCAGTCCAGGAGCGGCTCCTTGCGGGGGTTCCAGGGGGCCAGGTCCAGCAGGACGGGGACGGGCTCGTCGGGTTCGGGGGCGCGCAGGAGTTCTCGTACGAGCAGGATCGCGAGGGCCGTCTTGCCGGCGCCGGGGTCTCCGAGGATGACGAGGCGCCGGCGTGGCAGGGCACGGAAGGCCTCGGCGAAGGCGTGGATGTTGTCGCTGCGGCCGGAGAGAGTGCGGCCGACCATCCGCGCGTGGTCGCCGGCTTCCGTCTGGCCACTGTGCCAGCGCACGGCCAGCGGGTGGGGGTCCAGCAGGCCCTGTGCGGCGGCTTCCTCCGTGCACTGGCGGCGCACCATGGCGGCGAGCGCCTCAGCGGCCTGTTCCAGCTCCGCCTTGGTGGCGGGCGCGGCGGGGCGCGTCCGGTGCCACGACCAGCTGAGCAGGCCGGCGGTGGCCGAGATCAGGACGCTCAGCGAGGTGGCGGCCGCCTGCGCGCCCGAGCCGACCACGAGCGCGACCACGGTGGCGAGCGCCGCGAAGCCGACCGCTCCGATCAGCCAGGGCCACCACGACCGGTCACTTCTCATCGCTTTCTGTCATTTCTCATGACGGAGAGTATTCACGTGTCGTTGCGGAACAGGCAGAGTTTGGCGTCCTCGGCGAGGAAGTATTTGTCGACCTTGTACGCGATGGTGGCGAAGTCGAGCCGACCGTCTCCGTTGAAGTCGCCGATGGCGATCCGCGCGGCGCTGTCCGAGGACACCCGCCACTTGGTGAACACGCCGGCGGCGATGTCCAGCGCCTTGTAGTAGAAGACGCCCTGCCAGGGGTGCGGCCCGCGCAGGGCCACCAGGAACTCGTCGTCGCCGTCGTTGTCGAAGTCCGCGCAGATGATCTGGTGGCTCGGGCCCTCGCCGAGTTCGTTGGGGTCGCCGAAGACGTCGAGCACGATCCGGCGCCAGGTCGCCTCGGCCACGGGGGTGCCCGGGCGTTCCTTGATGTACGCCGCCACGGTGTTGCCGTGGAAGGGCTCCGTGGCCACGACGTAGGCGTGCGGGTCGTCGCCGATCCTTCCGGCGCCCACGTCGCCGCTGCCCTTGAACCCGGTCTGCTCGAACCGTTCGTGTTCGCCGGTGCCGATGTGCGTGGTGGTGAACCGGTGCTCTCGTACGTCGTAGTGGAGCCAGGTCACGCCCTCCTCGGAGGCGAGCAGGATCGAGTCGAGGTGCTCGCTGCCGGGCAGCGGATTCCGCTGGATCTCCACTCCGTGGATCATGCGGAAGTGGCTGTCGTCGATGACGCGCTTGTCCCAGGGCTGACGTACGTCGTTGTTGGGGCTGAACAGCACGACGGGGACGAGGGCGTGGACGTGTCGGCCCCCCACGGTCGGCAGGGCCATCAGCTCGGGCTTGCGGGTCTGGGTGAAGTGGCCGAGGCGCAGCCGGTGCATGGCTGTCTCACGGCCGATGTAATGCCGCTTCCAGCGTGTCTCGGAGTTGAACTTCCCGGTGTTCTCGATCCAGTCGATCTTGCCGCCGTCGGGGTCGGGGTCGTCGATGCGCCCACGCTCGCCGTACAGCTCGTAACAGACCACGAGGTCCGGATAGCCGTTGCCGGTGATGTCCCCGAAGTGGGCGCCGATCGGCATGTGGAAGCCGTCGGCGACCAGTTGCCGTTGCCAGCCGGGGTTTCTGTACCAGTAGATCTCGCCGAGGTAGAGGCCGTGGCCGACCAGGTCGGGGCGGGTGTCGCCGTCGATGTCGGGGGCCTCCAGCCAGTAGCCCTCGATGAGGTTGTCCTGGAGGACCTCCCGGGTGAACCGGGGGACGCGGATGTTCAGGGAAGAGCTTGCGACGCCCATGAGGGTGCCTTCCGGAAAGGGGGATGGTCGGATACGTCAGCCCAGGGCCTCGGCCAGGTAGGCGCGGGCGGTCCGGGCGTAGTGGAGCGGCGGGTGTCCCCCCTGCGGGTCCTGCTCGGCCTCCACCACCAGCCAGCCGCGGTAGGAGTCACCGGGGCGCAGCACCTTGAGGACGGCGTCGAAGTCGATGTCGCCGTCGCTGTCACCGGGCACCGTGAAGATGCCCGCCTCCACGTACTCACGGAAACTGCCGTCGGCCAGGGTGCGGTCCGCGCGGACGGCGCCGCGGACGTTCTTCAGGTGGATGTGGGTGACGCGGTCGCGGTGCCGTTCGATGATCTCCGTCGGATCGGCGCCCGCCCAGGTGAGGTGGCCGGTGTCCAGGAGGAGGCCGACGTGGTGCGGGTCGGTGTGCCGCATGAGCCGGTCGATGTCCTGCTCGGTCTGTACGCCGGTGCCCATGTGGGGGTGGTACGCCAGCGTGAAGCCCTGGCTCGCGGTGATCTCGCCGAGCTTGTTCAGTCCGTCGCACAGGTCGGCCCACTGCTCGTCGGTGAACTCCGGCTTGTTGCTGCGCAGGCTGAGCGCCTGCAGATGCACGGACTCGCCGAACTCGGCGACGCCGATGGTGCGGGTCCGCACCGGCGGGTCACCCGCGTTGAACCGCTTCAGGAACTCCAGGACCTTCAGCAGCTCGCGGGCGCTGCGCGCGGCGCCGTCGGGCACGGTGAAGTACGTGCTCACCCACGGTTCGCTCACGCTCAGGCCGCGCAGGTGCATCGCGGCGGTCAGCGCGTGGACGTCTGTGGTGAAGGTGTGACCGATGCTGCACCCCTCGAACCCGGCGAGCGCGATCTCGCTGAGGCACTGCTCCATCGGGATGTCGTTGCCGATGAGTGGGAAGTCGTCGTTGGTCCAGCAGGTGGGGGTGATGCCCAGGTGGATGCCGTCCGGGGGCGGGGGGAAGTGTGCCGGCATGGTGAGGTCCAGGGGTGGGTCGGTGACCGGTGTCCGGGGTCAGTGCCCGGGGTGGCCCTTGACGATGGTGTCGGCCGCGTGCACGGCCGTGGCGACGCTGGTGAGTGTGGGGTTGGAGGCGTTGCCGAAGGGGTGCAGGCCGTTGCCGCCGAGGTAGAGGTTGTCGATGTTCCACACCTTGGAGTACTCGTCGACGACGCTGTTCAGCGGATTCGCGCCCATGCGGGTGGCGCCCGCGATGTGCAGCGGCAGGCCGGGGGTGAGGAAGACGGGCTCGGAGCCGGGCATGAAGCCGCCCAGCGCTGAAGCGGTGCGCAGCATGTGCTCGTTCATCCGGTCCGTCTCCTTCCGTTCGGCTTCGTCGAGGCAGAAGTGGAAGGTGGGCTGCGGCATGTCGAAGGTGTCGCGCAGGGAACGGGAGAAGGTGACCTTGTTCTCCGGCCGGGGCCTGGAGATGCCGAACCAGCGCAGATCGACGATCAGCCGGGGGTCGACGTTGGGCGGTACGGCGCCGTAGGTGAAGGCGTCCCGGTGGATCTGGCAGTGCCAGGGGCGCTGTTCGGTCACCAGCAGGGCCAGGTTCGGGTCGCGCTCGTCGGGCGGGAAGGGCACCGGGTCGGCGCACTTGTCGCCGGAGTGCAGGCGCTTCAACTGGGCGGCGCGGTAACGGGCGACGCGGTCGGCAGCCGTCCCGGCCGGATCGTCGCCGCCGCCGGACGCGCTGCCGGTTGCGGTGCCGGGGGTGGCGCCGGATTCGGCGCGCAGGATCTCCTCGATGTGGTCCATGTGCTCCTGCTGCAGCACCACCTGGCAGAAGGACATGGGCTGTTCGGTCAGATAGCGGCCGAGCGCGGGGAGTGTGACGCCGGAGTTGAACAGGAGCTGCGGCGTCGGGATGACGCCGCACGCCACCACGTACGTCTCGGCCCGCAACCGCACCTCTTCGCGTACGTCGCGCAGGTTGCGCACCACGGCGTGCCGGACCTTCTGGTGCTTGCCCGAACCGGTGATCTCAAGGCGTACGCACTGGTGCTCGGGCAGCAGCGTGAACGAGCCCTGCGACGGGGTGTGGGCGGGGTCGGCCAGCTCACCGAGGACGGTGTCGGCGGCCGACCACGTCACCGCCGACGTCTGCGCGGAGTCAGCACGGTCGCTGACCGCGAGCGGCAGCTCGGTCACGTCGTCGAGCCCCTCGCCGGCCCGTTGCAGCACGCGCTTGACCAGCAGGTGCCGGGCGGAGGAGGCGAAGACGGAGGTGTTCCTGGCCAGCAGGGACTCCGCCTCGTCGTAGAGCTTGTCCATCTCCTTCTCGTCGATGGGATAGTCCTGGCCGCCGTACCGCCGTTCCACCTCAGGGTGGAAGCGGGGCACCGCGCAGGTCCAGTGGGTGGCCATGCCGCCCACCGCGTACGTCGCCGCCGCCGCGGGCAGGTTGAGGTGCTTGCGCTGCTCGGGGTTCTGATTGCGCAGCGAGAAACCGGCGTACTTGTCCGGGTCGTACGAGAACGCCGATGGATCGAGCGTGAGCACCGGCTCCCTGTTGGTGGCGGTCGACAGGGGGAGCAGGTTGCCCTTGATGACGGACACGAACAGGTCGATGTTCTTCTGGAACAGGTAGCTGTTCTTGAGGTGTTCGCCGTAGCGGCGGGAGAGCTGGGCTCCGGCGTCGATCATCAGGACGCTCCGGCCGGCCTCCACCAGCTTGCGGGCGAAGGTGCACCCGACCGGTCCGCTGCCGATGATCAGTACGTCGGCCTCGTGGGCGATGGGCCCATCGATCCCGTTCATGGACGTCCTTTCGCCCTGATGCCGACAGCGGCGCAGGTGATGTCCGTCGTACCGCTGAACCTCAGCGGACGGTTGACGAGGCCGAGAGCCGACCATGCTGAAACGGCACGGGAAGGGTTGGGGCAACTGCCCGGAACAGCCCGTCTGCCGGTGCCTCAATCAGCGTGGCACAGAGTGGGGGCAAGCGCGATTTGTCATATGTTCATGGCATGAAAATCCCCGGCAGGATGCGGGCGGGATGCTGCTGGGAGTGCCGGAGGCGGACGGGGGGGCGAGCAGGCCGTACCGGGCACGCGGGCGCCCGCCGCGAAGCGGCTGGTGACACTTCGCCCGGTGGGTGACCTCGGGCGGCACGAGGGTCTTGGCCCGGCGGGCGCTGTCCGAGACCCATTCCCCGGGAAGGAACGGCTGCCATCGCAGCGGGCAGGAGGCGGTGTCGCTTGCCGCGTGGACACGGACGGCGACCTGGCAGTCGGCGCGTTTACCCAGGGCCCCGCAGTGCTGCGGGGCCCTGGCGACCGACATCCGGCCATCCTTGGGTACCGACACATCATCGATCGACTTGCGGCGGCCATCCAGCATCAGGCCCCGCAGATAACAGTCGCCCTTGGCACGCTGGTCCTTGCGCGGCACCGAGGCGAACACATCTGCCACGAACAGCGCCAACGTCGCCCGAACACAAGACTTCGGGCCGAGTTGAATGGGCCGCCAGGGAGGGTCTGCTCGTTCACGCGCCGAGGTTGAGATTGTGCGGCCGGGCGATGCCGAGCATGGCGTGATGGACTCCGTCGCCTTTGAGACGGCAATCGCGGAGGATCTTCCAGGTCTTCATCCGGGCGAAGGTGTGTTCTACGCGAGCACGGACCTGTTTGTGCGAGCGGTTGTGCTCCTGCTGCGAGTTGGGCGGTTCCTCGACCTTGCGGCGCCGGTGAGGCATGACAAGTCCGGTGCCGGGACAGCTGCCGTCGGCGATCGTGTGGTCGCGGGTCGGGAGCAAGGTGCCGTCCACGATGAGTACGGCATCTACGGCGAAGTGGCGCCACGGCTGCAGCGCCAGGAGCGGACCGAGGTGGTCGATGATGCGGTCTGCAGCGGACTTGGAGATACCGAACAGTGGGGCAAGTTGACGCTTCGTCAAGTTGGTGCGCCAGTACGCCGTGACCAGGAGTGTTCGGTCTTCCAGAGACAGGCTCCACGGCCTGCCCCGGCGGGTGGCATCGACTCCCGCGCGACGCAGCGCCGTCACCAGTTTCGTGAACCGGCGCGGGCTCGGCCCGGTGGAAGGGACTATCCAGGACGGCTCCGACGCCGTGATCGCACCGGCCACAGCAAGATCATTCCGTGGTGGTTGATCCCTTCCGCCGGTGAGGGCGGGATCCGGACGCGAAGGCGAGAACGTCTGGGACTGCTTCGCGCAGACTGGCGAAGTGACGATGCACGCCATCGACCGCCACAGGGGTGTTGACGCCCCATACCGTCATCTCGGCACGCAGCCCGGACTGTACCCCGGAGGGGGCGTCCTCGATGACGAGGCAGTCTTCCGGTCGGGCGCCAAGTTGCGCGGCGGCCTGCAGATACGGCACCGGTGACGGCTTGCCTTCCGCTACAGCGGCCGCGTCCACGACAACCTTCGGGACCGGCAAACCTGTCCGCACGAAACGTCCCCGTACCCGGTGCTCGTAGTTCGAGGTCACCAGCGCCCAGGCCCCGGGCTGCAGGGCATTCAGCAGCTCCGAGGCGCCATCGAAGGCTGTATAGGTACCGGAGCGAACGTCTTCGTCCTCCAGTTCGTGCAGTGCAGCCAGGCATTCCCGGGGGTCCTGGACCGGGGCAACCTGCGCGAACGTCTCCATTGGCCTTGTCCGCAGCGCCACTTGGTAGACCTCATCAGGGTCCAGTCCGTATCGCGCTGCCCATGTCCGCCACACCAGGCGCTGGTTGTCCACGGCATCGATCAACGTGCCATCCACATCAAACAGGACATACCTCATCGCACTGGAGTGGTTGGGTTCGCTGATCACTCTTCGATCATGCCATCAGGTCCGAGCAGGCCGTTTGCGGGACAAGCCTTGATCGAGGGCGCTGCTCCATGACCCACGACGGCGCCGCGGGCCTGGTCCCGCGTTTCCTTGATCGTCACTGCAATGCCCTGCCTGGGGCCGTGGTGCACCTCTGCCCCTGCCCAGGTACCGCCGCTTCCGCCTCCCGGGCGGTGATCGACTCCTCGTATGTCCGCACGTCCCCCGACGAGACCCCACAAGGGAGCCCAGCCCCGAGCTGATCTGACGCGCCGAGGCTTTCAGGCCGGCAGGGTAAGACCCGAGGCCGGATAGTCCGTTGCCTCAAGTGCTGTGTGGTTCGGGAGCGCTTCCACCTGGTCAGTCGGACCTGGGCATCAAGTCCTTTCCGGCCACGGCGGCCGGCTGACACCAGGTCCGCGTACGTGTCCATACAAGGGTCCTGCCTGGAACCGGGCACACCACGATCGCCCTGGAAACGATCTCCGCAATCCCCCCAGGAACTATGTCGGCATGCCCAGCCCCACATCGGGCTCTCACCGATACGGACGCGTTTGCTCGCCGCGGCGGGGCGCCCCGAAGCCGCCCGCGCCGCTCTGCGCGGTCACCGGTTTTTCTCAGGTGCGGTACGCGAAGTAGCGCGCGTCGGGGTAGGACGCGACCAGGCTCGCGAGCGACCTGCGGTAGGTGTCGGTGGAGTGGTAGGTCAGGTACGGCATGCCCCGCCTGTCGCGGTACGTCACCAGCATGGTGTGGTCCTTGGACCCGTTCTTGTCGAAGTCCACCTGAAGGACGTCGCCGATGTCCAGCTGGTAGACGCTCGCCAGGTTCGGGGCCCGCCGGTTGGACAGCGTGAACCATGCCCATTCGTTCACCCCGACCCAGGAGGTGCTCTGGCCCGCGCTCTCGTACCACCAGTTGCGGTAGTCGTAGGCGGAACCGGGGACGGGCTTCCAGCCGCCCGCTTTCAGCGCCTGGCTGACGAAGTTGGTGCAGTCGCCGCCGGTTCCGTTGAACTTGCGGTAGGCCGGGTTGTAGCTGCGCCAGTACTTCTCCGCGTACTGCGCCATGGCGGAGTAGCCGTAGGCGCCGGCCGTCTTGCCCGAGGGCATCGGCGTGGTGGGGCGCTTGGTCGAGGCCGGTGTGCCGTCCGGATACTGGTTGCCGTCGTCCTCGACGGTTTTTGTCCGGGCCACCGAGGGCTCGTCGACCGCGACAGGGCCCTGGTTGCGCGAGACGATCGCGGTCAGCTGCCAGCCGCCGTCCTTCGTGCGGGCGAGCTTCAGCTCCTGTCGCGTCGAGAACGCGGTGGTCTGCGGCCCGCCCTCGCGCACCTTCTTGTACGTGAGTGTCGACGACGCGGTGACCTGGACGGTCGCCGTGCTGCCGGTGAGCGTGGCGCGGTCCACGACGACGCGGGTGTTGGCCTTCGTGTAGGCCTCACCGAGCTGGGCAAGGCGTGACTTGCGGGCGCGCAGCGACCGCAGCGCGGCGTCCTCGTCTGTCCGCAGCCGGCCGGACATGCGCGTCGTCACCGCGCCGGCGTCTTGGCCGCCGCGCCCTGCGCGGTCCTCCACCAGGGCCTGGGTGCGCCGGGAGAGGACATCATCGGCGATGCGGGCGAAGGCGGCGAGTGTCCGGTGGTCGGCCTTGCGGGGCACATCACCCGTGTCCGCGTGCGCGGAGGGCGCGAGCAGGCAGCCGGACACCACGGCCGCGGTCACACCGGCGAGGGCGGTGGACCTGTGTCTCTTGGGTATCGCTATGGATATCACTGCGTTTTCCTCTTCCGTTGCCCGATCACCCCGACCGGGACACGGAATCTTGGCACAACTGCAAGCCCTTCCCGAGCCGTTGCCCGCCCCTTTTCGGAACCCGAAGGCTCCCGGACAGGCAGCCGGGGCCCAGCAAGCCGGGCCGCACGCCTCCAACTGCCTCTCATGCGAGGGCCAGAGCGCAGCAGAGGAGGCATACGGGGGCGGGCGCAAGATGGCCGCAGGTCAGGACAGGCGGGAGACGGCGGGTGGCACCGGGGGAGCGCCGCGCGGCGACCGGCCGGCGCGGGAAGCCCAGGCAGCGGACCACGGGCGGCACACCCGGTGCCCTCGCCGGAATGCGCGGACAACTGTGCCCGGCTGCGTCCGGCCTACCCAGGCATCCCGGAAGAAGGCCCAGGCCGGGGGATGCGGCTTGCGCGGTCCCTGACGTCAGCGTTCCTGTCCGGCCGCCGTCAGATGGTGGTTCGCCATGCCTGTGGGCGTGGAATGGCCTGCCAGTCCGGGAAGTTCCGGAAACTGGTATGCGGCCGCGGCTGGTGTTCCGGTGGCAGTGACAGGTGCGTGTTGATCCGCTCGATGTTCACGCGAGGGCGGTGAGGACATGCTGGACATGGGCTTTGTCCTCACCTCGGCAGTGGCAGTGGCAGTGGCAGCGGCAGCGGCCCTCCCAAAGGGGCTGGTCCTTCTGGCAGCTCGCGGTCCAGTACGACCGGCCGCTCGGTGTATCGCTTCACCACCGACGCATCCTGGATGCCGAGCCGCGCGGCCAGGTGCTCGACCACAGGCCACGGCGCATCCCGCAGGTCGTCCGGGAGGAACCGGCCGATGTAGCGCACCGTGCACATCTGAAACGCGAAGCCGAGCTGGTGGTGCGTGGAACGTCGCAGCGCGATCAGATCGCGGTCGACGTCGTTCAGCAAGAAGAACCGCTCGAGCTCGGGGCGGGTCGGCTCCTCGGCGCACTTCCCGTACGCCTCGGTCTGCTCATCAGCCAGAAACTCCACCGGCACGAGCGGACCGTAACCAGCCCCGGCCCTCGCCCGCGGGCCGGATACCGCGGCCGGTGGCAGACCACCGGTGGGGCGGCTTCCCGCAGTTCAAATCTTGCCGCTCATAGGCCGGCTGCTTACAGCGGGCCATTCGGCCGGCACGGAGTACGCGGTCTTGGCCGCGCCCGCTGCCGACGGATGGCCCGCCTGCGTTGGTGATGCGCTGGGCCTCTCCGCCCGTTGGCGGACAACGGAGGCGCTGCGCGAGAGCGCAGGGTCGTCGAGCCGACTCAACTGCTCGGTCTCATGCGGTCTACCGAGGTCGAACAATCTGCCCATGGAGGCAGTCGGAACGCAGCCCTCTACAGACACGCACCGCAGCAGTAGAAGACGCACGCCAGAGGTACCGCAGCCGCTCGGTGACGAAGTCCTGAGCCGTTGGATCGCGGCTGTGGCCCACAGAAGAATGCCGGCGGGGCAGAGGGAGCCGTACTGGCTGACTGCGCGTCAAGCCTCCTTTCGGAAGACGAGCACCTCGGTGGAGGCGACGCCCAGGGGGGCCAGGAAGCCAGCCTGCAGGCTGCAGCCGAGGGTGGCGAAGAGGTCCACGCACGTCCGGCGGGGCATGGCGGCCGGGTAGGAGTCGTGCCCCTCGCCACCCTCCGCCGCCCAGGCGCCCATGGCGGCCGGGTCCAGGCAGGTCTCTGTCATGGCGTCGAAGACGATCCGACCACCGGGCCGCGTGACCCGCGCCATCTCGAAGAAGTAGCGGGTGGTACTGAGGAAGGTCAGCGTGTTGAAGACCTTGTGGGCCTGAACGAGATCGACGCTGCCGTCGGGTGTCGGGGCGAGACTGCATCCCGCGGTCGGCTGGGCCACCACCCCGAACGTGTCCACCAGGTAGTCGGCCCAGGGCGCTGCCGTCTCGTAGATCTCGTAGCGGGCCGGTGAACACTCCTTCAGAGTCTTCTCCAGGTACCGCCCGGACCCGGGGCCGATCTCCAGCACCGTGTTCGGATCGTCGGAGAAGACGCCGAGAGCGCCTAACTCATCGATGGTGGACTGAGTGGCGCCGGGCGTGCCGTTCATGACCTCGTCGAGGTAGTCACCGACCGACAGCCCGGCCGCCCGCGCAGCCCGCATCGTGGCCTCGAACGGTAGGAAATCATCCACTCCGCCCCGGTTGTTGGTGCTGCGCACGATGTCGTACCCGGCACGACCCAGAAGCCTCTTGGCCCCTGACTTCAGCACTGACGTCGCCCTCTCTGCTGTCCTCATCAGGCATGACCTCCCAGGTCGGTTGCACCCTTGGTGCACGAAGCGCAACGTGCTGAGTGATCGATGGAGAGCCGGCGCACGGGCCGTTGGCGGGCGGCAGCGGAGGTGAACAGGGCTGGATGGAGAGAGTCGACGAAGCCACCCTCATGGACAGGTCGGGTCGGCACATCGTGCCGGGGCGGGACGGAGCTCGGCTCCGCGCGCATGTGGGGTGCGGGTAAGGCGAATAAGGCAGGCACAGCAGATACTCCGGTGTCGGTGAGAGCACGCCGAACGCGCAGGCGTGCGTGATGACGTGACGTGGTGGAGGGCGGCCCAGGGGTTACGGGGCGCAGGGCTGCGCGCGGTGCAGCAGGACCATGAGTGCGTGTGGTCTCGGCAGTGCGACAGTTGGCCGCGGCGGTGGCTGCGGGGGCTTCGGTGGCGGTTCGACAGTGCCGTGCAGAACGAGGCTGATGACGTGCAGCAGGCGTGCCCACCAGCGGCGTGTGGTGCCGGCTGCCGCGTAGGCCAGGCGGGCGGGCAGATTGGCCGCGCTGCGGAAGAGCAGGACCAGAGCGAGGCCGACGAGGAAGTTCAATGCGGCCATGGCCACAGGATTGTGGTGCCAGGCGGCCGGGAGCCTGTAGTGATCGTCCAGCTGGGCTGCGGGGAGGTGCGTCCCGGTCAGCTCCAGCCAGCCGGGCAGGAGTCCTTGCACGGCGACGACGGCGAGAGCGCTTGGGCGGGCTGCCCCGGAGCGCCTGGCCGGGTAGGCGCAGGCGGCGAGGGCCACTGCCGCGATGAGCAGAGCGGGCCAGGGGACAGCGGAGTCCGTCGTCGCGTGGTGCAGTCCTGCGGCGAGTGCGGTGCCGGCCAGGGCAAGGACGACCGCACGGGCGGCAGCGCCTACGGCAGGAGTGCGCTGAACCGGGCCGTGGTGATCGAACGTGCGAAAGGCCGACATAGCTGGACCAGCATGACCTACGCACCCTCGGATCTCAGCATGAATGCGGCATTCCGGAAGCCGGGGCAAGGAGTTGGGCCATCGGCCTCCCGGCCCCCACCGCGCCCGCAGACAGTGCACGGCCTCGATAGCCGTCGCGGGAGGAATCCGAGGACCAGGCCCGCACGGTGCGGGGATGGCTCATGATGGGGCAGCCATGTCGTGCAAGGACGGTGTCCGCGCAGCACGCCGCAGCGGCCAGGGGCGGCTGAGCGGTGTGCCGGTCGCGGCTGCGGCCACCGGGACTGCCCAGGCGGCACTCCACCTGGTGCGCCGTCGGGCGGTGCGCACGCGGCATGGCACGCCGGGCGTCACGGTGTGTGGGTGACGGTGGCCCACCGAGCCCCACGGCCGAACCCACGAGTGCTTCCCCGCCCGCCACGGACCCGAGCACGCCCCCGGCCAAGGACGGCAAGGCGGCGGATGACACCGCCGAGGAGAAGGACGACGATTCCTCCTCCACAGCGCTGATCGTCGTCGGGGCGGCCGCGCTGCTGGTGCTGCTCGCGGGCGGCATCTGGTGGTGGAGGCGCCGCGCCGCGGCCGGTCAGGGCTGAGGCCCGGCCACAGCTCCCGCTCTTCGGGTCCCTCCTCGGAGGGGGTGCGTGCGACATCCAGTCCCGCGCGTCCCCTTCCGGGGCGGCCCCCGATCGGCGCGGTCCCAGCGTCAGTCGTGTGCGGCCGCCCCGGTAACCCGGTGATCGGCATGGCTGAGCGCCTCCAGGACGAGCCGGCGCAGATGCCCGTCGCGCAGGCTGTAGTAGATGTGGCGGCCGTCGCGGCGGGTGTCGACCAGTCCCGCGAGGCGTAGTTTCGCCAGATGGTGGCTCACCGCGGTGCGCGAGGCCGAGCAGCGTTCGGCCAGTGAGCCGACGTCGGACTCCTCCTGGGCGAGCAGCCACAGCAGGTGCAGCCGGGTCACATCCGAGAGCATCGTGAACACCTCGGTCGCCTCGGCCAGGCGTGCGCTGTCCGGAGCCCGCAGGTGCGTATCCGGTGCAGGTGATGGGGTCTCGCGAACAGGCATGACCACAGAGTAGAGCGCGCCGGGCCCAGGGAGGCCGAAGCGGCCTCCATATCCGCAATACATGTGCACACATGCGCACCTATGAATACACTGGCAGCGTCGGCCCACACGTCCCGCTGGGGAGAGCGCTCGCCATGTTGACCGTGCTGCGCAACCGCACCTACCGCCACCTGTTCACCGCCCAGGTCATCGCCCTGCTCGGCACGGGCCTGGCCACCGTGGCGCTGGGACTGCTCGCCTACGACATCGCCGGCGCCGACGCCGGGTCGGTCCTCGGGACCGCGCTGGCGATCAAGATGGTGGCGTACGTCGGCATTGCCCCGGTGATCGTGGCGGCGGCCGACCGGTTGCCTCGTCGGGCTCTGATGGCGGGCGCCGATCTGACCCGGGCCGGGGTAGCACTCCTGCTGCCGTTCGTGGACCAGGTCTGGCAGGTGTACGTCCTGATCTTCCTGCTCCAGTCCGCGTCGGCCGCGTTCACCCCGGCCTTCCAGGCGGTCATCCCCGATGTCCTGCCCAAGGAGCGCGACTACACCCAGGCCCTGTCCATGTCGCGGCTCGCCTACGACATGGAGAGCCTGTTCAGTCCCGCGCTCGCGGCCGCGCTGCTGTCCGTGGTCACCTACAACTGGCTGTTCACCGGCACCGTGATCGGCTTCCTCGGCTCGGCCGCCCTCGTGGTGTCCGCCGTGCTGCCCAAGCAGGTCCAGGCCGCCACCGCGCCCGCCGCGAGCGTCAGGTCGTCCAAGACGGGCGCCTACGCGAAGGCCACGGCGGGCACCCGCCTGTTCTTCAGCACCCCACAGCTGCGGTCGCTGCTCGCGATGGACCTCGCGGTCGCCGCCGCAGGCGCCGTCGTCACCGTCAACTCCGTTGTGTACGTACGGGACTTCCTCAGCCTGTCCGCCGACTCCCTCGCTCTCGCTCTCGGGGCCTACGGTGCCGGGTCCATGGGGGTGGCGCTGATGCTGCCGAAAGTCCTGGAGAAGTGCTCGGACCGCCGGGTCATGCTGGGCGGGGCCCTGCTGCTGCCCGTGGTATTCGCCGTGCTCGGCGTGATCACCGCCGCGCACGGCGGCGGTTGGCGCTGGCCCGCGCTGCTCGGCACCTGGGCCGCGTTCGGGGCGGCGTGCTCGCTGGTGCTCACGCCGACCGGCCGCCTCATCCGGCGTGCCGCGCCGGAGCGGGAGCGCACGGCCGCGTTCGCCGCCCAGTTCTCCCTCTCGCACGGCGCCTGGCTGCTGACCTATCCGCTCGCGGGCTGGGTCGGTGCGCGAGCCGGGCTCGGCTGGGCCGTGGCCGCCCTCGGCGTGATCGCGCTCGCGGCGGCGCTCCTGGCCGTGCGCCTGTGGCCGGCCGGGACCCGGCAGAGCACCACCGCCGCGGTGGCATCCCGCCGGGGACATGTTCACGAGCACGAGCACGCCGGGCTGCCCGCCGGGCACCCGCATGTGCGTGGTGCCCGGCGGGCCGGGGCCGGGTGGCGGCACAGCCACCACCATTTCGCGGACGAACTGCACGCCGCCCACAGCTGACCCGTCCCGCCCCTCACACCGTCGCTGGAGCCTCCGCAGAGAGTGCCGTCAGGTGACCGCCCCGGTGCAGCCGGGCCACAAGTCCCGCACAGGCGAAGCCCGACGCCACGAGCACCAGCCACGGCAGCCAGCGGATTCCGTCCACGACGACCAGGTCAATGCTCTCGCCTGGCATCCGGACGGCACGCTTCCAGGTCAGCCATGCCACCGCCGCCCGCTGGGAAGACCGCTACCGGCAGACCGCTGCCGGCAGTCGCCGGTATGCACAGCGCCCGTGCCACTGAGGCTCCGGCCTCACAGGTGGACTGGTCCCGGCGTAGGACGACAGGAGCCATTCGAGTGGTACCGCTCGCATCGCTTCGACCACCGCCTGGGCTACCTGGCCCAAGGCAGGCGGCTGCTTGGCCGTTCGGCCACCGGCCGGCCCGCTTGGACAGGCGCACCGGCTACGCGCCGGGGAAGTACCGGTTGAAAGATGAGGAGTCGACCGCCATGAGGCCGGTGAAAGGCTGGTCCAACTGGTAGACGAGCAGAACAGTCAGGGTGATCAGGCCGGTGAGACCCATCACCATGACGACATGGGAGACGCTGCGCTGGATCCCGAACATGAACATGAAGGCGATGGTGAGCAGTCCGCCGCTCAGCAGGCCGAACCACAGGACCGGTGACAGACCGTTGCGTGCGTCCGCTTCCCGGCCCCGGCGCGCGTCCCCCATGGCCCAGATCTGGTTGGCCACTTCTTGCACGGTGACCTGCTCCATCGCCTTCGCGTCGGCGGGCGCCCGGTTCGTGGTGCGCACATTCTGCAGGAGGCGCCAGCCCTCGTGCCCCGGAGGTTCTCCCGCCGCCATGGCCGGGAGCTCGGTGCGCACCGCGTGGTGTACGTACTGCGTCACGCTCTCGCGCAGGCGCACCGCGTCGGCTCCGGGCAGGCCCCCGGCGAGCTGGTAGATCTCGTGGGCCGCGTTCGCCTCGTTCTGGACGTGTTCCTCCGCGCTGGACCTGCCTTCCCAGACCGACACCAGCGACAGTCCCAGCAGCAACGCGTACAGGACGCCGACCATCATCGCGATGTACTCGGCCACGTCCTCCCGCGGCTCGGCGTCGTCGTTCGGCCAGTAGCGGTGGCGCAGGAGCACGCTCGCGGCCGCGAGCATGGACACACCCAGGACCAGCGCGATCGTTTCGGTCATGAGCGCTCCTTCTGCGTACGGCGCGGTTACCGGGGCGTCCGTGCGTCACTTCAGGCGCGAGCCGAGCAGGACTGCTGCCAGGACCGCCGGAAACACGATGAGGAACAGGAGGGCCACCAGTCCGGTCCCGGTGGGCCCGTGTCCTGGACGATAGAGGCGGTCCAGGAGCTCCACATCTTGGACGGCTTGTGGGGGACGCACCGGTGTCACGCTGGAGGTATTGGGGTCCAGGAGAGGCGGCGGGACCACCGGCCGCAGCAGAGGTGGCCGGACCGCAGCGGCTGGCGGTCGCGCAAGAGCCGGTGGGGGGAGCGGAGCCACACCCGGAGGTGGGGGGAGGAGACCCGGCGGCGCGAACGGAACCGCACCCGGAGGTAGAGGTAAGAGGCCCGGCGGCGCGAACGGGACCGCACCCGGAGGCAGGGGGAAGAGGCCCGGCGGCGCGAGCGGCGGCCCTGGTGGTGCGAGCGGCGCCGCTGGTGGCGCGAGGAAGAGGCCCGGCGGGGTGCGTGGGATCCCCGGGGGCGCGACGAAGAGACGCGGTGGCGCGAGCCGGGCCTCCGGGGGAACGGGGAGCGGGCCGCGCGCGGGCACCACGGGGACAGGTCGCGCGCCAGGAGGAAGAGGAGCGGTCCGCTGCCCGGTCCGTGCTCCGGGCGGAGGGGGAGGCGGCGGCTGAACAGGAACGGCCCGCAGTGTGAACCGCACCGAGGAGTGTGCCGTGAGGCGCGGGGGAGGGACCAGCGCGCCCGTACGTCCCAGTGTTCGGGTGAGGTCATTGGCCTCGGCGAAGCCCCTGCTCTCATAGGTGCCCGGCGCCGCATGAGCGATGGAACGGCATGACGCGGAGCGCCCGGGAGCGATCTGCGGCACCACCGGGCGGCCGGCCCCGCAGTCGACGGCCTTCGCCTCCGGGAGCGCATCGCTGACGCGGACTTGGTGAACGGTGAGGTCTCCCCGGTTCGTCACCGTGTAGTGGATGACGCCCCGCTGCGGGGCCACCTCGACCGTCTGGACGAGGGCCAGGACTCCTCCGACCCCTCGGTATCCCGCCCGTGCGCGGGCCCGGGACTCCGTGTTCATGGCGCGGACAGCACCGACGGCGGTGACGTCCGTTGCCTGGACGCCCGGGCTGGCCCGCGTCTCGGCCGTGCACGTGGCCGAGCTGAGACCACGCAGCATCGCCACCGTGCCCCGTCCCCCGCAGTTGACGGCCATGCCCCGGGGGAGGGCGGGGTCGGCCACCCGCACGTTCAACAGGTCGGCCCCCGTGCGATTGATCAGGTGGTAGACCTTGTGAACGGGGTCACCGACCCGGATGCCGGGATGCAGTGCTCCGGTGCCCGGCCGGGAGTTGACGTTCACTTGCAGTGCCAGGCCGCCGTTTCCCGCGCCGTCGGCCTTCGCGCGTCCTCCACCGGGCACCGCGACAGCGCAGGCCAGAATCAGCAGTGCGGACACGTGCAAGGGCCACACCAACGCCTTCCTCCAGCGGATACGCATGCCGCCATGCTCGGCGAGGACCGCATTTCACACGGAACGGAACGCGCCTGCCGTCTCCGTTGCGGTGTGACAATCACTCTTGTGGCCTCGCGCCGATCTCACCTATCACCTCATCGCCGGGCATCAGGGCGGGGATGCCGGGCGGCGTGACGGTGATCATGGCGGCGGCGATGCGGTCGGCCGCCTCGGGCAGGGCGATGCGTTCGGTGCCCCGCGGATCAGTTGCCGGTAGCAGATCTGGGGCGAGTCGACGGGCCTGGGCAGGTTCTGGAAGGCGGCGTCGAACAGCTCGACAAGGCGCGCCTGCCGCAGGTGGTCGTGCATCGACCGGCACAGTTCCGGCAGGTTCTGGCCGGTGTAGAGCTGGGGGTGAGCGGTGACGATATCGGGCAGCACCTAACCGAGGGCGAGCCGTCTTCACTCTGACGGGTACGCCGACCGTGCGCACTCCTGCCCTCACGGCCTCAACGGGTCGCCACGCGGTCGGCCTCCCGGTCGTCGGCGTGGGGCGGATGGATGAACGACATGGTCCGAGCGGGCGATCGTGCCCATGCCGAATGATCAAGCCTCGGGGTGGGGCGCAAGCTTGGCTGAGCTCGGGTGGCGGAAGAGACGCGGGCCGGGACCGAGGTCGAGGGGCGACGTTGCTTCAGCGGTTGCGGTACAGGTTCGACAATGTCATGGCGCGCGGGACACCGGCACTCATCGGAGTACTGGCCATTGCCTGCTGCGTACTCGTGTTGCTCAATGGGGCGCTGTTGTTGTTGCTCGCTCCGGCGGGGGTGTCTTCGGAGAGTGGGCAGTCGTGGCTCTGGTCCGGTTTCCTGCGGGTCATCAGCCCAGCGGTGATTGCCAGGGACAGGGGGTCGGCTCCGTTCCTGGCCGTTGCGGCGCTGATGGCTTTCGGCGGGATCTTTCTGATGAGCACGCTCATCCCGGTGATCAGCGCGGGGCTCCAGAACCAGTTGGCCCGCCTGCGCCGCGGCCGTTCGGCCGTCGTCGAGAGCGGGCATACGGTGGTGCTGGGCTGGTCCCCCCATGTCTATACGGTGCTCCGCGAGTTGGTGGAGGCCAATCGCAACCAGCGCCGTGCTTGCGTGACCATCCTCGCGGAGAAGGACCGTCCGGAGATGGAAGCCGCGATCCGGGAACGGGTAGGGCATACCGCCACCACCAGGGTTGTGTGCCGCAGCGGTGACCCCACCGACCCGGTCGACATCGCGATCGTCAATCCTTCGAGCGCACGCTCGATCATCGTGGTCCCGCCGGGAGGTGACGATCCTGACATCGCGGTCGTCAAGTCGCTGCTGGCCGTGGGGAGTAGCCAGGCTCCTCGGGGGAGGGGCGGGGTCCGTGCCGCACCGGTGATCGTGGCCAGCGTTCAGGAGGCACAGAACCTGTCCGTGGCGCGCCTGGCCGGCGGTGCCACCTGTCATGTCGTCAGCGCTCAGGGGTTCATCTCCCGGTTGATGGTGCAGATGAGCCTTCAGTGCGGGCTGTCCGCGGTCTATACCGGCCTGTTGGACTTCGAAGGCGACGAGATCTACATGCAGGCGCAGCCCGAGCTGGTCGGACGCACCTTCGGTGAGACGCTGGCGGCCTACCGGACCTCGTGCGTGATCGGATTGATGGACGCGTCCGGCCGCGTACGGCTCAACCCCCCACACGACACAGTGTTCCGCGCGCAGGACCAGATCGTCGCCATCAGCGAGGACGACGGCACAGTGGTGCTGTCCGAAACGGTGCCCGTCGTCGACGAGACGGCGATCTCACCGTCCGATGTCCCCGAGCGGCCGAGCCGCCAAGTACTGCTGGTGGGCTGGAGTCGGCACGCGCCTGACATCGTCCGCCAGCTCCAGACGCAACTACCGGCCGGATCCCGGGTGGACGTGATCGCTGATACCGACCTCACCGGCGCCGAGACGACGCTCACGGGCGCGGGTGACGGTGTCACGGAGGTGTCCTTCCGCCAGGCCGACACCACCCGTCGGGAGGTGCTGGAGTCCGCCGGCCTCGGAGCGTACGACCACGTCATGGTCGTCTGCCCGAATGAGCGGGACCCCCGCGGCTCCGATGCCCGCACCCTCACCACCTTGCTGAAGCTACGCGACCTGGCGGCCCGCCACTCCCACGACTTCTCCCTGGCCACGGAGATCGCCGACGACCGCAACCGCGCCCTGGCCCGGGCGGCGAAGGCGGACGACTTCATCGTGAGCAGTGAGCTGGTGAGCCTGTGCCTCGCCCAGCTCTCCGAGAACCCCCAACTGAGCCAGATCTTCGACGAGCTGTTCGGACCGCGGGGCGTCCAGATCAGCCTGCGCCCCATGGCCGGCTATGTACGGACCGGGGCGGACACCGACTTCTACACGGTGACCGCCGCGGCCGCCCGGTGCGGTGAGATTGCCATCGGCCACCGCATCCACGCGCAGGCCCAACTGCCCCCGGACTACGGGGTTCTGGTCAACCCTGACAAGGCGCGACGCGTCAGCTACACAGAGGGCGACCAGATCATCGTTCTGTCGGCCGGCGCACACGACGAGTCCTGAGCGCCGGGCAGGAGCCTGCTCGGAGTCCGGCCCGTGGAGAAGGGCGTATGGCCGACCGGGTGACCCGCGCTCTCCGGCGCGGTGTCCCGGCCAGGACAACACGGTGGCCGGGCGATGCTCTGACCATGAACGAACAGCCTTCCAGACGCGCCGTCATGGCCGCGGCCGGCAGCACCACCCTGACTGCCGGCCTCGTCGCCTCCGCCCCGCAGGCGGCCGCCGCGTCCGCTTCCGAGCTCCCGGCCGCGCCCTCCGCGCCGGCCGGGGGCGCCGACTGGCAGACCTGCCTGGCAGTCGCCCGGGCCATCCTCGTCCTCGACGAGGACAACAGGCCCCTCACCCCCGCGTACACCGACATCCTGCTCGGCAAGGGCCTGCCCCGGGGGAGAGCGAGCAGGAAGGTTCTGGTCATCGGGGCCGGCCCAGCCGGCATGGTGGCCGCCCACCTCCTGCGCGAGGCCGGGCACGACGTCACCGTGCTCGAAGCCAACGCCAACCGGGTCGGCGGGCGCATCAAGACCTTCCGCACCGGCGGCCACGAGAACGCCGACCAACCCTTCGCCGACCCCGCTCAGTACGCGGAGGCCGGAGCGATGCGGATTCCCGACAGCCACCCTCTGGTCACCGGGCTGATGGAATCGCTCGGACTCGAGCGTCGCCGTTTCCACCTCGTCGACGTCGACGCCTCGGGGAAACCCGCGAACCGCACATGGATCCACGTCAACGGCATCCGGGACCGCCGCGCCGACTACCAGGACAGGCCCCGGCGGATCAACCGGTCCTTCGGTGTGCCCGCGCAGCGCGAGAACACCCCGGCGGCCGACCTGCTGCGCGCCGCACTGGCACCGGCCAGGGCGCTGATCGAGGGCAAGAGCGGCCGCGAACTCGTCGAAGGCTGGGCGAGCGTGCTCCGCACGTACGGGCACTGGTCGATGTACCGCTACCTCAAGGAACGCGCCGGACTCGACGAGAACACCATCGACCTGATCGGCACCGTCCAGAACCTCACCTCGCGCCTGCATCTCTCCTTCCTCCACAGCTTCCTCTCCGCGGCACTGATCAGCCCGAGCACCGCTTTCTACGAGCTGCCCGGAGGCACCGCCACTCTCGTCGACGCCCTCTACGAGCGGGTGAGTGATCTCGTACATCTGGACCGGCGCGCCGTGCGCATCGAACAGCGGCCCGGCAGAGGCGTCACCGTGCACACCGTCTCCGAGAGCCGCACGAGCCGGCCCGTGACCGAAGAGTTCACCGGCGACGAGGCGATCATCACCGTGCCCTTCTCCGGGCTGCGCCACGTCACCTTCACCCCCGCCATCTCCTACCGGAAACGGCGCGCCATCACCGAACTCCACTACGACGCGGCCACCAAGGTGCTCCTGGAGTTCTCACGCCGCTGGTGGGAGTTCAGCGAACACGACTGGAAACGCGAACTCGACGCCGTACGCCCCGGTCTGTACGAGGCATACCGTGCCGGGAAAGCGCCTACGGACGGCTCATTGCTCGGCGCCCACCCCTCCGTCCCCGAAGGCCAGGTCTCCGAGCGCCAGCGCATCCACTACGCAGCGCACCGTTCCCCCCAGCGAAACCAGCCCGAAGCGGCGCGGGTCATCGGCGGCGGCTCGATCACCGACAATCCCAATCGCTTCATCTATGAACCCTCCCACCCCGTTCCCGGCAGCCCGGGGGGAGTTCTGCTCGCTTCCTACAGCTGGTCCGACGACGCCCTGAAGTGGGACGCCTACGACGACGAGGAGCGCTACCCCCTGGCGCTCACCGGTGTTCAGGAGGTCTACGGCCAGCGCACCGAGATCTTCTACACGGGGAAGGGCCGCACCCAGTCATGGATGCGCGACCCCTACGCCTACGGGGAAGCATCCGTCCTCCTTCCCGGTCAGCACACCGAACTCTTCCCCGACATCCCTGCCTCCGAAGGCCCCTTGCACTTCGCGGGCTGCCACACCTCCCTCAAGCCCGCATGGATCGAAGGAGCCCTCGAATCCGCGATCCGCACAGCACTGGAAGTCCACACCAGATGACAAGCGGTTGAAGAGGAGGGGAAGTCAGCACCGCTGCAGGAGTGCCGTCAGCCGGGTGGGACGATGGCCGTCAACGTTCGACTACGTGGGCTCCGGCGGCTCGGACCTCTCGGCCTTCGGCCAAGAGCGGTATTCCTCGCTCGAAGGCTACGCCCGGGACGTGGTGGAGGTCTGCGAAGAGCTCGACCTCACGAGCGCGGTGTTCGTCGGCCATTCGGTCAGCGCCATGGTGGGGGTGCTGGCCGCGCGGATGGCACTGTTGATCATGGGCAACCCGGAGCGACCGGAGCTGGGGGAGGAGCTGACCAACAGTTTCTGCGCCACCGACCCGGACATCGCGGCGATCTTCGCGCGGACCACGTTCCTGTCCGACAGCCGCGAGGACCTGAAGAGCGTGACGGTTCCGACGCTGGTGCTGGAGTGCTCCCAGGACGTGATCGCTCCCCGTGAGGTCGGCGCGTACGTCCACGCAGCGATCCCCTCCTCCCGCTTGGTCACCCTGGATGCGACCGGGCACTGCCCGCAGCTGAGCGCACCCCAAGCCACCAACGAAGCGATCCTGACGTTCTCGGCGGACTTTCGGTGATGTGCCCCGCGGGCGAGGAGCCGGGTCGGATACCGGAGCCGCCAGACGTAGACCCGGACGTACAGGGCGCATCAGCAACGGACGCCGCGTTCACCGCGCTGCTCGAGGACAGCGCCGAGGACCTTCCCCGACCTCCTCACCGTCGGCGGGAAGCTCTACCACGAAACGCACTTCGCGCCCCTGCTGCGTATGCAGGGCGAACTGCGCGGCATCGCACTGGAAATGAAAGCCGCCGAGGGGCGGCGACTGCCGGTGCTGGTCTCCTCCGTGGTCAAGCACGGCAGTGAAGGCGAGCCCCTGCTGATCCGCACGACCGTCTTCGACGCCTCCGACCGCCGCGCCTACGAGAAGGAACTCCTGCGCCGCCGCCAGGACGCCGAGCAGGCCCGCGCCGAGGCAGAGCAGGCCAGGGCAGAGGCGGAAGCAGCTCGCCGGCAGGCCGAGACCGACCGGCAACGGCTGGCCGACGCCCTCGCCGTACTCCAGCAGTCCCGCATATGGCAGCCCCACGTGTGCCGGGTCAGTGTCCGGCCGACTCGCCTCTCGGCGTTACACCCTGGGCCTGAGCAGGGTGATCTTCGAAGCGCCCAGTTCCGTGACGTACAGGGTGCCCTTGGCCGTGTCCTCCGTGACGTCCAGTGGCTGCTGGAATCCGGTGAACCCGGTGATGCCCCTCGTGGGCGCCGACAGCTTCCCCTGCGCGTCGACGCCGAACACCTCGATGTCCTGGCCGCTGCTGTAACGGACCACGAGGAGCTTGCCCTTGAGTGCGCCGCCGAAGGCGTTGCCGCGGTATTCGACGACCCCGTCGGCGGAGGCGTGCAGCCCGGCGTCGTACATCCCGGCAGCGTCCAGGTTGCGGTCGGGCTGGGTGCCCACCGGGTAGCCGGTGACCTCGAAGGGACTGGTGCCCGACGTGGGGTTGCCCCCGGCCAGCACCCACTCGCAGCGTGCCGGATTCGGGTGCCCGTAGTAGCGGTTCTTCTTCACGTCGAAGATGTAGTCGGTCTCCGCCACGGGGTTGGACGTGATCCCCGGCACGGTCGGACCCGTGTAGGCCCCGGCCGTCGCCGCGTCGATCCGGCGGGAGCAGGCGGCGGGCAGCGGTGTGGGCGTGGCGGGCGTGTTGCCGCCGGCCGCGGAGCCGTTGGTGGGTGTGTAGAGGTGGCCGTTGGTGTGCCACACCAGGTCATAGGCGTTGCGTATGCCCGTCGCGTACAGGGTCAGCGGTGCGTCGGCGGCGAAGGGGTCGTACGTTCCCGGGCTCTCGGTCCGCACGTCGATGGCACCGGACGCCGGGAGCTTGGCCGGGTCGAGGCGCAGCACGGCGGCGTTGAGCAGGTGCTCGGGGCGGTTGCCCCACGTCGGGTCGGGGGCGCCCATGGCGTTGTTGGCGCCCTGCGTCACGTAGAGGGCGCCGTCAGGGCCGAAGGCCAGGGAGTTGGTCTCGTGGTCCTTCACGGACCGGGGCAGACGGCTGATCACCTCGGTGTACGTGCCGAGCCCCGGACCGCTCAGCTTGGCGATGCTGCTGGACCAGTCGGGCTCGTTCGGGGTGCCTCCGGCGTACATGGTGTTGGAGGTGATCCACAGGACTGGGGCGGCCGCCGTGGAGGAGGGGTCGAACGCCATCCCGATGATGGAGCGGTTGGGCGCTCCGGGCAGACCGCGGGCCGCCGCGTCCGTGCGCACGGTGGAGATCGTCTCCGCCCCGCTCAGGGTGCCGTCGGCGGCGATGGCGTACCGCATGATGTACCCGTCGAGCGTGGACGCGTACAGCTTGCCGTCGGGGCCCTTCACCACGGAGGCGAAACTCCGGCCCGTCGCCGACGTCGCCACCTTGTCGAAGGCGATGGTGCCCGTGCCGGTGCCCGCCCCGGTGGTGAACACCGAGCTCCATGGCGTGAAGCTCCGCCCGTCCAGGTCCCGGGCGCCGCTGGTGACCGCGAAGCGGTAGCGGGTGTTCGCCTTGAGCCCCGTCGTCGGCGACAGGTTGATGACGTCGCCGCCGCCGCTGGTGATCACGCGGGCGGGCACGGCCGCCCCGGTCGCCGACTCCTTGAGGGTGACCGTGCCGCCGGTGAGGGTCGCGGCGTCGACGCCGGGGCCCACCAGGCGGAGATCCGCCACGACGCTGCCGGTCGGTGCCGCGCCGGTCGCCGTGTTCGCCGGGGTCACCGTCCTGACCTCCGGGTGAACGGCGGAGTCGGCGAGCGGGGCGATGGTCACGTACGCGATCTTCGTGTTGCTGCCCCCGAGCGGACTGATCGTCAACCGGCCGTCCGCCACGGCTGGTTGAACGGTCCTGGTCTGGTACTTGGTGGTGGGTATGGGGACGAACCCGTCGACCGCGTTCTGGTTCTCGACCTGGAGCGCGTGGGAACTGTCCACGCTCGTGGCGTCGCCCACGGCGACCGTCACCGTGTAGGTGCCGTCGGGCACGGCGATCTCCCACCGGCCCGGGGTCTTCACACCGGCCGACGCGGTGGGCAGCTGCATGTGCACGAGGGTGGCGAGGAGCCGGTCGGGCTCGGCGGTGCCTCTGTCCCGGCCGTTGCCCGTCAGGTCCAGCGGGGTGGTGTTGGTCAGTCCCACCCAGCCGTAGGTGAGGCCGGTGCCCTGGTGGGTGCCGGTACGGGCACCGAAGGCCTGCCCGTAGTCGAGTGCGTGGCCGCTCACCGGCACGGTGGTGGCGGTGCCGAAGTCGATCTTCGCTGAGAAGGTGGTGTCCGCCCGCGCCTGCGCGGGAGCCACCAGGACGGCCCCTATGAGGGACAGGGCCAGCAGGAAGCCTGCCGCGCGGAGCGGTGGCACGCTCCGTGCGTGACTGCGTCTTCGAAGGCGTAATACGGTCCGCAATACGGTCACGGTCTTCTCCCGTCGAGAGTCGAGCAGGGAACACGCCCCGTGACGTGCGAGTGGTGCCGGATCCACCGTTGGGCCGGATCCACCGTTGGGCCGGATCCGCCCTTGGGTAGGCGCCGACCGAGAACGCCGGTCACCGCACCCGGGGCCTTGCCGTGCTCATGACTGCCCTGCGCACGGCGGTCCAAGCGGCGGCCGCGCCGGGCCCGCGCTCGGCCGACGGCCCACCTGCCGCGTGGACGCCCGCGACCTGCTGGGTTGCGATGAACCGCGGCCTCCGCAAGCCCATTTGGAGTGCTGTGGGCACGACACCTATGTGTGGGCCCCTACTGATGAGGTATCAGTGCGCATCAGCCTGTGCGCTTCCGCGAGCATGCGCAGCGTCTCGGCGGAGACCGGCCGATTGGCGTGCGAACGCCCTTTACATCCCTGCACCCTATTGACATGGTCATGCCCTCATCTGCGCACCTGTCGCGCACCCCCGGGGGGACTTCATGCTGACCCGTCTGTTCACATCCTTTCCGCACCGCAGACTCAGATCCACCGGCCTCATAGCCTTCGCGCTCGCCGCCGTCGTCGCCGCGCTGCTTCCGTTGACCGGAGGCAGCCCGGTCGTCGCGGCCGCCGGATCCGGCGCCGCCGGAGTTCCCGATCCCCGGCACCCGATGGCGGCGCCGCACGAGCCCGTGGTGCCGGCCGACGCCATGGAACCCACCGCCCCCGTCCTGCCCAGGGACGGCTGGACCGTGTCCGCGAGTGACGAGGAGACCGCATCCGAGAACGGACGCGCCGTCAACGTGCTCGATGGCAGCAACGCCACCATCTGGCACAGCAAATGGAGCGGCACCGCCGCGCCGCTGCCGCACACCCTCACCGTCGACATGCACCGGACGGCTGTCGTATCCGCACTCGTCTACCAGCCGCGCACCACCAGCGCCAACGGCCGGGTGGGCTCGTATCTCATCCATCTGAGCGCCAACGGTACGAGTTGGGGTTCCGCCGTCGCCTCCGGCACCCTCGGCGACGACGCGACCGCCAAGACCCTGAGTTTCGCCGCGCAGGGCGCCCGCTACGTGCGGCTCACCGCGACGAGCGAGGCCGGCAACCGCGGCCCCTGGTCGTCCGCGGCCGAGATCAACCTCCTCGGTGACCCCGGCTCACCCGCCTCCGCCGTCGACCTGTCACGGACCGGGTGGACGGCGACGGCGAGCGACGAGGAGGTGAGCGCCTCGGCGAACGCCGCCGCCAACGTCCTCGACGGCGATCCGGACACCCTCTGGCACAGCCGGTACTCCGGTACCGCCGTGCCCCTGCCGCACAGCATCACCATCGACATGAAGAGCGCCCGCGACGTCTCGGCTCTCACCTACCAGCCGCGCAGGTCCGGAGCCAACGGCCGGGTCGGCGCCTACACCGTCACGACCAGCACGGACGGCACCACGTTCGGAGCACCCGTCGCGAGCGGCACCTGGAAGGACGACGACACCGTCAAGGGGGCCACCTTCACCCGCACCGTCAGCGCACGTTACGTACGCCTGACGGCCACCACGGAGGCGGGCGGGCGCGGGCCGTGGTCCTCGGCGGCGGAGCTGCGTCTCAGCACTCCGGCGAACCCGGCGACCGCCGGCTCCTGGGGCCGGGTCACCGGATTCCCGCTGGTACCCGTGGCCACCGCCGTGCTGCCGAACAACAAGCTGCTCGCCTGGTCCGCGTACGGCGTCGACCGCTTCGGAGGAAGCAACGGCTACACCCAGACCGCGATCATGGATCTCGGCACCGGAGCCGTCACCCAACGACGGGTCGACAACACCCGGCACGACATGTTCTGCCCCGGCATCGCGGTCCTGAAGGACGGCCGTGTGCTGGTCACCGGCGGCAGCAACGCCGAACGGGCCAGTATCTACGATCCGGCCACCGACGCCTGGTCGGCGACCAGCGACATGAACATCGCCCGTGGCTACCAGGCCATGACCCTGCTCTCCAACGGCGACGCCTTCGTGCTCGGCGGCTCCTGGAGCGGTGGCGAGGGCGGAAAGAACGGCGAGGTCTGGTCGCCGTCCACCGGCACCTGGCGCAAGCTGCCCGGCGTGCCGGTGACCAACACCATGACAGCCGACCCGGCAGGCCCCTACCGGGCCGACAACCACCAGTGGCTGCACGCGACTTCGGGCGGCCGGCTCCTCCAGCTGGGACCGAGCAGACAGATGAACTGGATCTCCACCCAGGGGGACGGCTCCGTCACCGCCGCCGGAACACGGGCCGACAGCGCGGACGCCATGAACGGCAACGCCGTCGCGTACGACATCGGCAAACTCCTCACCCTGGGCGGCGCGACCGCCTACGAGAACACGACGGCCACCCGACGCGCGTACACCGTCGACCTCAACGGGGGCGGAACCCCGGCGGCCGCGCGCACCGGCGACATGGACTTCTCCCGCTCCTTCAGCAACAGCGTGGTCATGCCCGACGGCAAGGTCGCCGTGTTCGGCGGGCAGTCCTACCCGGTCCCGTTCAGCGACGCGACCTCCTCGCTCACACCGGAGATATGGGACCCGGCGACGGGGCAGTTCACCCGCATGGCAAGCATGGCCGTGCCGCGCAACTACCACAGCGTGGCCAACCTGCTCCCTGACGGGCGCATCTTCTCCGGGGGCGGCGGCCTGTGCGGCGACTGCGCCACCAACCACGCCGACGGGGCCGTCTTCACCCCGCCCTACCTGCTCAACGCCGACGGCACCGAACGCACCCGGCCCGTCATCACCGGCACGGTGCCCGGCCACGTGACCAACGGGGCGACCGTCCCCGTGACCACTGACTCGGCGGTCACCTCGTTCGCCCTGGTGCGGGCGGGCGCCGCGACCCACTCCACGGACAACGACCAGCGTCGCGTACCGCTCACCTTCACCCGCAACAGCGCGACCTCGTACACCCTCAACATCCCGTCCGACCCGGGGGTGGCGCTGCCCGGCAGCTATCTGCTGTTCGCGCTCAACTCGGCCGGGGTGCCGAGCAAGGCGCGGATGGTCAGGGTGGGCTGACCGCGCACACGACGAAGCCCTGCCGAGCAGACGGCGGGGCTTCGCCGTGCGTGTTTGTGCCAGGGCTCGGACGCCGGCATACAGATATGGCCAACGACGATCCCTGTCCCTGCCTGTACCGCGGAGGGCGAGCATGTAGCGGTCCAGAGATTCGACATCGACCCCGAAAGGTCGGCCGCACGGATCTGCCGCCGTGACCCGCCGACCCCGTGTGGGAGGGGGCTGCTCAGCATGCTCGACGGTAAGGGACACCCGGGAAGTAGGTCTGCCATTCTCCAGGGGTGAGGGGGCTCCGCTGACAGCTAAGTTATTGATCTATGGATCGACGTCCCATCAAGCTCATGGTCGATGTCCTGCTCATGCTGGTCGGAGCCCTGTTGGGTATCGCGACGAACTACGCGACCAGCCAGTCGGACCATGTGCCGCTCGCGCTGCGGCTGTTGCGGGACTGGTCGGTGCCGTTGGTCGGCGTCGCGCTGGTGCTGCTGGTCGGAGGCCAGGTCGCGCTGCACCTCCTCGACCGGCCGACGCCGGTGCGCCGGGTGTGGAACAGGGCCCAGCCGCCGTACCCGGGGCTTGAGGCTTTCGCGGAGGACGACGCGGCCGTCTTCTTCGGGCGGGACCGGGAGATCGCCGAGCTGGTGGGGCGGCTGCATCCGGCGGTGCCAGGGCGGGCACAGCGGTTTGTGACCGTGGTGGGGCCGTCGGGGAGCGGTAAGTCGTCGTTGGTGCGGGCCGGGCTGCTGCCGGCGCTGGCCCGGCGGCGGGGGCGCTGGGCGGTCGCTCCACCGTTCTCGGCCGGTGAGGACCCGGTCGGCACCTTGCACCGGCAGCTGGCCCAACTGCCGGGGGAGAGGCCTGCGTTGCTGGTGGTCGACCAGCTGGAGGAGTTGCTCACCCTGTCCGGCGCCGAGGAGCGGGAAGCGTTCCTCACCGCCGTACGCGACGCGTTGCGGCGTGACTCGCGGCTGTGGTTGGTGGCCACCTTGCGCTCGGACTTCCTCACCGGGTTCCTGGAGTCCGGTTTCGCCGAGCTGGTGCGCAACCCGGTCGTCGTCGGGCCGCTCGCCAGGGACGCGCTGTACGAGGTCATCGAAAAGCCCGCCGAGCAGGCCGGGCTGACCTTCGCACCTGGCGTCGTGGCCCGCATGGTCGACGAATGCGGCGGAGGCGACGCGCTGCCGCTGCTCGCCTATACCCTCCAAGAGCTGTACCTGCGCGCCGGAGGCTCCGGCGGAACGGTGACCGAGGAGGCGTACCGCGCCCTCGGCGGCGTCGCCGGGGCCCTGTCCGAGCGCGCCGACCAGATCACCGGCGAGCTGGCGGACGCACCCGTGATCCCCACCCTGTTGCGGTTCGTCACCATCGACCGCAACGAAGCCACCCGCCGCCGGGTCCGCCGTGCCGACCTCACCCCGCGGGAACGGGAGGTCGCCGACGCCTTTGTCGCCGGACGCCTGCTGACCGGCGGCGACGGGGGCGTCCTGGACGTGGCCCACGAGGCACTGTTCCGTCAGTGGGCTCCGCTGCGTCAAGCGGTCGTCGCCCGGACCGAGGACCTGCGCCGCCGCACCGAGCTGGAGCGCTGGGCGCAGGACTGGGACCACGCCGAGCGCCAGGACGCCTATCTCCTCACCGGGGAGCGGCTGTCTGTCGCCCGGCGGTGGCTGGCGCAGTCCTCGCCGACGGTGGGCGCGACGCCACTGGTCGAGGAGTTTGTGGACTGCTCGCTACGGGCGGACCGGGCGACGATGGAGCGTGCCGCGGACGCGGTGGCCGTCCGGGCCCTCGAAAGCCTCGACACGGAGCCGGAGACCGCCGTGCTCGCCGCCCTCGCGGCAGTCGAGGAGTGCGCGGCCACACCCGGCGCGGTCCAGGCGCTGCACACGGCCCTGGGCGCCTCACGGCTGCGAGCCGTGCTGCGCGGCTTCGAACGCGGCGCGTCCGGGGTGGCCTGGTCGCCGGACGGGGTGCGGCTGGCCGTGTCCAGCGACGACGGCACCGTACGGGTGTGGCGTCCGGACCGCGACGACCAGCCGGTGGTGCTCGCGGGGGACGGTGCCTGGATGCAGGGGGTGGCCTGGTCCCCCGACGGACGCAGGCTCGCGGCCGGCTGCCGGGACACCACCGTGCGCGTCTGGTCCTGCGACACCTGGGCCGAACTGGCCGTCCTGCGCCACACGGAGGCGACCGGCGACCGGGAGGAGGGAGTCGGCGGTGTCGCCTGGTCGCCCGACGGCAGCTACCTCGCGTCGGTCGGCAGCGACTGCGCCGTGCGGATCTGGGACGCCGACACCTACGCCGAATCCGCGGTGCTGCGCGGGCACCGGCGCATGGTATGGAGCGTGACGTGGTCACCTGACGGACAACACGTGGCCAGCGGCGGAGAAGACGGCACGATACGGGTTTGGGCGGTGGCCACAGCGGCCACCGCGGCTGCCGTCACCGTACTCACCGACCACGAGAACAACATCGAGTCGGTCCGCTGGTCGCCGGACGGCGCCCGGCTCGCTTCAGCCTCCGGTGACCGGACCATACGGATCTGGGACACCGGCGGCTGGCAGGTGCAGCGGACTCTGGAGAGCCCGGAGGTCGTCAACTCCCTGGCCTGGTCACCGGACGGCACGCGCCTCGCCGGTGGTGACGCGGACCGTACGGCCTGGGTCTGGAGCGTTGACGGGGCTGCGGGCGAGGACCGGCTCACCGGGCACGCCGACACCATCTACGGCATCGCCTGGTCGCCCGACGGGCAGCGGCTGGCGACCGCCTCCCGCGACCGGACCACGGCCGTGTGGGACGTCACCGAAACCACCAACGTCTTCAGCGGCCACGATGGCGCGGTGCTCCGCGTCGCCTGGTCGCCCGACGGGACGTCCCTCGCCTCCGTCCACCAGGACGGCTCCCTGAGCATCCGGGACTTCGCCTCCGGCCGTACGACCGGAGGGTGGCACGGCGGTGAGGCGTCCGATACGGCCTGGTCCCCTGACGGCACCCGCCTGGTCATCGCCCTGCGCGACGGTGAGGCCGTCGTGTGTCGGGAGGACGGCAGCGACGAAGACATCAACCTGGCAGGCCACACCGAGGCACTGTCCCACGTCTCCTGGTCCCCTGACGGCACCCGCATCGCCACTGGATCCCGCGACGGCACGGCCCGCGTCTGGGACGCCGCCACCGGTGCGGCCGTGCACATCCTGCGGGGCCACGAGGACTGGGTCTGCGGCACGGCCTGGTCACCGGAGAGCCGTTATCTCGTCACCTCCAGCACGGACCGCACCGCCATCGTCTGGGACACCACCGACGGCACCGCCGTCAGCACCCTGCGCGGTCACCTGGACTACGTCTGGAAGGTCCATTGGTCACCCGACGGCCGCCGCCTCGTCACCGGTTCCCGCGACCGCACGATCCGGCTGTGGGACCCCTTCGACGGCACCGAACTCGCCGTCATGGCCGGCCACGAGGAACGGGTCCAGGACGTTGCCTGGTCGCCCGACGGCACCCGCATCGCATCCGTGTCCCAGGACCGCACTGTCCGACTCTGGGATCCGGACAGCGCCACCCAGACCGCGGTACTCGGCATCCACGCCGACCGGGTGAGCGGCCTCGCCTGGCACCCGGACGGCTCACGGCTGGCGACCGCCTCCCACGACCGCACCGTACGCGTCTGGACGATGGCCGATCACGAACATCGACGGCCTGCTGCGCCGCGCCCGCCAGCGGGCCTTCCGGGAACTCAGCACCGATGAACGCCGCTCTTTCCTGCTGCCCGACAGGAACTGACGCCCACCTGCGACGCCCCTGCGTGCGGTACTCGGTGAGGATCTGGCGGAGCGTGAAGTGGCGGACTCTCTGTGACGGTCGGCGGCACCAGGGCGACGGCCATCATCGGCGGCCCGGGCTTGGGTGATGGCGAGGCGACAGGATCCAGTGCCGGTCTGGATCAGGTTGCCGCCGAAGGTGAGCCGGTCGACGACGGCCGCGCAGGGATCAGCCATAACCTCACAGGCTGTGACAGGATGGCGCCGCAGCATCCCGAACAACTTGGTGTGCGGGGCCGACGGAACCGGGTAACGTCTTGGTCATGTTCTTCCAGACGCCGATTTACGAGTGAGAGCGTGACGGGCCCCTGCTGACGCCCTTCGACGTGGCCGCGCCCGTCCCCCACCGATGAATCCGTAGGCATTTCACACCACTTCGGGAGAACCCGTGAGCAAGAACATCAATAACCCTGTCGGCATGGGCGGCGGCAAGCGCAAGAGGCTGTCCCGCGCCGAGCGGCAGAACAACGGTCCGCACCGGAACCTCGACCGCCAGGGTGCCGCCGACCAGAAGGCGGAGCTGGTGCGCAAGATGCGCGAGAAGGTCGGCGCGGCCGAGGGCGATGCCGGGCAGACGAGCGACGACACCGCGCAGAGCTGACGCACCGCCGCCGCGGGGCGGCACGTCATAGACCTTCGCACTTGCTAGAGAATCCGAAGGCTCGGGAGGCATCCTCGACGCTGCCGGTTCCGCCCCGGGTGACGGGTTCCCGCTTCGGCGAGGTGGAGGGCTACGAGGGCGTGCCACTGCCGCACCGGAGCTGCCGCCAGTGGCGCTGAAGCCGCGGGGCCGGGTGCGCTGAACCGGAGGGCGTCCGGTCCCGGTATCCGCAGAGACTCAGGCGGAGGCTGTCGACCGCCCACGGTGCCGGCGCGGATCGGGACGTATTGGGCCGGGGACAAGGCTCCATGCGTCGATGTCCTGATAGCGCCGCGGGCCTGAGTGGCCTCTTACCGTGCTGCCGACCAGGTGGAGGCGTTCGGTCTGCCAGGCGCTACCGGTGAAGCCGTCCAGGGAGGCGGCCGCAGCCGTTACGGACGCGGTGTCGTAGCGGCGAGCGCGGGCCAGCGTGAGGTGGGGACGCAGCGGGCGTTCGACGAACGTGACGTCGCACTCCCTGATCCGCGCCCGTACCGCTTCGGCCAGCTCGTGCAGTCCTTCGAGATCGCCCTCGATGCCGCTCCACAGCACTCGCTCGTCGAAGTGTCCGCCACCGAGCAGTGACAGTTCGAGGCGGGGGCGGGCGGCTGCCAGCTCGGCGAGGGGTGTGCGAAGCCGCTGGACGGCCCGCACCGGCAGCTCGCCCAGGAACGCCAGGGTGATGTGCCAGTCCTCGATGCGGTTCCAGCGCAGGTCGGGGTAGGCGGCGTAGGCCGGGTTCAGGGCGTGCGCCAGCTCGTTCTTCGCGTGGTCGGGCGGGGCGAGGGCGATGAACGCGTGCTGGGTGGCGGGCTGGGGCGGTTCGGTCACGCATGTCTTCTTACCTCATGCGTCCGCGGCACGCGGCACTCCGGCGGCAGGGAAGCGGCCCGGGCCCTTCCCTGCCCCGACGGCGGCCGACTACGAGGCGGCGGTGTACTGCCGCTGGTCGGGAGCCGCATCCACCGTGTCCACGTGCACGACTTCGGCGGAACCGGGTGCGACGACCAAGAAGGCGTCGGTGGCGAGGTCCATGACGACTTCGGCCGCTCGCCCCTGCGAGCGGAGGCGCGCCGCGAGTTCCTCGGCGGGCCAGGAGCCGCGGGGGGATCCTGCCGGAAACCTCCCCAGTACCTGGGCATGCTTCATTGACGCACCTCCACACAGGGTAAGTACGGCCGCTCGGCGCGGCAGCCGTCTCACCAACCGTCTGCCCCTTGATGCGCGCTGCACGCACCCGTGGAGGAAATTCGCGGCGAGCAGCTGGCGGTCGACCATTTGCGCCTCGGGCACCGCAAGTGGTCCCTGCCGCCCCCGGCCCCGAGACCACCCCCTTGACCTGCGTGAAGCAAGTCACTATTTTGCGATGACACTGACCCGCGCCGCGGCACTGACCCACGGCATCGGCCCACGGCACCAAGAGGAGGCGACCAGCAGATGTACACGAGCTCTGATCTCGGTCGCCTCGCCCAGTGCACCGCCTGGGTCCCGGGCCGGATCGCGCACGGCTGCTGAGCACGCCGTCCTGATGTGCCCCTTCGAGGCACGTTCCGGTTTTCTTCTCTTTCTCCTCACCACGTCCCGGCACGTCGCTGTCCCGTGCCTTCCCGCGCCCGCTGCTCCCGCGAGGCGCGTCTGAACACAGAAAGCTGCCTGAAATTGGCGAACACGACATCGACCGATCACGCACCGGAGCGGCTTTCCGGCGTGACAGAAGCACGGATCACGGTCAACGGGGAAGAGACACCGCTCTCGCCGGCCACCCCCCACACCACAGCGCTGGACTTCCTGCGCGAGCGCGGCCTCACCGGTACCAAGGAGGGCTGCGCCGAGGGCGAGTGCGGCGCATGCTCGGTCATGGTGGCCAGGCCAGGAGTGAACAAGCCCACCGACTGGGTCGCCGTCAACGCGTGCCTGGTCCCGGCCGCCGCACTCGACGGCCAGGAGATCATCACCTCCGAGGGCCTCGCCACCGCCGGGGAGCCCGGCACGATGCCCTCCCTGCACCCCGTACAGGAGGAGATGGCGGTCCGGGGCGGCTCCCAGTGCGGCTACTGCACCCCGGGGTTCGTCTGCAGCATGGCCGCGGAGTACTACCGCCCGGGCCGCTGCGAACACAGCACCGAGAGCACCGACAGCACCGACCCCGAGCACGGGCCGAACGGCTTCGACCTGCACGCCCTGAGCGGGAACCTGTGCCGCTGCACCGGCTACCGCCCCATCCGCGACGCCGCGTTCGCCGTCGGCGCGCCGACCGAGGACGACCCGCTGGCCCAACGCCGCGAACAGGCCCCGCCCGTACCGGTCGCCACCGAGTACACCCAAGGCGGCTCCACCTTCCTGCGCAAGCACACCCTGAACGAGACGTTGCAACTGCTGCGTGAGCGGCCCGACGCCGTCGTGGTCGCCGGTTCCACCGACTGGGGTGTCGAGGTCAACATCCGCTCCCGCAGGGCCGATTGCGTGGTCGCCATCGACCGGCTGCCCGAACTGCGGGAGCTGCGCGTCGAATCCGGCCACATCGAGATCGGGGCGGCGCTGACGCTCACGGAGATCGAGCGCAGCCTGGGTACCGGGAACGTACCGGACGTCCCGCTCCTCGCCGACCTCTTCCCGCAGTTCGCGTCCCGGCTCATCCGCAACGGCGCCACCCTCGGCGGCAACCTGGGCACCGGCTCACCCATCGGCGACAGCCCGCCGGTGCTGCTCGCACTCGACGCGTCGCTGGTGCTCGCCGACGCCGACGGCGAGCGCGTGGTCCCGCTCGCGGACTACTTCACCGGATACCGGCAGAGCGTCCGCCGCCCCGACGAGCTGATTCGGGCGGTCCGCATCCCGCTGCCGCTGTCGCCGGTCACGGCCTTCCACAAGATCGCCAAGCGGCGTTTCGACGACATCTCCAGTGTCGCGGTCGCCTTCGCGCTCGACATCGAGGACGGGACCGTACGCAAGGCACGCATCGGTCTGGGTGGCGTGGCGGCGACACCCGTCCGATCCCTCGCCACGGAGGCGGCCCTGGAGGGCGAACCGTGGTCGGCGGAGACCGTCGAGGCCGCGGCCCGGGTGCTGCGAGGGGAGGGCACCCCGATGAGCGATCACCGTGCCAGCGCCCTCTACCGTTCCGCGATGCTCGGCCAGAGCCTGCTCAAGCTGCACGCACAAACCACCGAGGCGGTCTCCTCATGAGTCACCTGTCCGAGCGTCCCGAAAAGCCCGTGGTCGGCGTCTCCATGCCGCACGAGAGTGCCGTCCAGCACGTCACCGGCTCCGCGCTCTACACCGACGACCTGGTCCAGCGCACCAAGGACGTACTGCACGCCTACCCGGTGCAGGTCATGAAGGCCCGCGGCAGGATCACCGCGCTGCGCACCGAGCCCGCGCTCGCCGTGCCCGGTGTGGTCCGCGTGCTGACCGGCGCCGACGTGCCCGGCGTCAACGACGCGGGCATGAAGCACGACGAGCCCCTCTTCCCCGACGAGGTCATGTTCCACGGCCACGCGGTCGCCTGGGTGCTCGGAGAGACCCTGGAGGCAGCGCGTCTCGGCGCGGCGGCCGTCGAGGTCGAATTGGAGGAGCTGCCTTCCCTGGTGACCCTCCAGGAAGCGATCGAGGCCGGCAGTTACCACGGTGCGCGGCCCCTGATGGAGACCGGTGACATCGACGCGGGCTTCGCCGACTCCGCACACGTACTCAGCGGAGAGTTCCAGTTCGCCGGGCAGGAGCACTTCTACCTCGAGACCCACGCGTCGCTGGCCCAGATCGACGAGAACGGGCAGGTGTTCATCCAGAGCAGCACCCAGCACCCGTCGGAGACGCAGGAGATCGTCGCGCACGTGCTCGGCGTTCCGGCTCACGAGGTGACCGTGCAGTGCCTGCGGATGGGCGGCGGCTTCGGCGGCAAGGAGATGCAGCCGCACGGGTTCGCCGCCGTCGCCGCGCTCGGCGCCAAGCTCACCGGCCGCCCGGTCCGCTTCCGGCTCAACCGGACCCAGGACCTGACCATGTCCGGCAAGCGGCACGGATTCCACGCCACGTGGAAGATCGGCTTCGACGCGGAAGGACGTATCCAGGCCCTGGACGCCACCCTCGTCGCCGACGGCGGCTGGAGCCTGGACCTCTCCGAGCCCGTCCTCGCCCGCGCGCTGTGCCACATCGACAACACGTACTGGATCCCCAACGCGCGGGTGGCCGGCCGTATCGCCAGGACCAACACCGTCTCTAACACGGCCTTCCGCGGCTTCGGCGGCCCGCAGGGCATGCTCGTGATCGAGGACATCCTGGGCCGCTGCGCGCCGATGCTCGGCCTGGACCCCATGGAGCTGCGGGAACGCAACTTCTACCGGCCAGGCCAGGGCCAGACGACGCCCTACGGCCAGCCCGTCACGCAGGCCGAGCGGATCTCCACTGTCTGGCAGCAGGTGCGGAAGGACGCCGGCATCGCCGACCGCAGGCGCGAGATCGCCGCGTTCAACGCCGCGCACCCGCACACCAAGCGGGCCGTCGCGGTCACCGGCATCAAGTTCGGCATCTCCTTCAACCTCACCGCCTTCAACCAGGGCGGCGCGCTGGTGCTGATCTACAAGGACGGCTCGGTCCTGATCAACCACGGCGGCACCGAGATGGGCCAGGGCCTGCACACCAAGATGATGCAGGTGGCCGCGACCACGCTCGGCATCCCGCTGCACAAGGTGCGCCTCGCCCCGACCCGTACCGACAAGGTGCCCAACACCTCCGCCACCGCCGCCAGCGCCGGCGCGGACCTCAACGGCGGGGCGATCAAGAACGCCTGCGAGCAGCTGCGCGAGCGCCTGCTCCAGGTGGCCGCCACCCAGCTGGGCGTGAACGCGTCGGACGTACGCATCGTCGAAGGCGTCGCACGCGCCCTGGGCAGCGACAAGGAGGTGGCCTGGGACGACCTGGTGCGCACCGCGTACTTCCAGCGCGTCCAGCTGTCGGCGGCCGGCTTCTACCGCACCGAGGGCCTGCACTGGGACGCGAAGACGTTCCGGGGCTCGCCGTTCAAGTACTTCGCCCACGGCGCCGCCGCGACCGAGGTGGAGGTCGACGGCTTCACCGGTGCCTACCGCATCCGGCGCGTGGACATCGTGCACGACGTCGGCGACAGCCTCTCCCCGATGATCGACATCGGTCAGGTGGAGGGCGGCTTCGTCCAGGGCGCCGGCTGGCTGACGCTCGAGGACCTGCGCTGGGACACCACCGACGGCCCCCACCGCGGCCGGCTGCAGACCCAGGCCGCAAGCACCTACAAGCTGCCGAGCTTCTCCGAAATGCCGGAGGAGTTGAACGTCACGCTGCTCGAACGCGCCACCGAGGAGGGCGCGGTCTACGGCTCCAAGGCGGTGGGCGAGCCTCCGCTGATGCTCGCGTTCTCGGTACGTGAGGCACTGCGGCAGGCAGCCGCGGCGTTCGGACCGGGCGGTATCAGCGTCGAGCTGGCGTCGCCGGCGACACCGGAAGCGGTGTTCTGGGCGATCGAAGAGGCGCGCCGTGCCGCCGCTGCCCGGAACGACGACGCCACCGGCACACCGTCGTCCGACGCTTCCACCGAGCCCGACCGGGCCGCCCCCGCCCCGGCGCGGGCCGACGCGGCAGCGGTCAACGGTGCCTGACATGACGTGGATCGCCGCGGTCGCGCGGTTGCGGGCACGCCGGGAGTCCGGCGTGCTGGTGACCGTCGCGACCGTGCGCGGTCATGCCCCACGCGCGGCCGGGGCCAAGCTCGTCGTCGGGCACGACGAGACGTGGGGTTCGATCGGTGGCGGCAACGTGGAGGCCGTCGCGATCGACCGCGCCAGGGAGATGCTCACCACGATGCCCACCGCGGCCGACGCGGAACCGGAACTGATGGACTTCGCCCTGAACGACAAAGTGACCAACCAGCACGGCGTGCAGTGCTGCGGCGGCACGGTCTCGATCCTGCTCGAACCGCTGCCGGTCGTACGGGCGGTGGCGATCTTCGGCGTGGGCCACGTCGGACTGGAACTGGCGCGCATCCTGGCCCGCCACGACCTGGACCTGCATCTGATCGACAGCCGCGCGGACATGCTCACGGACACCCGGCTCGACTCGCTGTCGGACGCGGTGGCACAGCTGCACGTGCATCACACACCCCTGCTGCCCGAGGAGATCCTCGAGGACCTGCCGCACGGCACCCACGTCCTGATCATGACCCACGACCACGCCGAGGACGCGGCCCTCTGCGACGCGGCCTTGCGCACCACGCACCTCGGCTCCGTGGGGCTGATCGGATCGGCGGCCAAGTGGGCGCGCTTCCGCAAGCGCCTGGCCACGGAGGGCGGCCACGACGACGCCGCCATCGACCGGATCAAGACCCCGATCGGCTTGCCCGACATCACCGGCAAGGAGCCCGCGACGATCGCGGTGAGTGTGGCGGCGGATCTGCTGCGAAGGTTCAAGGACGAGGGGGAGTAGCCCTGGTGCACCGGGCGAGGGTGTCCTCGGCCGGTGCTGGATCGCGAAGTGGACGGCGCCCGACCGGCAAGGTGCCGGGCAGACCCGCGCGGCGCCTTCACCCGGACATGGGGTGCGGGTCGGCGGCCACCGGGCCCAGTGCACGTTCGCCGATCCGGTAGAGCAGGACGTCGTTGGGTGCTCCGACGATCGGCAGTGCCAGCGCGTCGCGGTAGTGCCGTCCCAGGGTGTGGTCGTGTGCGGCGTACCCGGCCCCGCCGCACAGCGACGCCGCGTCCCGCACCACGTCCTGGAGCGCGCTGGTGCAGAACACCTTGGCCGCCGGGGAGGTGATCGGCGTGTAAGGGGCCTGGGGCAGCACCTCGTGCTCGGGTGCCAGGGGCTCGAGAAGGGCCCGCCAGACCGTCCGCATGGCGGTGACCTTGGTGGCCAACTCGCCCACTCGCAGGCGGATGGCGCCCTGGACCTCGGCCGGGCGATGGGCCAGACCCGCCCGCACGAAGCGCACCGCGTGTTCGAGGACGGCGTCGGCCGAGCCCACGGCGCGGGCCGTGTAGCTGGTCACGTCGTGGGCGAGCAGCGAGCCGGTCAGGTCGTGCTCCCAGCCGCCGAGTACGTCCTCCTCGGGGTCGAACTCGTAGTCGGTGAAGGTGATTTCGGCGAGGGAGACACCGAGCAGGCCGGGCCTCGGCAGCTCCGGACCGACCGTCACACCGGGGCGCCCCGGGTCCACGAAGACGCCCACGGTGGCGTCACCGCTGCGGGCGATCGCCAGCACCCGGTCGGCGTGACGCGCGTTGGTCACCCAGCTCTTGCGTCCGTTGAGCACCGCCGAACGGCCATGCGGGGTGGCACGGGTGCGCAGCCCGGTCGGGTCGCCGACGCCCTGCTCGTGGTAAGCACGGGCGAATACCGTCTCGCCCCGGGCCATCGGACCGAGCCACCGCTCGCGCTGCCGCGCAGTGCCGTGCTCTACCAGCTGCCGGCACAGCTTGAGGTGGGTGCCGACCAGACCGGCCAACGGCTGCCAGCCGCGGCCCAGTTCGTATCCGATGACGGCGAGCTCGCGCCGGCTCCGGCCGCCTCCGCCGTACCGCGTCGGCACGGCCGCCCCGAAGGCGCCCAGCTGGGCCAGCCGTCGCACCAGCGTCAGCGGGTAGCGGTCCTCCGGATGGGCGGCCAGATAGGGGCCGATCTCCTGCCGGGCGAACTGTGCGATCCGGTCCAGGCCCGTGCTCTCCATGCCTCCCATGGTGGAGGCGGATCAAGTCGAGGAGGCAGCCGCCTCGCCAACGATCACTCATGCGGGTGAGTTCTGGCCGGGAGTGCCGACAGGAGGCCGGACAGGGCGGTTCGCTGGAACGTGATGACCCGGCGGCGGAAGCGGACCCGGGAACATCAGCGGCGCCGGAACCACCGCGAGCGTGAGGACGACAATGACCACTGTCACCCGATCCAGCGCCGAAGGCGCCGACCTGCTGATCGACCTGGAGCGCTGGCGCACCGGCGAGCGGGCCGAACGCGACCAGGTGGCTCACCGGCTGGACACCGTCTTCGGTTCGCACGGCTTCTGCCTGATCACCGGGCACGGCGTACCGGCCGAGCTGCTCGGGGAACTGCGAACCCTCGCCCGGGAGTTTTTCGCCCTTCCCGAGCAGGTCAAGGCCGGATACCGGACCGGCAGCGCCGGCGCCGGGTGGAGCACCGGTCTGGGGCAGGCCCGGGGCGGTCCGGCCGAGCTCAGGGAGGCATTCACCTTCCGGCGCCGGACCGGCGGTTCCACGGGCTCGGCCGCTTTCGACGAAAGCCGCGCGCACCGCTGGCCGTCGGAGGTGCCCCGGCTGGCGGAGGTGGCCGAGGAGTACCTGAGGGTGATGCACCGGCTCAGCGACGAACTGCTGACACTGTGCGCCCATGCGCTCGGCGCGCCCGCCGACCACTTCACCGCACTGCGGCGCGACCCCACCCATGTCGCCGCGCTCAAGTGGTACCCGTCGCTGCGCCGGCTGGGCACGACCGCGCCGGGCGGGCAGCGGCACGCCCCGCACACCGACCTCGGCGCGCTCACCCTCCTCGACCGCGAGCACGGCCTCGGCGGCCTGCAGTTGCACACCGCCGAGGGCCGCTGGGTCGACGCCCCGTTCCTCCCGGGGACGCTGGCGGCCAACGTCGGTGACCTGCTCGCCAGGTGGACCGGGGACCGCTGGCCCGCCTGCCGGCACCGGGTCGCCCCGCCACCCGCCGCTGCCCCCGAGGAGGACCTGGTCTCACTGCTCTACGTCAGCGGGGCCGACCACGACGCCCTGATCGAGGCGTGCCCGCCGCCCGTCGGCCGTACCGCCTACCCGCCGGTGCGCTGGGGCGAGTACATGCGCGACGCCTTCACTGCCGGACGTTGAGCGGTCGCAGGGACTCCCGGACCATGGAGATCTACGCACAGGACGACGTCGTCCGGCGGTATGCCGCTCACCTGTCGGCCGACCCCGAGCTGATCCGACGGGCGAGCCTCCAGGAGAGCGGGCGCATCGTCCGACTGCCGCCCCAGGGCGAGGTCCTCGCCGACGTGCTGGACCTGTCGACGGCCAATACCACCGGCACCTTCAAGTCCTGGCTGATGTGCCTGGCGGTCGCCCGGTACCTGCGGCAGGAGCGGCCGCTCGTACTCGCCCAGAGCTCGGGGAACACCGCGAACGCCCTCGCCGCCTACGCCGCCCACACCGGCCTGCGCGCGGTGGTCCTCCACCCGCCGGCCTCCCGCCGCCGCATCGCGCCCCGGCTCGCCGACCCCGACACCGTGCAGTTCGTCGAGGTCGACGCATCCGAGCAGCGGATCAAGGCCGTCCTGGCGGCCTGCGCCGAGACCCTGGCCGTCCCGGTCGTCCCTGCCCCGGCAGACCAGGACGAGGGGAACAAGCTGCGCGCCTACTTCCTGCGCGACGCCGGGAACGAGCTGGGCAGGTGGTGGGACTGGCACGTCCAGGCTATGTCCAGCGGTTACGGGCCGCTCGGCTTCTACGCCGGGCTGCGCGAGATCCGACGTACCCGGTCCATGCCCGTGCCCCGCTTCCTCGGCATCCAGCAGGAGGCGGTCGCCCCGTTCGTCCGTGCCCTCGGCGGACGGACCGCCGCGGCCTGCGACGTCCCGATGCTCGAACCCACACTGTTCCGGCAGACCCTCGACGAGGACCTCGTCCGGCGCATGCGGGAGCTGTGCGCCTACAGTCACGGCACCGTCCGCGCCCTCACCAACCACCGCTACCTCGAGCTGGAACCACGTGCCATCGCCCTGCTCCGGGAAGCCGGGGTCACCGTCACCCCCGGCCCCGACGGCACTCCCCGCGAGCGTGCCGGCCTCTACTCGCTGGCCGGCACGCTCGACGCCATCGAACAGGGCCTGATCCGCCCCGGCGAACGCGCCCTGATCGTCTACACCGGCGGCGCAGCCCCCGCCCCCACCGGCACCTATCAGCCGCACTGGCGCGCCCACCGGGACGACGCCTGCGACATCGTCGCCCGCGCGGTCGCCGAGCTCCGGTCTCCCGGGGCGGGGTGACGGGGAACGTGCCATCGCGGCCTCGTCCATCGCAATCTTCGTCCAGCGCTGCCTTCGTTCGTCGCAGCCTTCGCTTCCGGGGAGCCCATGGGTGAGTTGATCGGGTCGTTGCCCGCGCCGCCGGCCGAGTCCGCCGCCTACTACGCGCGGGGCTGGTGGCGCCACGGCACATTCCTGGACGACCTGCACGCGCTCGCCCGCACCGCGGCCGACCAGCCCGCGTACATCAACGTGCGCACGCTCCTGGGCGGGACGGAGACGGTCACCTTCGCCGAACTCGCCCTGCGCGTCGAACAGTTCGCGGCGGTGCTGTGGGCGCGAGGCGTACGTCCCGGCCAGGTCGTGGCCTGGCAGCTGCCGAACTGGTGGGAGGCGGGGGCACTGTGGCTGGCCTGCGGCCGAGTGGGAGCAGCGGCGCTCTCGCTGCCGCCGGGCACCGGCGCGCGCGAGCGGGAGGTGATGACGGTCAGCACGCAGGCCGGCCTCTTCATCACCGCGGACGACGGTGAGACCGCGGGGTGCGGGCCCGCGCGCGTCATCACCCTCGACGACCTCCTGCACGACGCAGCCTCCGCCGTACCGCTGTCCGAGGCCGAACGCCCGGCCGTGCACGCCGACGAGGTGTGCCAGGTGCTGTGCACCTCGGGAACGACCGGCCGGGCCAAGGCCGTCCTCCACACCCACAACACCAGATACGCCGCCCTCCAGGCAGCACGGGCCCACCTGCCGGAGCACGGCGTGACGGCCGCAGTCTCCACGCTGACCCATGCGATCGGGCTGATGTTCAGCCTCTTGTCCCCGCTCGCCACCGGGCATCCCACGGTGTTCACCGACACCCACGACGCCGACGCGTGGCTGGACCTGCTGGCGCGGCACCGCGTGAACTGCCTTCTCGCGGCGCCGCGCACTCTTGGCGAACTGGTCCGGGCACAGCAGCGTCACCCTCGCGACCTGCGCGAGCTGCAACAGGTGATCAGCGTCGCCGCGCCGCTGCCCGCTGCTGTCGCGGCGGACGTGCGCACATCCCTGTGCCCGCGGCTGATCAGGTTCTACGGAATGACGGAGGCGGGCACGGTCATGGCGACCGGCCCGGAGGACGCGACCGGCCCGGAGGAAGCGGCGGGACCGGCCACGGCCGCGACAAGCCTCGGCCGCCCCGTGCCGAGCATGGAGATCCGGCTGACCGGGACCGGAAGCCCCGAGGCCCGCCGCTTGCACGTGCGTGGCCCCGGCCTGTGCCGCGGCATGTTCGACCTGCGCACACGGCGCGTCTTGTGGAGCCCCGCGCACGACGGGGGCTGGTACGACACGGACGACTTGGTCCAGGCCGACGAGCAAGGTGGTCTGCGCTACCTCTCGCGCGCGGCCGACCGCATCGGCTGGGGCTATGTGATCCCGGTGGCCGAGGTGGAGGGCGAGCTGTCGGGCCATCCCCGGGTCGCCGAGGCCGCCATCGTCGGTACGCCGGACTCCGACGGCCACGAGATCGCCTGCGCCGTCGTGGTGCCCCGCGGCACCCCGCCCTCGCTCGATGATCTGCGCGCCTTCCTGCGCGCCAGGAACATGACCGAGTGGTACCTGCCGGTCCGGCTGTGCCTCGTACCCACACTGCCACGAACCGCACTCGGCAAGGTCCGCAAAGACGAGGTGCGACGGCAGATCGGCGCCGACGCTCTCGCGGCGTCCACGACGGAGACCACATGATCCTCGCCCTGATCCTGCTGGTGGCGGTCCCGCCGGCCATCGCCGCCACCGCGGCGCTCGCCTTCGCCGCGCGTCCGCGCCTCGCCGCCGCCTACCGGTTCCGCCTGCTCACCAGAGGCGACGACCCGGCTGACGTGCCGATGCTCCAGATCCCCAACCGGGACATCCACGGACCTCTCCTGGAGAAGCTCTTCGCCCACGAGTCCGCAGGCCACCGCGGACACACCCACGCCCGGCGAACCATCCTCCACTTCCACCGGCCGGCGGACGAACACCAGGAGAACATCGACCCCGACCACCCCCGCTACCCGGAGCTGGCCAGGGCGACGTTCCGCGCCCTCCGCGTCCCGCGCGAGGAGGCCGCCGCCATGGCCCGCAGGTGCACCCGCCAGGTTCTGGACGGCGCCTGGCCCGCCGGCACCACGAGCCGCGTGCTGCGGCTCCTGGACCTCGCCGTCCCGATCTCCTCCCGCCTCATGTTCGAACTGGCCTTCAAAGCCGCGCCGACGCATGAGCAGGTCGAGCTGATCGGCCGTAGCGTCAGAGACTCCATGCGGAACTCGAAGGGGCTCCGGCACACCAGGGACATCTCCATGAGGCTGGAGCTCCTCGATCTCGTGCGCGCCGAGGTCGCCGAACGAGGCGGCTGCCCTGAACTCTTCGGTGACGACAGCGCGCTGGACACCACGTCCAGGGCGAAGCACCTGCAAGGCGTCTTCTTCAACACCGGCGTGATCCAGCTCTCCGAATGGGTCTGCCACACCGTGCTCGCAGCGTCCCGGCATCCCCACGTCGTCGAGCGGGTCATCGCGGGCGACACCCGCTACGCCGACCACGTCCTGTCGGAAACCCTGCGTCTCTACCCCCTGCACGCCACGATCCAACGACTCGTGGCGGAGGACATCACGTTGACCCCGGCGGCGGTGGTCCCGCGCGGGACCCAGCTCCTGGTCGACATCGGGCGGCACCAGCGCATGGGCCACGCCGACCCGGACGCCTTCATCCCGGACAGATGGCACCGGCGCGGGCGCGCCGACAGTGGATTCGTGGGCTTCGGCCTGGGGCGACGGAAGTGTCCCGCGGAACGCTTCTCCCGGACGGCCGCGGCAGTGATCGTGCAAGAACTGCTGAGCTCATTCGTCGTACACGCCCCCGTCCGCCATACCAGGGCACTGGAAGGAGGCGGCCTGTGCTGCCTGGCGGTGCGCGGCTCGCCCGCGCCTCCCTGGACCGGCCTCAAGAAGACACTCGTGCGAACCCGCGGGGGCGCGGAGCGTATCGCCTTCGGCGCGGCCCAGCTGGTCTGCCTCCCCCTGACAGCCCGAGCCGTACGACGCCGGCCACGCCTCCGGACCTAGGACCTGCGCCCCATGCGCACCGTGAACCTGCTGGCTAAGGTCGGCTCCCATGCACGACACGGAGATCATTCGCCGCACCACGGCGGAGCGCAGGCGGGACACTCTGGAGCGGCTCAACTCGGAGCGCGACATATGGGTGTCGACGGCCCACCCCGACCACGGCCCGCACCAGGTGCCACTGTGGTTCCTGTGGGACGGGCAGGCAGTGTGGATGTGTACCGGCGCCAACTCCGCGACCGCGCGCAATGTGCGTGAGGAACCCCGCGTACGGCTGGCTCTGCCGGATGCCTTCGACGTGGTACTGCTGCAAGGGGACGCGAAGTGCTGGCCGGCGCGGGAAGTGCCGGCTTCTGCCGCCGATGCGTTCGCGGACAAGTTCGGCTGGGACCCGCGAACGGAAGAGACCCCTTACCTATACCTGTGCGTGACGCCGCGGATGGTGCGCGCCTGGCGCGGAGTACCGGAACTTCGCGGCAGGGTCGTGATGCGGGATGGAGCGTGGCTGGGGTAGCACGGGCCGCCGCGTGAGCCGAGCGCAGCCTGTCCCGACCGGCCGTCGAGCTGATGACCGCGAACCGGCTCACCCCCGGGCAGTCAGGACCGGCCCGGCTCAGTCTGCCGGGCGGCGTGCGTGGAAGACGCCCCACCGGAGCAGGTCCTGACGGGCCATCTCCGTCCACAGGGGAAGGTTGGTCAACAGCTCGTCCACGTAGGCCGGGCTGATGACGTCGCGCAGCTCGTCCGCACGCCGGTGAACCTCTTCCTCGAGACGTGCGTAATGCGTGCCGACGTCCGCGGTGCGGTCTTCGAAGTCGATGCCCGTCAGGCCGAGTTCGGACAGGCGCGTCAGATAGAAGGACGGTGTCGCCGGGGCTCGGACGCCCAGCCGGGAGAAGGCGGGCCGTACGGCCTCCGCGGGCGTCTCCTCCGCCACCATGATGTCCGAGAAGACCAGGGCACCCCCCGGTTTCAGTACCCGCACGGCTTCGGCCAGCGCGGCCTGCCGGTCCTCCACATGGCACAGGACCTCCAAGGACCACACGACGTCGAACCGCTCGGCCTCGTAGGGCAGGTCCATCAGGGACCCGGTGACGACCTCGATCAGACCGTCGAGTCCTCGTCGGGCGTTGGCCGTGCGATGGCGCCGGTTGTGATCTTCGCTGAGGTCCAGGGCCACGACGCGGCAGCCGAAGCGTTCGGCGAGCGCACGGGCCGATCCGCCGTAACCGGAGCCGAGGTCGAGCACGGAGGCGTGCGGTCCGAGCAGGTCCGCAGCCTTGTCGGCCACGTGCTCGACGGTGCGGTGCGAGGCGTCCGCGATCGCCTCGTGCGGATGGGAGTACACACCGACGTGGATGTCCTCGCCGCCCCAGACGGCGTCGTAGAAGGCATCGACATCGCCGGTTTCGTAGTAGCTGCGGGTCTCATCGTCCTTATGCGTCACGGCGAGGGCATTCCCCCTCCCGGCCCGGGCCATTCACCCAGACATATCGCTGACGTATCGAAAACCGCATACGCCCCCGCAACCCTCCTCCGAGTTTAGTGATCGCACGGGCCGGAGGTTCTCACCGACTCGTCCGTTGACCGGGGAAGGAACGTGGGGATGGGATCGGATTCCGTACATGGTGTCGACCGGCGTCGGCTGCTCGGGTGGGGCGGGATGTCGGCCGTCGGCGTGGTGGCGGCGGGTGCTCGGCCGGTGAGCGCCCGGACCGGACGCGCCGCCCGGCCCGCCGTCGATTCCGCCGCCGCCCCGCCGGACACCCGGCCCGGCGGGGCCTACGACCGGTACGTAGCGAAGCTGGCCGCCGAGGACAGGTTCTCCGGCGTGGTGCTGCTGTCGCACCGGGGCCGGACCGTGCTGTCGCGCAGCTACGGCATGGCCGACAAGGAGAAGGGTGTCCGCAACCACGAGGGCGTCGCGTTCAACCTCTCCTCCGCGGGCAAGCCGTTCGGCGCCGTGGCCATCCTGCAGTTGGCGCAGCGCGGCAAGCTGAGGCTCTCGGACACGGTGGGCACCCATCTGTCCGGTTTCGCCGAAGAGATCGCCGAGAAGGTGACGATCCATCATTTGCTGTCCGGCACCTCCGGGTTGGACACCCCGGAGGAGGATCTGCAGCGTGTCTTCCAGAGCCGGGACGAGGTGCGGGAGTTCTACGAGCGGTGGGCGAGGCAGGCGAGACCGGTGAGCGCTCCCGGTACGCCCACTGACCACGCCGGGGCCGAGGTCGCCATTCCCGCGCTGATCGTGGAGGCCGTGACCGGCATGACCTACTGGGACTACGTCGAGGAGCACGTCTTCCGACGTTGCGGAATGACCGGCACCGCGTTCTACACCCGGCCGCAGTGGCTCACCGACAAGCACATTGCGCACTCGTACATGCGGCAGGCCGACGGCAGCCGGGTGGACGCCGTCCGCAACCTGGACAAGGGCAGCCCGGACCCGTACCAACTCGGCAAGAACCCGGGCCGCAACTTCATCGACCCGCCGGGGGACGGCGGCTTCGCGACCGCGCCGGACCTCGTCCGGTTCGCGCACGCGCTGAGCGACGGGACCGTGCTGGACCGCCCCTACGCCGAACTGCTCACCGGGGCCAAGGCCCCCCTGCCCCCACAAGGGGGCGGCCTGGCCGGCCGAACAGCCCCGGCGGACGCGTCGTTCGCGGCCTACATGATGCCGGTCAGCCTCGTGGGCGGCCGCTGGGTGAAGGGTCGCGCGGGCGTCAACCCCGGCACCGTCGCCAGCTGGAACATCTACCCGGACATCGGCTGGGTCGGCGTCGTCCTCGGCAATCAGGACGACATACCGTTCCAGGAGATCATCGAGCAGGAGATGCGAGCCGTCCTCGGCTGAGGGCCCTAGCCGGGACCCGACGCCGGTGGGGCTTCCAGGCCAGCGGCGTGTTCGGCGAGGCCCGTCGCCATCGACTGCATGAAGCGGCGGAGGTACCACTGGAAGACCCAGCGCATCCTTCCGCGAGCCATGTACGTGCCGTACCAGTGGATCCTTGTTCCGCCGCCGGGCAGTTCGTGCAGTTCTATGGTGGCGTGGTAGTCGGCCATCTGCGGGATGTCCACACCCTCGTACGAGAAGCGGTGTCCGGGCTCGAGCGCGAGCTCCGTGATGCGTTCCCGGGTGACGACCTTCCCCGTGCGGTAGGCGCGGGTGGCTCCGACGCTGTCCTGGCCGTCGGGGGAGAGGCCACGCGACCGGCCGGTGTCCAGTGCGTCGATGCGTGACCACTCGGGCCAGCTCCGCGGGTTGCGCAGCAACACCCAGATCGCGTCCGGCGGTGCCGTCGATTCGGCCGTGACGTCGTACGACTGCATGTCGACGCTTCTCACGATGTCCTGTCGGGGGCAGCGGAGCCGAGGTGTCGGGAGAGACTGTTCATGGGGGGGAGCCTAGGTACAGCCCGGCGCCCGGCCCATGCGTGGGATTGCGGTGGGGCGGTCAGGAATTGCGGTGGCCGGAGCGGTAGTCCGAGGGGCGCGATCCGGTCTGCCGGAGGAATGCGGCCGACAGCGCGCCGGGGCCGGCGAAGCCGCACCGCGACGCGATCCGGGCGATCGGCAGGTCGGTGCCGCGCAACAGCCGTTTCGCCTCCTCTACGCGCAGCCGGGTGAGGTACCTGTACGGCGTCACCCCGGTGGCCGCCTTGAAGACCCGGACGAAGTGGTAGACGCTCAGGTGCACTTCACCGGCGATCTCGGCCAGGGTGACCGGCTCGGCGAGCCGGTCGCGCATCATCGCGACGGCGGCCCCGACGCGCGCGTCTTCCCGCGCAGGCGTGCGCGAAGCCGTTCCTCCCGCATGACGGGTGAGCAGGTGCACGGTCAGGAAGGCCGCCGCGGATTCGGCGTACAGGTCACCGGCCGCCTCATCGGGAGAGCCGAGCGCACGGACAGCCTCCTCGATCACCGGGTCTCCCGCCGCCAAGGACGCGGCCAGCGCCTCGTAGTCCACCGCACGGCCGCCGAGCTGCGCCGCGACCGTCTCGACCGTGTCACGCGGAATGTGTATTTGTACGCTCCGCATGGGCCCGGCCGCACGGTAGCGGCGGAGGATCGGCCGGTCCGGAATGCCCATCTCCAGCCGTCCCGGTGCCCATGTGTGGCGCGTCGTCCGACCGTCGCGCCGTGTCTCCATCGCCGCCCGCCCCGCGACCGGCAGCACCAGGTGCAGGTCCGCCGCAGCCGGCAGTTCCATGTCATCGGCCACGGGAACATGATCGAACCGCTGGACGAGCAGGGACTGCCAGCCTGCGGTCTCCCAGCTGCATTGGCACGCGTCACACGCCGTCGGAGACCTCCACCGTGGTGGCGACGCGGGTCAGGGAAGGGCGGCGGGGTACGGAGCCGAAGCCGAAGCGGACCGGAGGGTGTACGTCGCGCAGCGCGCCCAGCCGCCGCCCGTCCCAGGCCGCGTCCGCCGCGGTGATCGAGCGCAGGTCCCTGGCGGCGTACCACTCGCGGCGCCCCGCCCCCGCGCTGCCACGCGTCCGCACACCCCGCATCAGTACGCGGGCCGGTACGTCGCACAGCGCGGCCCAGCCGGGGCTGCCCGCCAGGCGGCCCGGGGCCAGTCTCAGCAGACGCCCCAGCACGGTGGGCCGGCCGGGCGTGAAGGTGAGCGCCAACGGGCCGGCTGCCACGTCCCACCGGTCATGCGCGGGGATCACGGTGACGGGGCAGATGACGACTTCGTCGAACCGGTACGTTGCGGTGACGAACCGCACCACTTCCTCCGAGGGCGCCAGCAGCATCCGGTGCCCGTCGGCCCGCTCCACCATGACATCGGCGAAGGGCCCCAGCGGGGACAGCGGCCAGTACCCGACGACGATGCGCACGCCGCCGGTCGTGCCGAGGCCCGCGATCCATCCGTCGAAGCGCATGCGGCGCGCGGGGAGAGGCGGCGCTCCTGCCCCGGCTCGGCGAACTCGCCGTACGTGGTCCACGTCGTGCCTCCGGTGGGGTCTTCGGTGCGCGGTGCTCGTCGGTGCGCGGCCGGATCCGTACGTACGCACCTTCGGCCGGCCCCTCAGGCCGCGTGACGCTTGTCGGAACGTTCCCGGGAACGGTACTTCGCCCGGCCCTCGGGACGCTTCCTTCGGCGCTTCTGCGGCGCCGCGTCGCGGTGCTCCGTACGTTTCTGCCCGTGAATGAGGCGTAGGTGGCCCCGATGGCGGCCGGCCGACGATGCGGCACGTCCGTTCAACCGGTCCTCGACCCGGTCCATGCAGAGCAGCAGAAGGCCCATGACGGGCAACAACAAGAGAGCGACAACTAACATCGGCGGCGACCTCCCCGCGGCGTCCCCTCTCGCCTGCCCCACTCGAACGCCGTCACGGACCGGAAGATGTGAAGGTCCCGCAACGCCGCACCGCTGTTCGCCGCCGGCCGCCCGGCCCTCCCAGGTTTCGTCCGACTCGGCGCGGACATCTGGTTCCCACTCCATCGACACGGGAGAGGATCAGGGCGCATGTCCGAAGAGCGAATGCCCGAAGAGGGAATGTCCGACGACTTCCAGGCCTCCGGAACCCCGGACAGGCGGATTTCCACCACCGGCCTCATCGGCTGCACGGTGGAGGCGAGCGACGGTCCGATCGGGCAAGTCGACCCCGCGTCGGAGGAAGTGTCGCCCGATCACCTCGTCGTCGACACGGGCGGGGCGCTGCTGAGCAAGAAGGTACTGCTGCCCGTCTGGGTCATCGCGCACGTCGACGAAGCGAACCGCACGGTGCATGTGCCCCGCACGAAGGACCGCGTCAAGGACGCCCCGCGCTTCGACAGAGACCTCCGCGTCACCGATCCCAGCTATCGGGCACACATCGACGAACACTACTTCGACGAGTCCGGGGGCTGATCGACGGCGACGGTGGCCGGTCCCAGGGCATGCCGCGTCACCGAGCAGGCGTGCGGTGATCTGCTCGGCCGTGATCCGGTCGGCGGCGAGCGACTCCCGGCCCACGGCGTACCGCTGAGCACCTCACTCATAGGAGTGGCAGGGAGGAACTGGAGCCGGTTCGACTGGTCCGGGAGTTGGAGGCCGAGGCCCGTAGCCGGCGTCCCGGGCCCGCCGGCCGGGAGCACCGCGACTTCGCCCCCGGTCAGCGGGTCTTGAACCGGCGGTGGAGGTTGCGGGCGACGTATACGCCCGGACCGCCGAAGCCGACGATGTCCGGGCGGCCGTCTCCGGTGATGTCAGCCAGGAAGCGGGGGTGGTGGCCGACCCGCCAGGCGCCCGCGTCGTTGCTGTAGCCGAAGCCGCGGCATACGAGTTGTGCCTGCTCGAAGGTGCCGTCGCCCCGGTTGTGCGACACCCAGACCCCCTCGTCGCCGAAGCCGACGATGTCCGGGGTGCCGTCGCCGGTGACGTCGGCGAGGAGGCGTAGGTGCTTCTTGCTGGTCCATCCCTGGGCGTTCCCGTAGTCGTTCAGGACGAGCTTGGCGGGCTCGAACGTGCCGTCGCCGCGTCCGCGTGAGACGACGACACCCTGGGGACCGAAACCTACGATGTCCACCGCCTCGCCCGTGGCGGCCGCGACCAGGAACCGGGGGTGTTCCTCCACCGATTTCCATCCCTGGTCGGTTCCGAAGTCGTCGAGGACGAACAGGGGTTCCTCGAAGGTTCCGTCCTCGTTCTGGAGGGACACCCAGACGCCGTCCCCGTGGCAGCCGACGATGTCCAGCCGGCCGTTGCCGGTGGTGTCGGTGAGGAAGCGAGGATGCTTGCCGGTGAGCCAGGCTCCCGCGTCCTCGCTGTGACCGAACGCCTTGAGGACCGGTTCGTCGCCGAGCGGCGCGAACGTTCCGTCCTCGTCCTGGAGGGAGATCCAGACCCCGTCGTCGTGGCAGCCGACGATGTCCAACCTGCCGCTGCCGGTGGTGTCGGCGAGGAACCGGGGGTGCTTTTCGGCCTGCCAACCGCCGGCTTGCGGGCCGTGCCCGAACGCCTTGAGGACCAGCTTGCCGCCAGTGGGCGCGAACGCCCCGCCCTCGTCCCGGGCGGAGACCCGGACACCGCCGGTGGACAGCACGACCAGGTCGGGCCTGCCGTCGCCCGTTGTGTCCACGACGCTCCACAGGTCCGCCGGGTTGGCGGAGGGCGTGCCCTGGTGCAGGGAATGCTCGTCGTCGAACGTCCCGTCACCCCTGCTGGAGGAGGTCACGGCCCCCTTGCCGGGCTTGAGCCCCACGATGTCCGCCCGGCCCGCTCCGGAGGTGTCGGCGAGGAACCGCGCCCCCGCTCCGGCCCACCGGCCCAGGGGCCCGCCGGGCAGGTGACCGGCCTCTTCGCCCTTCCATTCGCCGGCGTCCTGGCTGCTCCCGAAACCTTCGAGGACCAGCAGCATGTCGCTGAAGGACGGCGTCGCGTCGGGTGCCGGGCGCAGGGCGGACGAACGGACCAGGCGCCAGGACTGGCGGCTGGTCCAGTGGCTCAGTGGCGCGAAGCGCAGTACGGGGTCGCTGGTGCGCTCCGGCTCGCTCGGGACGAACCGCCACCGCTGGCTCTCCGCGTCGTCGTCGTACTCGCCCAGAACGATCCGGGTGCCGTTCGTCTCACCCTCACCTTCACCTTCCCTCTCGTCCTCGTCCGGGTCGGCGAGGTCGAGTACGGCACCGTCCGCCGCGCTCTCGATGACGTAGAGATCCGCTGCGCCTTCGACGGGGAGAAGGTGCCACTGCTGGCCCGTCGCGCCGGCGGCGGCGTCGGCGCGGCGGATGCCGCGGTCCGCTGCGGCGGGGTTGTCGAGCACCTTGCCCGTGGCCGCGTCGCGGATGACATAGGCCTGGTCATCCTGTGCCGGGGCGAGGTGCCACTGTTCGGGGCGCGGACCGCCGTCGGGGAAGTCGCGAACGACGAGCTCCCCGTTCGTGCTCGGCGCGGCCGTGGCGCCGAGGGTCTTCCCCGTGGCGGCGTTGACGATCTCCAGCTTCAGTTCTTCCGTGGGCACGGGCATGGTGGTGCCTCTTCCAGGCGGTTCGGGCGTTGGGTCGGGAGCAGTGCGGCGGCGCGGGGACCGATCACGTGAAGACGTGGTGGTAGGGGACGTTCCACTCGCTGGGCAGCCGCGGGTAGAACGTGTTGATGACCGTCCCGGTGAAGTCCCCGCCCCAGTTGTGGGTGAGCCGGACTTCGCTGTCGGCCGTCACCGCGTGATCCTTGAACCCGAGGATGGCGTCGGGGTGGGTGATGGGCACGAAGGTGATGCCGCCCCACGGCGTCACCGTGACGACCCAGAGCTGGGTGTCCTCGGGGGCGCCGTTCTTCCCGCGCCACTTGTCGCCGACCTTGTCGGGCAGGCCCACCTGGACGGTGTCGGCCGTGGTGTTCGGCGCCTCCTGGTGGACGGTGACACGCCTGCGCTGCGGCTTCGGTGCGCCGTCGTCGCCGCGCCCGGCATCGGCCTCACCCGTACCGACGGGCTGGGGCGTCACCTGGCCGGCGGCGCTCTCGATGAAGTACAGCGGTCGCTGACCGAAGAACCCGCCCGGGGTGATGTGCCAGAGGTGGCCGTTCGCCTCCTTGGTGTCCGGGTCGAGCGCGGTGGCCAGTTTGACGCCCTTGTCGTGGCTCGCCTCCGTCAGCTCGGCCGGCCGGAGGTAGCCGCCGTTGAAGGCGTGGACGAGCATGACCGGCCGATTCTCGACCAGTGCCGCCACGATCGCGTTGTCATAGCTGTTCACCGCCACCGGGCCGCCGACCACCAAATTCGACATCGCCGTGCGTTCCTGGGAGTACATCGCGGAGACCTCACCTGTTCTGAATTCGGAGAACAATGCACCGGGCGCCCAGAACACTGGCGCATCGCACAGCATCGCCGCAAGCCCCGCCGTCGAAGGCCACATGTCACCCAGAGCGATGGAAAGGCCGAAACAAAGGTCTCAAATGCGGCGCGTCGCAGGTCAAACCACCTGCGGGAAGTAATTCACGTAGGTCGCTGATCAACTGACCGATATTGATGAACCGATTCTCCTTGCACGTCTTGAAGGGAAATTGGCGAGCCTGTACCACTCGTTTGAGCGTCATATCCAAAGGCGTCTCGCTGGAGAACGTGGCCCGTGCTAGCTTCGACTCCCGGAAAGCGCACTCGTGCATATCATTTACGTTTCCGTATGCGATCCAGCCAGCTCAGTCGAGGACGGGGAATGCCTTCCAACGCGTACAATCTGGTACCGGACAAGCTTCAGCCGCTGACCAAGAAGAACCTGCGGGAGCTGGGCATCGAGCAGGCCTGGCAGTCGATCCTGAACCACCCCAACCTGGTCTACGTCGATGCCTACGGGGTGCGGCACGAGCCCATCGGGTTCTCCGTGAACAAGTCGAGCTTCGGCACCTTCCCCACGACCGCGTACCAGCTGGGCTGGCTCGCCTACATGAACCTCGGGGAGCCGCTGATCGAGGTGCGGGGCGACATCGGGCAACCCCCGCCCGACACGTTCTCCTCACGCGCCTACGTCAACCGCAGCCAGACGGAGGACATGACCTTCTCCGACTCGGTCGACTTCACCGTGTCGAACGGGATCACCTGGTCGCTGCACGGAGACGCCAAGCTCACCTTCGGCGGCAGCATCGGCGCCGCGCTCCAGCTGCAGTTGCAGAACCAGCTCCGGATGGACCTCCAGGCGCAGCTCGCCATGCAGAGCCAGAACGAGGCGGCGAACCGGAACACGGACACCGTGACCAAGAAGGCCAGCAAGGACAGCATGGGCACGGACCACGCCCACGCCACCGAGACGTCCACGAGGAACTCGTCGTCCAACACCTCGGCGAACACCGTGACGAACTCGGTGGGGTTCACCACCACGGGCAGCGCCACCGGCAACGCGACGCTCAACGCCCAGCTGGCCCTGGGCATCGCGGCCACCGTCGGCGGCTCCCTGACCACCAGCTGGGCCTCGAAATCGCAGATCTCCGGCAAGGTTCCGAAGAACTCCCGCGTGGAGACGCTCGTGACACAGCGGCGTACCCGCAAGCAGTACACCTACGAGATCCCGGTGACTTTCTCCGGGCTGCTCGCCGTGAACTACGCCGTGCCGGTCAGGGTCCTGTCCCCACCGCAGAGCGGAACCTACCCCGGCCTGGACACGGTCGTGGCCCGCGACATCGGTGACATCGAGCTGGCGCCCGGCGGCTTTCGCATGCAGGGGATGGCCGAGGTCGTCTCCGCCCTGGACGTCCACCACACCATGCTCGACGCGGAGACCCTGACCGTCAGCCAGCAGTCGCTCTACAAGAAGCCCTGACCATTCGGGCGGTACCGCCCTACGACGACCAGAGGTGACGACCATGGTGTTCGACAACGTCTTCAACTCCGCCGGCAAAAGCGCGGGACTCTTCTCCGTGACCACCGACAGCACCAAGGCACAGCCGGGCGCGGGCGTCGACTTCGAGGACGCCGACGACGACACGTACGACGACACGAGCACGAGCCTGTTCACCAGCGCGATCCACGGCGCGTCCGCCCGCGCGAAGGTCGTGCAGGAGACCTCGCCGGAAGCGCGGGCCATCCTGGGTTTCCTCGGCTCCTTCATCCAGACCACCCAGACGTCCGCCGGCACCCAGGCCCAGTACGCCCAGAACCCGGGCTCGGTCTCCGCGGCCGCGTCCGCGGGCATGCGGGAGGCGAGTGCGACGGTCAAGCAGCACGACGGCCTCCAGAAGGACGAGGATCTGGAGAACAGGCCGAAGAAGAGCGACTTCACGAAACCCCCCAAGACCCCGGAGACCCCGAAGGCGCCCAAGCCGGCAGCGGAGGACCCGCCCGCTTCCTCCTAGGAGCGATGCCCGCCTGGCGAAGGGGGGCAGGGACAGAACCACCTCTTCCCCCCCCGCCCACGCGTCACACGGGCAACAGATGCCACTGCCGGGCCTGCGCCTCACCTTCCGGCCCACGCTGCCTGATCGCACCAGGGGCGTTGCTCTCGGCCCGGAGACGCAGACCGCTGTTCCGGTTCACGATCTCGTACGCGCGCGGGGTGTCGGCCGCGGCACCGACGGGGACCAACTTCCACTGCTGGTGGTGCGCCTCGGCCCCCTCGTACGCGCGCTGCGCGACGGACGCCCCGGACGCCTCCCGCACCCCGTCGACCTCCAGGACCTTGCCGCTGCGCACGTTCTCGATCCTGTACAGCACGTCCCCGCCGTCCTGGCCCACCACTACCAGCCGCCACCGCTGGTAGTCCCTCGGGGAGGCGGGCAAGTGATGCACCTGTGCCCCGTCCTTCTTCGACTGGCTCAGGACCGCCATGCGCAACCTGCTGCGCACATTGGCCCAGAAGACGACCGTGCCCGACTCGGGCAGCCCTTCCGGCTTCGCCGACGCGACCTTCCGCACCCGGTTGTTGCCACGGTCGGCGATGTAGACGGAATCGTCGCCGTCCACAGCGAGCCCGAAGGGGTTGCTCAGCAGGGCGGCGGCGGGTGGGCCGCCGTCACCGTCGAAGCCACGGTCGCGCCACGAGCCGGCGAACGTGCTGATCATCCCGTCCGTCGTGACCTGCCGGACCCGCCTGCCGTTTTCGGCGATGTAGAGCACCCCCGCGCTGTCCACGGCCAGCCCCACGGGAGCGAGCACCAAGACGGTGGGGGCCGGGCCGTCGCCCCAGGTTCCTTGGTCTCCCCTGCCGGCGACGGTGGTGATCGTGCCGTCCGCCGTAACCTTACGGACCCGGTCGTTCTTGTAGTCGGCGATGTACACGTTGCCCGCGCTGTCCAGGGCCAACGCGCGCGGGGTGTTGAGCTGCGCCGAGACCGCGGGACCACCGTCTCCTGCGAATCCCGCCTCTCCGGTCCCGGCGAGCGTGGTGATCGTCCCGTCGACCGCGACCTTCCGCACCCGGTGGCCGTCGTGCTCGGCGATGTAGAGGACGCCCGCGCTGTCCACCGCGACAGCGCGCGGGCTGTTCAGCAGGGCCGAGGCGGCAGGGCCGTTGTCACCCACAGCGCTCATGTTGCCGGTCCCGGCGACGGTGGTGATGATCCCGTCAGGCGTGACCTTCCGTACGCGGTGATTTTCGGTATCGGCGATGTAGAGGACACCGGTACTGTCCACCGCGACTGCGCTCGGGGACTTCAACTGGGCCGAGACGGCAGGGCCGTTGTCACCCACAGCGCTCATGTTGCCGGTCCCGGCGACGGTGGTGATGATCCCGTCAGGCGTGACCTTCCGTACGCGGTGATTTTCGGTATCGGCGATGTACAGGGCGCCCGTACTGTCCACCGCGATGCCCCCGGGGACCTGCAACTCGGCGGAACCGGCCGGTCCGCCATCCCCGTCGGACCCGGCGACCCCGGTTCCCACCACCGTGTTGATCACATACGCGGAGCGCTCTTCAGCTGCGCCTGCCACCTGGGTACTGCCCATCGTCATCCCTCCGCCCGTCACCGACCGGCAACCACTGCTGGTAGTCGGCTGATTCCAGAAAGTCACAGTGGAGGATGGCTTGGCAAGATCACTTTCGAGTGGCCGTTGTGGAGCGACTTGCCGGGACACGTCACCGCGTTCGAGAGCGGGGTGATTCCTGCCGGCCCGCACCTCGCTACGATTCCTTCTCCCATACGCGAACGTCCACGGTCACGTTACGCAGAAGCTGCGCCCGATCGGGACGTCAATATCCGTCTTGGATTGAGCTGCTCACCGGAAGAAGAGCCCGATGGTCTCACTCAGGCCCGTCGGTGCGCCCCTTTCGGTGAAGTCATTGCGCTCATTGCGCTCATTACGCGGTTGGGGGGGGGGGGGGGGGGGGGGGGGGGGGGGGCCCCCGCGGCCCCCCCCCCCCCCCCCCCCCCCCCCCCCCCCCGCCCCCCCCCCCCCCCCCCCGGCCGCTCCGG